>JAQWNI010000213.1 GCA_029268645.1 Myxococcota bacterium
TTTGCTGCGATGTTTGATGCTGTCCCGGCAGGCCAAAACTTATATTTTGTTGAAAGTACGTACGTAACAGCTTTCCCGGCACAGGGCGTTCAAATCCCCGATGCATCAGTCAATATATATTTGGTTCTTGACTATGATGCAGTAACGCATATTGCTGATTTTGGTAGACAAGGATCTATCGCTTCGCAGGAACAAATTTATTTGATGGACACGAATGGGAGCAATCAGAGGAACATTTCGAATAGCTCAGTAGAGGATTCGAGGCCTGCCTGGTCCCCGGACGGAAACCAGATTATTTTTTCCTCGTTTCGAGATGGAAACAGCCAAATCTACGTGATGGACGTCGACGGAAGCAAACGACAAAACATCTCGAACAATGCCTTCAGCAATAGCGACCCCGCATGGAAACCCTGATCCAGTTTCGCACTGAATCTTTCGATGAGGCTGTGGTGCGTCCGGGTCAGGTGGCTGGACCCTAGTAGTTCCCATAGCGAGCGAGGTCAAAAAGCCCGGCTTCGGTCGGCGACTGTTCTTGGAAATCCGATACAAACCAATCCATCGTTGGCCAGAATTGCGGATCCGTTCGCCGAACACCCCAGCGGCCAGCGAGGGCCGAAAATTCATCCTCGCTCAACGCGGCTTGCAGCGCCGCAATGAAGGCGTCGAGTTGATTGAGATCGACATCGAAGGCGAAGTTCGGGTAGCTCCCGAGATAGCCTCGGACGATGGTCAGAGTGTCTTTGCTCGAGTCGATCCGATTCTCTTCGTGAAACATGTAGGCGACATTCTTGTGGTCAATGTTTCGCACGAGCGTCCAGGTGCTGGCCTCTGAGCCGGAGCGAATTCGAAGTCGTGTCACTTCTGGCAAATTTTGAATCCAGGGTCCCCGGACAGATGTCAGCCAGCGGAGCTTGTCTTCGGTCTCCTTCTGCCAGGGAAGGGTGGCCGTTGAAGGGCAACTATCTTCCTTGCACCGATTGAGGGAATCGGCTGGGCCGGCAACGGCGGCATTGGCTTTTAGGATTTTCTCGTACAGCTGAACCTTGAATTCGCCGCCTTCTTCATACCGGACCGCGGTAGGGTAGTTGGGGTCGTCAAACTTATCGGCCCACCGGTAGTCAACACTTCTCGAAGCACCGATGTACCAGCTCTCGTGAATTTCTTTTCGGCTTTCCGGGGGCAGCAGGGCGACAAAATTCAACTCGCCCTGCATCCGGAGATGATCCATGTAGAGTCGTGTGGAGGCCTGATGGGTGAAGTTGCCGAAAACATCAAACCCCGCGACGAGGTCGTAATAGATCCGCTCGAAAATCGGGTAGTCGATGATCCAGGCCGTTTTCGGCCAGCCGCCCTGCCACCCTTCGATCACCGTCGCGTTGTCCCAATGCCTGAAGACCGTCAGGAGCGCGTTGGTATTTTCTTGCTCGCCGTCCCAAACCGAATTGAGCCCCAGGCCCTCGGGGTGGGCTTCCGCATAGGCCTGACTACGACGACTGAGGTAATCGTGCTGGTGCCGACGATATTCGCCGAGGAAAGCGCTCGGGGTCAGCTGGCTGAGGTGTTCGGCGGGGAGGTCGAGAAATGCTTGGTTGGCTTCGAGAAATTCCGGCTGAGTGATCGAGACGTCATGATCCGGATCAAGAAAAGCTACGAAAAAGTGATCCTGAATGACGTTGGTCGCGACCTGTCCTCGACAGACCGGGCCACGGATGAAGCTCATGACGAAGAATTGAGCGTTGTCCAGCATATATTGGTAGCGGGCTCGAGCGGGAATTTCCTTGAAGGCGACAAAGGGGTTGCTGGCTTCCTTGGTTTCGTAACTTGGGAATCGTGTTGGGCTCCATTCTGATTCCAAGAACAATTCCGTGAGACGGGCTTTCTTCGCGTCGCCTAGAGGGTAGAGGGTGTGGGTTTTGTGAACGATTGTGCTGGTGACGGGTCTTAATCGGTACCAGAACGAAGTTGTGCCGGGATCATCATAAGGGCGCCGGGTGGCGATCTCTTGAATTGGCTGACCGGGTGCCGTAGAGGAACGCACGATACGAAAGAAAGGGCCCTCTGATGCAGTCTCGAAGTAAAGATGCGCTTGAAACCAATGCTCATAGAGGTAGCGACTCACGATTCTTTCTTTGAGGGACGGACCATTCAGAAACGATTCCCACTGCTTGAGCGCTTTTTGCGTCTCCGGAGCCATGGCCGGCTCTGGCCGATCGCTGGGGGCTCCGTCCGCGAGCCACGCTCCGAGCGTTACGAGTTCGGTCCGAGAAAGCGGTGCCGTGCCATAGGGCATGCCCCCCATGGAATGATCCCGGACATAGCGCCCAAACTGGTTCACCGTTGGGCATGACAGCGGTCGCACAATCGCGAGGTCCACTTCGGCCGGTAGTTTTTGGCCCTTGGGCGGTGGGTTCGCCGCGCCGAGTTCAAGCATCAGTCTAAGGAGCTGGGGAGAGTTGGGCTCTGCACCTTGGAGCACCGTAAAGAAATCTCGTTGACGCCATTCTTCGGTGGTCGAAGCATCGACGAAGAGTCGACTGGGCTTCGCGGCACGAATTCTTTCTGCGTGGTAGACGGCTTCTTTGCTGGCTCCCCGCTGTAGCCCCTCTGGCGAGCTCAAGACAAGCTGACATGGGGCGTCATAGCAGGCGTGACAGACCACGCAGCGCGCATCAATGATCGCTTGAGCGGCGGCCGGGGTGACAACCACAGGCGAATCTTGCTCCGAGACCTGCGTGGGAAGCGGAGGGAGATCGACTTCGGGTCCACGTTGGCAGCTGGTGAAGCCGAGCACGCAGACCAAGCCGATGAGCACACGGAGGGCGAGAGGGTTAAGCGACAACACAGGGAGCAGAATATCTGCCCAAAAACAAAGATTCAATACGGTCCGTTGGTGGAAGGTGCTCTTTCCAAACCCTTCGAGGGCCCATCGCGCTACGCTCCATTCCGCATAAATGTTGCCCGAAACGCATGGAATCCGAAGGGAAATGATGTCGAAGAGTCTCGTCGAGTTTGAAGGCCACGGAGGCGTCACCCTGCGAGGCGATTTCTATCAGCCGGAAGCCCCCGGCCCGGTTCCCGCTTTGGTGATGACCCACGGATTCTCTGCCACGCGTTCAATGTGTTTGGCTCCATTTGCTGAGACTTTCTGCCGCGCAGGCCTCGCCGTCTTGGTCTACGACCATCGATGCCTGGGGGACAGTGACGGGCGGCCTCGAGGCGAAATCAACCCCTGGGCGCAGATGCGGGATCAACGCAGCGCACTCTCATGGCTGGAAGCCCAGGAAGGGGTGGATCCCGATCGGCTTGGTCTTTGGGGCAGCAGTTTTAGCGGGGGCGAGGTCCTCGTGCTCGCCGCACTCGATGATCGAGTGAAGGCGGTGGTGGCCAACGTGCCTCTTGCGGGATTTCCTGGCCAGAATTACAACGATGCGGTCACGGGCTATGAATCCATGAAAGCCGTTTTGCTCGACGAGAGCGGCCAAGGTCTGGCCGACCGGAGCTCGGATGTTCCTCAGCGTCTTCGTGTTGTGGACGATGCTCGTTCACCGGAAGCGAACCCGCCGCCTATTTTTCTGCCCCAAGAAGAGTCTGCTGAATGGTTTTTGAGAGAGGGGCGGCGCCCGGGGTCTGGTTGGACCAATGACGTACAGCTCGTGAATGCCTTCGGGTGTGACCCCCCATTCGATCCCGGCTTCTGCGTCGAGTTCATCTCTCCGACGGCGCTATTGCTCGTGGTGGCGGAAGACGACAGGCTTTGTTCAGTAGAGGCTGCGCAAAAGGCTTTTGAAAGATCCGACGAACCCAAACAGCTTTTGATGATTCCCGGACACCACTTTAGTAACTATCAAGGCGCTGCTCTAGAGACAACCGCTTCGGCGATGAAAGACTTTCTGGTCAAGCATTTGAAGGCAAGGTGAATCAGTGCGAGATCATGCCACCTTACCTGTCGTCGATTTGGCCGAGCTGGATGATCTGGCATCGCTAAAAAGAGGCCTTTTTGAGACAGGCTTCTTTTACCTTCGAGATCGCCCCGAAGGATTTCAGAGACTGGCGGCGATCCGAGAAGAGACCGCTCGTTTCTTGGCAGAACCCTTGGGAAAAAAACAAGAACAAGCGGGGTTACTGCGGGGCTATGCGGCTTTGGGTTCAGAGGATACTCAGGCCGGATTTGGCACCGGAGAGGCGGGAGAGGGCGACCTCTGCGAGAAGTATACGATCGGAACAGAGCCCACTGACTCTGAACGTGCGCAATGTCCGGCCTATTACGAGCAACCTGAAGCCAAGCGGTTCTTTGCGAAGAACTGGTTTCCGAATCCGAGTTTCGAACGAGCCTGGAGGGAGTACTTTAACCATGTTGCGTCCTCTGCTTCTTTAGTGATGGAGGCAGTCCTGAAAGCCCTCGGGGTTTCGCAGGCGGCTTGGTTTGAACAGACGCATCGCCCCGTGAGCATTTTGCGGTTTCTGAACTACCCCGAAACAGCATCTCAGTCGGTTCGCATGGCGGCGCACTATGACGACAATCTGCTTACGCTCTTGCACCAAAGCATCATGGCCAATGGGATGAGTTCTCTGGAGGTCATGTTACCTGGAGCGTCAGATTGGCAGGCGGTGCCCGCTCATGACGAATTGTTTGTCGTGAATGTCGGGGAAGCGCTGATGTATCTGAGTGAAGGGCGAGCGGTGGCCACGAAGCACAGAGTCGCAGCGGTTCCTCCAGCGAAACGCTCGGGCAGTGCGCGCACCAGTATCGCGTACTTCCATGCGCCCAATTGGGATTGTCCGCTCCGTCCGGTGAAGCCTCGTGAGGTCGATTCCGAATTGGGGCAGATGAGCGCGACTTTCGGATTGGAAGCCTTACAAGACGCAGACGGAACGATTCCCTATGCGCGCCTTCAGAATCGGGCAGTGGACGGAGGCTTGGTCGATCAAGAAGGCTAAGGCGAACGCGTCAGCGGTCCCCTACTCATTTAGGTCCCGATCGCCTTATGGGCCTCTCGGGCCGCCTTGTAACGGTCGAGGGCCAGCGTCCGCCTCTCTGCATGGTCGACAATCCGCTCCGGGTAGCCTCCGGCCATCAAAGGAGTTTCCCAGGGGCGGTGCGCCGCCGAACCGGCCAAGGCTTCAAGCTCGGGAACCCAATGACGCACGTAGTCGCCGTTGGGGTCGAAACGCTCTCCCTGGCGGGTCGGATTAAAAATCCGGAAATACGGTGCCGCATCGTGCCCGGTGGAGGCCGCCCACTGCCAGCCACCGTTATTGCTGGCCGGATCACCATCGAGGAGGTGATTAAAAAAGTGCCGTTCGCCGATTCGCCAATCGATCAGCAGGTCTTTGACGAGAAAGCTGGCCACAATCATACGAACCCGGTTGTGCATCCAGCCGGTTCGCAAAAGCTGCCTCATTCCGGCATCGACGATCGGGTAACCCGTCATCCCCTCCTGCCATGCTTTCAGTCCATTCGGGTCATCATTCCATTCGATCTTTCGATAGGCCGGCTGAATGGATCGCCTCGAGGCGGAGGGGTGAGAGGCTAGAACCGCTGCGTAGAACTCCCTCCATGCAATCTCATTGATCCATTTTGTGGCGCCTTCCTGCCGAGAAGAGTCGTCCCGAACAGCGTCTAGAGCGCGGAGGACGCACTGCCTTGGCGAAAGAAGCCCGAAACGGAGAGCCGGCGAAAGTCTCGAGGTGCCGTCAAGGTCCGGCCGGTCTCTGTCCGCGGCGTAGAGTCCTACTGTCCGTTCAAGGAATTGGTCAAGCCGGCGTGCAGCACCTTTCTCGTTGGAAGACGGAAGGTCGAGCGCGGAGGCATGCGCTGACGCTAAAAGAGAAGGCTGCTTCGGTGAATCTTGACTGACGGGCAGGCCTTTCAAGCGAGGCAACGGTTTCGCTTTCGGTGCCTGTTCCTCCAGGCGCGCGTACCACCTTTTCCAGTAAGGCGTATAGACTGAAAAGGGCCTTCCGTCCTGGGTGAGGATTTCCCGATAATCAAATACGACGCGAGATTTGTGGGTGCGGACTTGGATGGCCCGGTCCCTCAGGGCCTCAGTCACTTGGTCATCCCTGTGAATCGAATAGGGACTGTAGTCCTCTGTCCAAGTGACCTGATCAATTTTGTACTCGCTACAAATTTTGGGAATGACCTTTGAGGGTTGACCTGACTTGAATATGAGAGTGACGCCTCGTTCCTGCAGTTCCGATTGGAGTGATTCGAGAATCGCGCGGAGGAACTGGTGGCGGGGCGTTTCTCCGCCAGAGGCAGCCATCAACTTCGAGTCGACGATAAAAATCGCCGCTAGGCCTCCCGAAGCCCGAGCGGAATCTGCGAGCGCCGGGTTGTCTCTCAGTCTGAGATCATTTCGAAACCAGTGGAGAGAACGCATGGTTTGGCCCCGTTCTAGGCTGCTTGGTGGGTGGACGAGATGGTTCCAGTGTGAGCGCCCCGAGCAGCTCTTGGATCGTGGACTCTCGATAGTCAAATATGCGGCGGAGCTGACGGCGAACGACGGGATGGGCCACTTCTCCAAGGGGCCAGAAAGGAAGGGCATAGTTGACCAAATCAATCATTGTTGTGCCCTGACCCTCCGGGACTAGAAAGTGCCTGTGATGCCAGAGCCGGTACGGACTTTTCAGGGCCGTGTCGGTGAAACTTTGATTGGGTCGCCAATCTTCGATACGTGATCGCCAAGTGATTGGAACCCCCCAGAGCCTCATCCGGTACGCGATCTCGAGGCCTTCCCTCATTTTGCCCGACGGATTTTCATTGAGTGAAAAATCCAATTCAGGAGGCGTGATTCGCTGGAGGTTCAGGGGGTCGCAGAAGAATTGAAAGGCGTTTTCGACAGAGAGAGGGAGCCAGGTCATTCGGTGGAGTTGATGCAGTCGCATGAGTGAGCCCTCGTCAATCGAGACTATTGATGGATGAAATCTTCGATTTTCGGCATCGCGTTCAGGCAGAAAGCCATCGCCACAGCCGCTGCCGCGTTGGCACCGCAGATCGAGAACCATCCAAGAGTTTGACCGATTCCCGGGGCGAGGCCGAGAATCGCGAGTAACAGCCCAGCGTTCAGGGCCATGAAGATCATAAAAATACCTTGGATCGAAGCGGCCTTCAGTTTCAAAGCATGGAGGGCGAAGGTCGTCGCAATGCCGAAAACAGCGAAGGCCAAGAAGTGGACGATCGAGAATCCTGCGACCAGGCTGAGATTGATCGGGACAGACGCGCTCGGAGCGGCTCCCTGGAGCACCACGGCGCCGGCCAGAGAGGGAGAGAACATGGGGACCCGGGTGATGGCGTCGACGAGGAGGAACCAGAGCGCAACGGCACCGGCTCCAAAGGAGCCCGAGGCAATGCCGAGGGCGAGGAGGATTTTTTCCTCCCTGGGTTGAGGTGCTGCGAGGGCGACAGTTTGAGGTCGGTAGGGCAGAGTCGGCATGATTCTTCCTTTTTTGGCTCGCCTGAGGCGGGCCCTGGGGCATTCAATAGTCCAATCCTAGTATTCGTCCATAAATTGTCCAGAAAAAAGCTGGACAAAATTTGAAAATGAGCGAGGATTAAGGAATGGAAACAAACCCCCGAGGGGCATCATGAAGGACAAAAAGAAAATGAACGTGGTGGTCATCGGTGCATCCGGCTTTGTCGGATCGGCTCTGATCCCCTCTCTGGCCAGTCATGTCCATTCGGTGCGATGCGTTTCCCGGGACCCTGATCGGATCGCACGGGTTTTGCCTGGAAATGCGCTCCGCGTCCAAGCTGATTTACTTGAACCCGATAGCCTCAACCGGGCGCTCGCTGGGGCCGGGACGGTCTACTACTTGGCCCATTCCCTCGGTGAGAAAGATGGCTTCGCGGCGCTGGAAGAGAAGGCCGCTCAGAACTTCGCGGACGCGGCGGCCCGATCTCAAATTCAGCGCATTATTTACCTCGGAGCGCTGGCGCAGGTCGCAGAGGGCCACAGCTCGGATCACATCGCCAGTCGTCACCGTGTCGGTGAAATCCTGCGTTCCAGCGGAATCCCAGTGACCGAGTTCCGAGCCTCGGTGGTCATTGGAGCCGGCAGCATGGCGTACGAAGTTGTTCGGGCCCTTGTGGAGAGACTTCCCGTGATGGTGACGCCTCGTTGGGTCCGCATGCCCATTCAGCCGATCGCTCAGGCGGACTTAGTCGCTTACCTGATTGAAGCCCTCAGCGAAGGCGACGAAGAAAGTCATGTTTATGAGATCGGAGGCAGTTCCGTTGTCGACTACGCCCAGTTTATGTCGACCTATGGCGGTGCGCGCGGGCTTCACCGAATGATGATTCCGGTTCCGGTGATCACGCCGAGACTGAGCAGCCTGTGGCTGAAGCTGGTGACACCGGCCCATTTCAGAATGGGTCGACGCGTCGTGGACAGTGCAGAGCATGTATCGGTTGTGGTTGATTCCGCGGCACTCTCTGCCTTCTCAGTGCGGCCGATGGGCCTCAAGGAGTCCATCGAGCGGGCTTTGCAGGAGGAGTCGCATGATCTCGATCGCCTCGACATGCGATGGAGCAGCGATCGGAAGCCCTTCGTCAAAGCCCGGATTGGGAGCCGGTTTATCGAACAACGCTCGCTGGACGTCCATTCCGACGCGACGAGTGCGTTCGCCGCGATTCGACGAATTGGAGGCCCTAACGGCTGGTACTGGGGTAATTCACTTTGGAAAATTCGGGGTGTTATGGACCGTTGGGTCGGCGGGCCAGGTATGCGAACAGGTTCGCCTATTCACCGGCCTCTCGTCAAAGGGGATCTCATCGACTTCTGGACGGTTCAGGGCTGTGACGAAACTTCTCGCCTTACTCTGCGGGCCGATATGAAATTGCCCGGTGAAGCCTCTCTCGATCTTCGCATTGAGCCTCTCGAATCGGGCGTCCGAATTGTGCAGACTGCTTCCTTCAATGCGCGTGGGATTATGGGGGTTCTTTACTGGGCGATTCTACATCCACTCCACACGCGGGTCTTCAAAGGCATGCTGCGGGGACTGGCCGCAGAGGCCTCTCGACGCACCGAGAAGCCGCCCGAGCTTCCGGCCCGGCTGCTTCCGCACTGAGCTTTGAATGCGCGCCGTCGCCGGGCACCCAGGCCGAGTCGATTCTCAGTCGTCCACCAGTGCCTCCCGGTATTCCATAAAGAAATACCGAACAAGCTCATACTCAAACGGCCCGAGTTCGCCGTAGATAAAGTTGGTGGCATTGCGACTCACCAAAATTTCGGCCGGGTAGAGAGCCGAAAACACATATTGAAGGTCGCCCAGGATGGCGTATTCGACGCCCCAGATTAGTAGGCGGTCTGCAATCTGGCCGGTTCCCTCTCGAAGGCTGGATGGACCAAGGAGAGGGACCACGAGATACGGTCCGGCCGGTACACCATAATGGCCGAGGGTCTGGCCGAAATCTTCGTTGTAAGCCGTCAGCCCAACCCGAGTGGCTGGGTCCAAGAGTCCCGCAATTCCGAATGTGGTGTTGATGACCGTGCGGGCGAGGGTCCCGACGGCTTTTTCCGGGGCAAGTTGGAGTATGGAATTCGAAAAGACCGTCACTTCATCGATGTTCGAGAAGAAATTCTGGAAACCTGTTCTCGCGAACTGGGGAAAGATGAATCGATATCCGCGAACCAAGGGCATCACGATCCATTGGTCGAATTTGGCGTTGAATCGGTAGATCCGCCGATTAAAACCCCCGAGGGGGTCCCAGCGATCCAAAGGATTGGCTTCTTGGACGACAGCGGGTTCGGACTTCTCCTGGGCTTGGCCAGCCGCAGGCATCCCAAGCAGGATCGCCGCGGTGAGCAGGGTCGTGATGAGGCTCTTCATCGTAATTCACTCCGAGCTTCGGCGGCAGCGACGAAGCGCTGCTGCATGCGTCGCACGTTCGGGTCGAATTCGAGGTTTCCGCAATGGCCCCCCGTTGGATGAATGGTCGCCCGATCGCCGAAGGTTTGACTGAGAAACTCGAGATCCCCCGGGCCTAGGACGATGTCGTCCCGATTCGTCACTACTTCGATGGAGTCGGTGCTCTGAAGGAACTCACGAATAGAAGCAAGGCTGGCTTGGGCAACCAGCTGCTCTCGGTCGAGGTCGGTTCTCTTCAGCCAATAAGGAAGTAGGAGTTCGTTTAGATAACGGACGAAAGACCAGTGAAGAGATTCGTCGAAGTAGGCCTCCATGTCCGTGCCCGCCTTCAGCTTCTTTTGGGGGTCGACTATTTTCCCACTCTGGGTCATCGCGTCGGCAGTAAAACTCATGTTGGCGGATGAGAGACGAAAGGATGTTGCGATGACTCCCTCAAGGTCCGCATCGGTTGGATGCATGGCGGCAATGGCTTGATATAGGAAATCACTCCCCAGCGGTGTTGAGCCTGATTGGTGAACGTAGTGGATCGCCTTCTTCAAGCTCGTGGAAACGAGCAGGTTGATACTTTTCTCTCCGTCCGGGAGCGCCTCTCGATAGAGCACGTCCAGCTTTTTTGCGGACGTGTGAAGGTTGACTGCCGGGTTGATGAGGTAGACCTCGAAAAAATCAAACTCCTGGCTACGCGAATCGAGTTCGGCCACGAAAGCGGCATCTGTTCCTCCCAAGCTGTAACCCACGATGCCAAAACCGCTGATCTCTATGCTTTGCCCTAAATCGTCACGAACTTGCCGCATGACAGCGATCAAGTCCTCGGCGTCAGCTGTTGGACGACCCGGCATCTCGGATTCAGAAGCGGATGTGATGAAGCTGGTGTGGGTCGGAGAGGACAGTCCCACTACATGAAATCCGACCTGGTGGAGAGCGCCCATCAAAAAACGAACTTTGGGGTCGAAAAAACTCCCACCGGTTCCGGCCAGGACAAAGACCAAAGGTGCTGGGCCTTTTTGGTGCGCCCAGACGTAGCGAAGTGTGTTCCCATTCCAGAAGACATTCGGCACCTCTCGCTCGGGGAAACGAACCCATTTGCCGAGTTTGAGTTTGGGCGCCTTTCCGAGATCGGCCTGCAGTTCTGGGGGCGTTCCAATGACCGTCGCGAGGTAAGGGTCCTTGATTGGGTAGACGGAAGTCTTTGCCGACTCGCTGGCGTGCGTAGAGTCACCGAGACCCAATGCAAAAACGAAGAAAAGGACGGGCCAATGTCGAACCCGGCGTCTTGCTCTGATTTCAGTCGATCCAGCGTTCGGACTCGAAGTGTTACGGCTAAGTCGGATCATTTGCGCCTTTCGTCCAACGAAGAGGATTGGCAAACAGCACGTGCCCGAATTGAGTTGGTTTTCTAATTTTTGAAAGCAGTCGCGCGAGAAGGCCCAAAATTTATCAATCCGCAACGCCCTGTAGTTCGGACTCGACGCGCTGAGCATTCCGAGGCAAGCGAATCGTGAAGACCGACCCTTCGCCCAGGGTGCTCTTGACCGTAATGTCGCCACCTTGCATCCGGCAAAAGCGACGGCTGATCGCGAGCCCCAGCCCGGTTCCCCCGAAATCTCGAGTCGTCGTCTCCTCAGCTTGGGAGAACTCTTCAAAAATGTGGTCGAGCTTGTCCGCCGGGATTCCGATGCCAGAATCAGTGACTGCAAACTCGACCGAGGGCGGAATCACTTCTTCTAGAACACGACAGGTCAGCCGAATCGTACCCTGCTTAGTGAATTTGGCTGCATTGCTAAGAAGGTTGAGTAGCGCCTGCCGAATTTTTGTGACGTCGCCTCTCATGATGTCGGCCGTCGGGTCCCGTTCGACTTCGAGGTGGTTGCCCTGTTTTTCGACCAGAGCCGCCGCGGTTGCCACCACCTCGTCGAGTAGTTCGGGGATGTCGAGCTCCTCAATCAAAACGTCCATTCGGCCTGACTCGATCTTTGACAGGTCGAGAACATCATTGATCAGGGCGAGCAAATGCTTCCCGGCCCCGCGGATCTTCCTGAGATCCGCCGCGGCCTCTTCGTTTCCTTCGTCTTCGGCATCTTCGATCAGCATCTCGCTGTAGCCTATGATGGCGTTCATCGGCGTGCGAAGTTCATGACTCATATTCGCCAGGAATGCGCTCTTGGCGCGATTCGCGGTCTCAGCCGCCTGCCGGGCTATTCGAAGCTCGTCCTGTGCGCGCTTGCGTTCAAAGACTCGCCCGAGCTGGCCCCCGATGTTCCGGGTCAGTTGGATCAGACCCTCATCCAGGTCCATTTCCTCGCTGGAATAAAATTCGAGGACTGCGATCACTTCGCCTTGGACGGAGACAGGGAAGGCAAAGGCAGAAGAAATATCGACGGAAGCAATTCTTTGCGCAAGCCGGAGTTCGTCGCCGCCGCCTTGAAGCGTCAGTCTCTCCGGCTCACCCGATTCGAGAATACGGCCCGGCAGTCCCTCGCCCGCACTGTAGGAGAGGTCGGCTTGAAGACTGCTAAAAGTGCCTTTCTGGGCATCGCTTTCCAAGCGCCAGGCAGAGGTTGTGACCAATTTTTGAGGGTCTTCGTCGGTGCGCTCAAAAACGAAACCGACTGGAGATCCAGTGAGCTCGCAGACGCGCTGAGCGACGTCGTCTAGCGCTTCTCGAAGGGCTTCTGTTTCAGCAGCGAACTCGGCGGTTCGATGGAGAAGTCGTGCTTCTTCGGACTGGCGGGCCAGTGCGGCGTTGCTGTCTTCGAGCTCTTCCGTGCGGGCGAGTACTCGTTCCTCAAGCGCTTGATTGCTTGATCGCAGCGCCCGAAAGGCCCAGGCCACTCCGACCAAGAGGAAGATGGATATCCCATAAAGCGCGAGGCGGTAGAGGTTCGTTGTTTGGAGTGCTTCGTTGTAGTCTGATGAGTAACGCGCCTGCAAGGCCGAAACAATTTCAGGGATTGGAATCGCGACGATGTCGCGGACCAATGCGTCGACTTTTGGTTTTCGGGAAAGTACGAGCCTGACGTGAGCGCTCGCCGAGGCCAGTGTGTCGATCGCCATCTGTTCATCCGCAGCGATAATTTCCTCCCGCAATGCGGCGAGGTCTTCGCCGATGGACTCGGCGAGTCTGGGGTCTGCGGTCTGATTGAAAACGAAGAGTTTTCGCAAAAGACGGTTAAACGTCGAATCAGCAGCAGCGGCGAGCCAGGCACTTGCCTCAGGGTCGCCTGGCTCTCGAGTTAATGTGGGAAGGTAGGCGAGCGAGTTCTTGAGGTTCGCGTTCCAGGATTTGAAGCGATTCAGATCTTCTGTTTTTTGGTCGAGGAGAATGTCGAGCTGCCGAAGAGAATCGTGCATTTGTTGACGCGATTCGACAGAGAGTAGTGCGGGAAATTGGGAGAGCCGTGCCCGGGTTTGCCGCAGTTCAGAGAGATCTCTGTTGAGCGGGTCGTAATGAGTGAGGAGGCCGTACCGGACTTCCAGAACGTGTTTGTCCAGGGTGGCATCCAGTTCCCCCAATTGCCGAAGGGCTCCGAGATAGTCCGCGTGTTTTTCGAAGTCGATCAGCCTTGTGCGGTTAAAAAGAAACGTGAGGAGGAGTACCGCGCCGATCGCGAAGGTGAGTACGCCGATCAGCTTGAGGGCTTTCACGGCAGCATCTGCCCCTGATACTCCCCGGTCAAGCTTCCGAGGAAGGCGACGATGAGGTCGACTTGTTCGTCTGAAAGAGTTCGACCCAAGTTGTATTTGGCCATGATCCGCACGGCATCGGGGAGCCTTCGAACGGTCCCGTCATGAAAATAAGGCGGAGTGAGCGCGACGTTTCGAAGACTGGGAACCTTGAAGACATGGCGATCGATCTCGCGCCCTGTGACGTTGAATCGACCCATATCGGCTTCGACGACGTCTCCGCGATCGGCGAAGTAGTCGTCCATGACGCCGAAGGTTTCAAACATATTGCCCCCGACGTTTGCTCCCTGATGGCAGCTTACGCAGCCCAGCCCCTGGAAGAGTTCGAAGCCGGCGAGCTCCTGCTCGGTGATGGATGACTCGTCGCCTCGGAGGTATTGATCGAAGCGTGAGTTCGGCGTGTAGAGAGAACGCTCGAATTCAGCAATGGCATCTCGAACATTGGCTCGCGTGATGCCGTCTGGATAGATCGAATTGAAGGAAGAGACGTACTCTGGGTTCGTTGAAAGGAAAGCTATCGCCGTTTCCCAATCTGAATTCATTTCCTTTTCTGCAAGCAGAGGGCCATCGACTTGCTCTTCGAGAGTTTCCGCCCGCCCATCCCAGAACTGCTTAAAGTTGAATCCAGAGTTGAAAACCGTTGGCGAGTTGACGCTTCCAGCCGCTCCGCCGACACCGGAAGAAACACGCTTCCGATCGGTGCCCGCGAGCTCCAGATTGTGGCAACTGGCGCAGGAGATGCTGCCATCCGACGAAAGTCCTTTCTCATGGAATAACTGACCGCCCAATTGGACTCGGTCCTGGTCGAGCTCGATTTCGAGGGGAATTGGCTGAATCGGTCCCGTGACAGTCGTCCTGATTTGGATGGCGGGTTTTCCGTCGAGTATCGGCGCCGGCGAAGCCTCGGGCGTTGGCTGGGACTCAGGGCAGCCGTTCAAAAAAACGAGTCCGATAACGAGTCCGATGAGGAGGAAAAGGGTCCGCAGTGCGACTCCTCTGGGTGCGGTGCGTGGGGAGAGTCTAGTCGCTCGGGGCCATCGTCTGGGCATCGGTTCCTCGTTTCGCCGGGTTCCCTACGGATGGAAGCAGCATATCGGGTCCGAAGGGGTTCGGTCCAGCCCTCACGATGTCGGGGCTCACGGGCTCTGAGCGCACCGGCGGAGGTCGTTTTGGAAGCCAACCGGGAAGCGGACTTTGAGCTTTTTGCAGGCCGACCGGGTGAGAGTTCGGCGCTACAGCGGCGTCACTTTATGCGGAAATCACCACCCGCAACCGGATCCATTTTCTCATCGTTGGAGTAGAAGTCGACGCTGTATTCCCCTGCGGGCCAGCCCTCTTTGGGCTCCAGGTAAACCCAGTTGTATTCCGACTTTGCTCGAATGGGGTACCGGTCAAACAACATGACTTCCTGATCGTCTACCCGGGTCCATTTGACAAAAACCTCTTCGCCTCCGTATTCATCCATGGGGAGGATGGCGTGCAGTCGACGTGGGTTTTCGAACTCACTCAAGTTTTCACTGACCGCTCGATTCGGGTCGGGGGAATCGGAGAAGTACAGGGGAGGCAGGCTGGGGTCTCGCAAGGTCGGTTCGCCGGTGAGGTCGCCGATGGCGAGCTCCGCCATCCGGTTGGCATAGGCGCGCACGTCGTAGGCTTCGTCGAGCGATTCGCGATCGAGGCTCGTGAGGCTCGTAAGGAGGGCGCTGATCTGGTCGTCGCTCATCGAATCGATGACTCCTTCCACCACCGCTTGCGGATCCCCTCCCCAATTTGAGAGGGTCCGAACGAGTTCTTGAGCGGGATCGCTCGCCGAGGCGTCTAGCCACTCCTCGGCCAACAGCTCGATGTCCCGCTGCGACAGAGCCGCCTGGGGCTGAAGCAATTCATCCGAAGGGCTGCCGGGCGAACCTCCCCGATCCAGTGAGCTCGGAATGGGAAGAAGGGCCAAGGGCGATGTCATTCGCCCGGCCCAAAAACCTGCCAGGAAAGTGAACGTTGCGACCAGTGTTGTGATGACGAATACCCGCACAGCGAGGAGATACCGAGGGAGAGGTGAATTGTCGAGTCGCTGGACTCAGATCTCCGCTGGATGAGAGGGATCTTCACAGCCCCCCGGCTTCGAGGTGAATTCCCCAAGGGGAAAAATTTGGGTCTTCGGAAGTCCGCGACGCCTTTTTGGTCCCGATGCGTAGGTTCTCCGCGTACCACGGAGCCTCAATGGCCTCCGGCCTATCGAGCGGTGAGGGCGATCCGAGCGCCCTTCGGTTCCTCGGAATCGTCGGGAATCATGTCTGGGTCGAGGACGAAGATGCGTTCGGCCTCGATACCGCCGATCGTGATCAAATGAGACTGGATCACGGCAGCCCGTCCGCGTGCGAGCTCACTCAAAGCGGCGTCGTCAACAGGTGTGGCGGCGACCAATCTTCGCTCCCGCTCGGCCTCAAGAAATTGTTTCCGCTGATCTGATTGACTGGTTCCGTTGGCTCGCGCTTGCTCGAAGGCGGATTCGATCTCAGCCTCGCCTTCCGGACCAAAAGCCGATTCGAAGCGCTTGTCGACCAGCCGCCGGCGCTCTTTCTCTTCGAGGACCACCTCCTCGACAGAGTTGGGTTTACGGCCAAACCACTTTCCCTGGAGTTCGGTGAAACGTTCTCTTCGCACGCTGCGTTCAAACGATTGGGACTGCAATGCGGTTCGATCCGTTTTCAGACTCGCTTCTCCGGTGAGTTCGATGGCGAGGGCAGGGCGTTCCGTCAGGGCTTGTGCGAGGGAAGCCAGTTTGGACTCTTCGCCCGCTAGCCAGCTGGTTCGACCGGGCGAGAAGGCGACCCCTTGCATATCGTCGCCGTCCGATCCCGCGATGCCCCCGAGGACGGAGAAGGGGGAGAGGGCAACCTTCGCAATCAAATTTCCCAAGGCTCGAAAGACGATGCCCATGATGCTGAATTCTGGATCCTCGAGATCACCCCGGACCGGAAGATCAATGTGAATCTCGCCCTTTCGATCCTTCAGTAGAGCGAGGGCAAGGCCGACCGGAAGGTTGAGGGCCTCCTCGCTTGGGATCTTTCCACCGAGGGTGAATTGATCGAGGAAAAGCGTGTTTTCGCCGACGAGTTGGTTCCCATCCAACTCGTAGTCGAGTTCGAGAAAGAGTTTTCCACGCTCAATGGCTTTTCCAATAAAACGACCCGAGTACGGAGTGAATTGAGTCAGCCCCATGTTGCGGAGTGAAATCTTGAGGTCGATATAGGGGTTTTCGGCGAGAGGGCTTGCGACACCGGTCAATGCAACGTCGGTGCTTCCATCCAGTCGACCGCTGAATTGAAGGCTGGCTTTTTCCTCGGGATTTGAAGAAAGCGACTCGATTTGGCCCGAGAAATCGGACAGCGAGGTGATGAAGGGCGGCTGCACCGAACGATCCTCAAAGTCCAGTGATGCATCTTGGACTTCGATTTTTTGGATCGAGACGGCAACTTCCGGTCCAGGCTGTTCGCCCGTTGTGTTGTTGGCTTTTGCTGGGCCCTCCGGAGCGAGGGGCTCGGCGTCCTCTGGTGATGGGGCGACGAGATGAGAGACGTTTGTGGAGCCCTCCGGTCCCATCACGATTCGAGCGGAGGGGTTCAGCAGAAGCAGGCGATCGAGATGGATCGAGAGCGGCTGACTGTCTAAGCGAAGGCCTTCCATCCGAAGGGAGCGCAAGGCCGTGATGCGTTTGGATTCGTTCAAATCGAGGAGGTAGAAGTTGTCCATGTCGAAGTCCCCGTTCGCCTGAAAGCGGGTTGGCCCGTTGCCGGGGGCTTCTGCCCGGACCTGGCCGGAGAAGCCGACTGTTCCATCCGACACGTCGGCCCTCAAGGTAGAAGTCCAATAGGGTTCGAAAAGGTCTATCTCAAGGGCTTCCAGTTTCAGGGCCAGTTCTACCTCGAGGGGTTCGGGCCGGATTGGCCCTTCGATGGTCAGCCGGCCAGTCTCGCCGATTCGCAAATCCAGGTGAGTGGGAATTCGTTGGCTCAGATCTTGACTGACGTTCTGGAACTCAAGTTCAACAATTTCGATCCCAAGGCGAGCGGGGGGCTGTGTGCTGAGATCCTCGAACTCGAAGCTCTGATTTTCAATGAGAATTTGGGAGATCATCACCGACCAAGGGTGGCTTTCTTCGCCGCCGGATGTTGACGACTCAGCGGCTGTATCCCCAGGATCCGGAGCCTGCGAAACAGTTCGTCGGGTCGTAGCCATTCTTTCCGACCTGAGACCCCCATCTTCGAACCGTTTCAGGTGGTACTCACCCTGACCGGAGTGAACGCGATCCACCTGGACTATTTGCTCGGGGTACTGAAGTTGGATTCCCTCGACATCGAATTCGCTGACGAGAACAGCGCGTTCTCCTGTTTCGCGCTCGACAACTTCGAAGTCTCTCACCGTCAGGCGGCCTTCTTCGAAAAGGAGTTTCAGCCCGTCTTGGCTGTCGAGTTCATAACGTCCCGATAAATCGACGGTGCCGTCGATAACCTCGAACTGAACGCTGTCCTGAAAATAAAGCCAACCGGTCCGGGGCCGGATACCTGCGAGGGTGAAGTTCCCGAAAGAGCGCAGGGGTACGACCGTCAGCATGCCCTCCCACTCCAGGGATTCCCCTGAACCGGTTGAAGCCGAAAAACTATAGGGCGATTGATCATCCGGTCGCGTTCCGAAGTCGCGCAAGGTGATGTTGAGAGGGCTGATTTCGTATTCGAATGGAGTCTCGTGTGAAAAATCGGAGAAAGCGATTTGCCCTTCCTGAATGTCGAGAAGATGGATGAGGACGGCAGGAGGGCCTGACTCCTCTTTGTCTGGTGTTTTTTCGGGGTTGTTTTCTTGCGCTTGATTGCTCAGCGTTTCTTTGTCGGGGTCGACCAGGAGGTCGACCACATTCAGATTGCCATCGCTTCGTATTTTTGGATGAACAAAGGGTTTTTGGATTCGAATCTCGGCGAAGGTAAAGGCCTGCCAGTAAATGGAAGAAAGCTCGAAATCGACGAACAGCTCTTCGAATCGCAGAAGGGGTGAACCGTCTGCATCGGGTATGTTGAATCGAGAGACGATCAGGCTCAGTGAGAAGGGATTGATCGTGACCTCACCGATTTCAACCTCGCGTCGTAGTTGGTCGCGGAGGATTTTTTGGGCTTGATCCCGGACAACGCGCGGCGCTACCCAGAAGCCCAAGGCGGCGTAGAGGGCCACGAGGATGGCGGTCAGCAGCCCCCCCTTCTGCCACCGAGAGAGGCGGGACCAGTGTTGACGGAGTTTCATTTTGCTTTGATCTCCACGGGGCAGCCATCGTGAGTATCGTATCAGCGGCCCTTGTCCATTAGGGTCGATGAGATGCCTTCAGCTGACTCGGTTGAGTCAATCGGAGTGCTCCGAGTCAGTGCCTATGCTGGACGGGGCCTCACGGAATGGGGGTCAGGGGTGGACGACCCGGACCCATCTCGAAGGTCCGACGAGGCGGGCCTTGTCGAGATCCTCAAGGTCGTGATGTTGAATGATTGAGCGGAGGTCGACCAGATACGATTCGCCGCGTTCCGAGTATTGAGAAAGACCGGCCACCAATGCTATGCCCGAGAGAGGCTGATCTTTTTTCCTCAATTCCGATCGAATTTCACGAAATGGCGCATAGGCTCGCGTGCTGTTCAAATTGGCCACGTACGCCTTCACCGAGCCGCAAAGCGTCTTGAATGCGGCAAGGCGGACATTGGCATCGCGGGCTTCGATTGAAGGTTGATTGGGATTATTCGTGTGCTGTCCGAACAGGGCATTCCCCTCGATCGCGAACCGGGAACGCCCCCACCCGCTTTCGTCTGCCGCCTGGGCCAAAATCAGGCTGGTGGGAACGGTGTCGACCCTTTTAAGCAGTTCAGGAATCGACGCTGATTCAAGCCCGTAGCTTTGAGCGAGGGCCAGGAGCTTCTTTTTTTCTGAGCCGGCTAGTTCCGATTTCCGACTGAGTTGGATGAGGTCTTTTCGGTCGGCCAAGATGGCTGCGTTAACGCGGAGTGCTGCGGGAAGAACCAAGCTCAAGAAGAGGTCAACCCGCCGGCCAGGAAGACTGTTCAGGTCACTCGGGAGTCGGTCGAACTGGATGTCGGGCACGGATCCAGACTTTTGCAGTTCCTGGAGAGAGCCCTGGTTTTTCTCTACGAATTCCCAGGCGGACTGAGCCGTCTCAAGCGTGGCCAAGGGCTGGCCGGAGAGAGCGCAGGTCGCGTCGGCATTCGCGGATTCACCGCATGCGAAAATCCAAGAAAGCGAGAGTATCAGGGTAATCAAAGGCCATAGATCATTTCGCCGTCGGCGATTGGCCGCACTGCGATGCTCGGGGGCGTCAAAAAAAGTCGAATTAGGCATGTTGGGTCAATGCGCTCCGTCTCGGATCAGAGGAAAAAGTCAAGGGGCGGGTTCAGAGATGTTATCCGGAGGGTAATCAAGAGGGCCCGGCCTTCCAAGGAGGCCGCGCGCGCTTAAAGGTCCAAGCGGCTCAGCAGAGCGATTCACAGTCGATAGCGTAGTCCGATATCGAGGACTCGATCGGCGGGCAGCTGATATCGGCGGATGGGTTCGTCCGCATTACGAGCCAAAAACGCGTAGAGCCGTTTTCGCCAGATCGCCATGCCTTTGGCGCCTGTGACGTGAGGCGTACGGCGTCCGGTCAAGAAAGTGGTTTCGGCTGCGACGTAAGTCATGATTTCGTCGGGCAGTTGGCTGAGGACGGCCGGTACGTTGGGAGTCTGCATGAAGCCATAGTGGATATTGACCCGAACGACTCCGCCAGCGACCCAGCTGGTGTCGACCCTTCGGTTGAGAGGCACTCGAGGCGTGGGCTCGGTGATGACCGTGGCGAAAAGAATCTGTTCGGGCAAAGAGCGGGTGTACGCCCAGTACGCCGAGAGCGTTCCGGGTATGCCGGTTCCGCGGCTGTCGAGGAAGACTCCCGTGCCGGGGGTTCGAACTGGGGGGTCGTTGTCGAGGGCCCGCTCAAATTGTTCCGGTGTTTGCTCCATCGAATTCAGCCGAGCGTTCTCGTGTTCTCGTCCACTCATCCAGGTGTTCATGGTCATGTACGCCAGAATGGCGACAAGGGCTGGGAACCAGCCGCCCTGTTCGATTTTGGAAAGGTTGGCGATCAGGAAGGTTCCATCGAAGGCGAGGAAAATGATCGACAGAAGGGTTGGGCCGAGCCACCCATAACGCTTCGCAAACGCGACATTGGCGAGAACAGTGGTGATCACCATGGTCCCGGATACGGCAAGACCGTAGGCGCCGGCCAGTTCGTCCGAGGTTCTGAAAAGGAGCACGAGAAGGCAGCTTGCGACGAGGAGCATTCCGTTGACTGCCGGGAAGTAGACCTGCCCCTCGCCGTCCGGAGCGTAATGTCGGACCTTGAGGCCGGGCATGAAGCCGAGCCGGATCGCCTGATAGGTCAGGGAAAAAGCGCCTGAGATGACCGCCTGAGACGCGATAACTGCAGCAACGGTTGCCAATCCGACGAGGGGGTAGAGCATCCATTGAGGCGCCATCGAGTAGAAGCTGTGGGCCACACTGTCGGGTTGCTGAAGGACGAGCGCCCCCTGTCCGAAGTAATTCAGCAAGATTCCCGGCATGGCGACCCAGAACCAGCCGCGACGGATCGGCTGCAAGCCGAAGTGGCCGAGGTCGGCGTAGAGGGCTTCTCCTCCAGTCACCACCAGAAAAACGAAGCCGAGAATCATGAGTCCCAGCTCGCCGTTTTTAGACAAAAACGTTAAGCCGAGGCGGGGGTCGACAGCACCGAGAACGAGAGGCTGCTGGAAGATCCAATAGGCCCCCAGGGCCCCCAGCACGATAAACCAAAGCAGCATGATGGGACCGAAAAAACGACCAATCCTTTTGGTCCCATGTTTCTGGAAAGTAAAAATCAGGACTAAAATGACCAAGCTGATTGGAATCACGGCGTTTCGGAGTGCGGGCGTGGCGATTCCGACGCCCTCGACCGCGCTGAGGACCGAAATGGCTGGGGTAATCATGCCGTCGCCGTAGAGAAGGGCCGCGCCGGCGATTCCGAGCGCCATCCACATTCCCCCGACCTGCGCGGGCGTTCGGCCCCCGAGGCTCAACACCATGAGAGCGAGAACGCCCCCTTCGCCATTCAGGTCGGCCCTCAGGATGTAGACCAGGTACTTGATTGTGATCACCACGGTGATCGACCAGAAGACAAGTGAAAGGATGCCGAGAACCGCCGCGGAGTCCACAGAGTCATCCGGGAGGGCCGATAGGCACATCCGGAAGGCGTACAGAGGGCTGGTCCCGATGTCTCCAAAAACGACACCGAGGGCGGCGATCGCGGTGGCGAAGCCGCGCGATCCATTTGCGGATTCGGTCGGCGGGTTGACTGGCTTGGACATCCGGTTTCTCCCGCGTTTTGGGTCGTGAGTCGCGGTCGGTCCGCTCGAGGCCGTGTGTTAGGCGCCCGAACCCCGACATGATGATAGTTGCGATCTGAAGCAGTGGAGGGAATAAGGGAAGGCCAGGGAGCAAAAACATGCCCGTCCCGGCCATTGCTCGGGGCTCCTTCCCGCTATAATTCCCAGTCGAGTCAAAGGGCTCGCGCCGGGCGCCTCAGTAGCCCTGACTTTTTTGAGCAAAAAGGAGAACCCCTGATGTCGGCCCCTGTGTCGAAGCGGCTGCTGGGCGGGGCCTTTGTCTGCTTGATCGTGATCTTGGGCTGTGACTCGGCTCCGGATCAAAGTGCTCCGCTGCCTGAGGTGGTGGTGGCACCCGTGGAACAGCGGGATGTGCCGCAGTATGTGGAGTGGATCGGAACGACCCGGGGTTTCAATAACGCCGTCATCCGACCCCAGGTCAAGGGCTACTTGCGGGGGATCGATTACCAGCAAGGCTCCGTTGTCGACGATGGCCAACTCCTTTTTCAGATTGATCCTAGGGAGTTCCAGGCGGACGTAGAGAACGCCCAGGGTGAGCTGGGCCAGGCCAAGGCGAATCTTGAAAAGAGCGAGATTCACGTCAAGCGATATCGACCCTTGGCAAAAGATGGAGCGGTCAGCCAGCAAGAGCTTGATGACGCTGAACAGAACGCTCTCGCAGACAAAGCACGGGTGTTGAGTGCCGAGGCGCGTCTGGCGCAGGCGCAGTTGAATCTTTCTTGGACAAAAATCAAGTCGCCTATTCAAGGGGTGGCTGATATTGCCGTGGCCCAGATCGGAGACCTTGTCTCTCAGGGCACGGAGCTCACGACGGTTTCCCAGCTCGACCCGATCAAGGTCAGCTTTGCGATCAGCCAGCAGGATTACATGATGCTGGCCCACGCTCGAAGCGCCCAGGACGATGGACGGAGCCTAGAGTCGGCGGGGGCTATTTTGCAGCTCTACTTGGCCGACGGTTCGCTTTGGCCTCATGCGGGAACGCCGTTTATCCTCGGTCGTGCTGTGGACCGCAAAACCGGAACAATCACCATTGAGGGCCGGTTTGATAATCCGGGTAATGTGTTGCGTCCGGGGCAGTTTGCTCGGGTTCGGGTTCATGTCGGCGACCTCAAAAACGCTCTCTTGGTTCCCCAGAGAGCCGTCAGTGACGTTCAAGGTCAGTATCTGATCTCCGTAGTCGGAAAAGGTGACGTTGTTGACATTCGAAACGTCGAAGTGGGGGTGGTGGACGGAGAAAACTGGGTGATCACCAAAGGGCTCGCAAAGGGTGAGCAGGTCATCGTCGAGGGGCTCCAGAAAGTAAAAGCCGGCATGAAAGTTCGACCCGTTTCCGCGAAGCAGGCCAAGTCCTCTTCGTCGAGCTCGGCTGACAAGCCGACTCCGCAGGCTGGTTGATCCCGAGTTTTTATGTCCAGCTTCTTCATTCGCCGTCCGATTGTCGCCATGGTGATCGCCATTGTGATGGTGATCCTGGGTGTGGTCGCGGTTCTAGATTTGCCGATTTCGCTGTTCCCCGACATTTCCCCCCCGCAGATCAGCGTTTCAACCACCTATGTCGGGGCCGACGCCTTAACGGTCCAGGACTCGGTGGCTACACCCATCGAGCAGAGTGTCTCGGGCGTCGATGGCATGCTGTACATGTATTCGACGAATGCGAACAACGGGCAGATGAACCTGCAAGTTGTTTTTGAAGTGGGGACGGATCCTAATACGGATCAGATCCTCACGCAGATGCGCTACTCCGAATCTCAGTCGAAGCTTCCAGTTGATGTGCGGAGTTTTGGCGTGACGGTGCTCCAATCGTCCACGAGCCCGATGGCTCTGTTTTCCCTCTATTCGCCCGAAGAGTCCTATGACGCTCTTTTTCTATCGAACTACGCCTACATCAACATCATGGATGAGATGGGTCGGATTCCAGGCGTAGGACAGGTCAAAATTTACGGAGCGGGCGAATATGCGATGCGGCTCTGGGTCAACCCGGATACGCTCGCCAACCTCGGCATTACGATCCCCGAAATCGTGGACGCGATTAAGAGCCAGAACAAGGTTAATCCAGCCGGGCAGGTTGGTGCCGAACCCGTACCTCCGGGGCAGGAGTTTACGTACTCGGTTCGTGCCCAGGGTCGGTTGGAATCTGTTGAAGACTTCGAGAACATCATCGTTCGAGCAACCCAAGAAGGTTCGGTCATTCGCGTCAAAGACGTGGCGCGCGTTGATCTGGGCGCTCAGACGTATAATTTGATCGGTCGCTACAACGGAAAACCCTCGGCCATCGTCGGTATTTTTCAACAACCCGGGACGAACGCGCTCAATACGATGGCCGAGGCTGAGACCTTAATGGCTTCCTTGGCCGAACGGTTTCCGGAAGACCTCGACTATGTGGTTTCCCTGGACACGACGAAGGCCGTTGAAGCCGGTGTCGAGGACATCATTGTCACGCTTTTCGAGGCGCTCGCCCTCGTGATTCTCGTCGTCTTCATTTTCCTTCAAAGCTTTAGGGCAACTCTGATTCCGCTCGTGGCCGTACCGGTTTCCTTGGTGGGCACGTTTATGCTCTTTCCGCTCTTGGACTTTTCGATTAACACCATTTCTCTTTTCGGACTGGTTTTGGCCATTGGCATCGTGGTGGATGATGCGATTGTAGTCGTCGAAGCTGTCGAGCATAAAATTGAACAAGGGATGTCTTCAACCGACGCGGCTCTTCAGGCCATGCAAGAGGTGACCTCGCCAATCGTTGCGACGACGCTCATCCTGATTGCTGTGTTCGTGCCCACAGCGTTTATCCCAGGGATTTCAGGGCGCCTCTATCAGCAGTTTGCCATCACAATCTCGGTTTCTGTGTTGCTGTCTTCGATCAATGCTTTGACGCTTAGCCCCGCCCTGGCGGCGATGATTTTGCGGCCCCGGCGGGAATCGAATAGCCCCCTCGCTCGTTTCTTTTCAGCATTCAATCGGGGATTCGGTCGAGTCAAGAACGGCTACTTGGCCGGATGCGCCGCAATGATCTCACGCTCCAGCCTTTCCATGGTGGGCCTGGTGGCGGCGGTTGCCGCGGTTGTCTTGCTCGGGATCAAGATCCCCAGCAGTTTCCTTCCCCAGGAGGATCAAGGTTATCTATACGTCAATGTCCAGCTCCCGGTGGCTTCCTCCCAGCAGCGAAGCGACGAAATCTGCAAGCAAGTAGAAGAAATTCTGAAGAACCAGGCCGGTGTGGAGAGTTACAACACCATCGTTGGATTCAGCCTTCTGTCCAGCGTGATGACGACCTATAACGGCTTTTTCTTCGTGACCCTCGAGCCCTGGGGTGACCGGGACCCCGACGGGCTGACAGCCGATGTCGTGATGGCCCAGTTGAACCAGAAGATGAGAGAGTTGCCCGGTGCGGTGGTCTTTCCATTCCCTCCCCCCGCGATTCCTGGCGTGGGGAGTTCCGGGGGCATCACCTTCATGCTCGAAGATCTGCAGAGTCGGGGAATGGAATTCCTGGGCAAGCAGATGAAAGATTTTATGAAAGCCGCGCAGGCGAGGCCTGAAATTGGGCGCGTGGCGACGACAGCAGAGTTGGCTGTTCCTCAGGTCTTTGCGGACGTCAAGCGGGACATGGTCTTGACACAGGGCGTTTCGCTTTCGGGCGTTTACGAAACATTGCAAACCTATATGGGTGGCTACTTCATCAATTACTTCAACCGATTTGGCCGGGTTTGGCAGGTCTACATCGAAGCAGAGGGTGAATTCAGGAACGACGTCGAAAAGCTCGGGCGCTTCTACGTGCAGAACAACTCAGGGGGCATGGTGCCGTTGGGTGCGATCGTCGAGACCAAGAGCACATATGGTCCCGAGTTTACGATGCGCTTCAATCAGCACAATGCAGTCCAACTGATCGTGGCGCCGAATCCGGGTTTCAGTGGTGGCCAAGTCATGCAGGCGCTGGAAGAAACTTTTGACGCGAGCATGCCTTCGGGCATGGGGTACAGCTATGAGGGCATGGCTTTTCAGGCCAAGCAGGCCAGCTCCGGAGTCTCGCCCAGCGTGATCTTCGCTTTTTCCCTGCTGATGGTTTTCCTGATTCTGGCGGCTCAATATGAGAGCTGGTCTCTGCCTTTTAGCGTTCTCTTGACCACACCGATCGCGATCATGGGCGCCTTTCTGGCCCTCTGGGTTCGCGACTTTAGCAACGATCTCTACACGCAAATCGGTTTGGTGATGCTCATCGGCCTTTCCGCCAAGAATGCGATTCTGATTGTGGAGTTCGCGCGAGACAAGAAAGCTGCGGGAGCCAGTATTCGGGAAGCAGCTCTGGGGGCTGCCGACACGCGTCTCCGGCCGATTCTCATGACGGCGTTTGCGTTCATTCTTGGCGTCATCCCGTTGGTGATTGCAAGCGGTTCCGGAGCGGTATCTCGACAGGTTCTTGGGACTGTTGTCATGGGTGGCATGTTGGCCGCCACATTGATTTCGGTTTTCTTTGTTCCGGTCACTTTCTATGTGGTCGAGAAACTTTCGGGGGGAGGGCGCGACGAAGAGTCGGGAGCGCCCCCGGCCGAGGAATCGGGTCCATGAGGGCGGCGCGTTTTTTCGTGGCGACCGTGCTGGTCTTTGCCGTCGGCTGCGCGATTGGGCCGAATTATGAACGTCCCGAGATCGAGGTCCCTGAGAATTTCCGAGGGGCTCCCCCGGCCGAGCCCGTCGATGATGAGTCGACGGTTGACGAAAAAGAAGCCCAGCAGTTTGCTGACTTGCCTTGGTGGGAAATTTTTGACGACCCCGTCCTTGTTTCCCTTATCGAAGTTGCCCTGCAAAATAACCTGAATCTTGAGATGGCCGTTGCTCGGACGGAACAAGCTTATCGGCAGTCTCGGGCGACCATGTCCGGTTTTTTCCCTCAAGCAACCTACGGCGGAACCGCGGGCGCGACTCAAGGGATCTACCCAGAAGCCAACAACAACGATGTGCAGTACTCGGGTTACGCGGGCACCTTGAATGTGGCGTGGGAGATCGATGTCTGGGGTCGAATTCGAAGGGCCAATCAATCGGCCAAAGCGCAACTCCTCGGTGCTCAGGACTACCAAAGAGGAGTGCTGCTTTCGATCGTCGCCGATGTGGCTTCGATGTATTTCCTTCTCCTCGAATTGGACGCCTCGCTCGAAATCTCCGAGGAAGCGGTTGCGGCGTTTGCGAAAACGAAAAGACTGTTTAAGCGGAAATTTGAAGGCGGAGCGGCTTCGCGCCTTCAGCTGACCCGAGCGGCTGCGGCGGAGGCCCAGGCGGCGTCCTGGGTGCCCGAGGTTCAGATTCGAATTGCCGCGGTGGAAAACCGCTTGGCCACCTTGCTCGGTCGAACTCCCGAAGACATTCCTCGCGGGAAACGCCTAGTCGAGCAGGTTCTGCCGGATGTTCCCGTCGGGCTGCCCTCTTCCTTGCTCGAACGCCGTCCCGATATCCAACAAGCCGAGCAACGTGTCGTGTCGGCTAACGCAGAAGTGGGTGTCTCGATGGGCAACTTCCTGCCTCGAATCGGTTTGGTGGCCATGTACGGTGGGGCCTCCTACGACATTAGCTCCCTGGGGTCGAGTGGAAGTTCCAGCCTTTGGAACATCGCCGGGGAAATGTCGGGCCCAATCTTCAAAGCGGGCATGCTGTATTCGGAGTACAAGGCGCGGAAGGCCATGTGGGAAGAAGCGAAAGCGGCCTACGAGCTTGCGGCCCTCACCGCTTTCTCGGAAGTGTCCAGCAAGCTCGTCCGCCGGGAGCTTTTAGTGAAACAGCGAATGGCGCGACACCGCCGCGTCAAAGAGCTAAGGGATTCGGTTCGTCTCTCTCTGGCTCGCTACGAGCAAGGTTTGGCAAGCTATTTCGAGGTGCTTGAAGCACAGCAAGACCTTTTTCCGGCCGAATTCGATTTAGCGGATACGCGGTTGTCGGAGCTGATGGTCGTCGTCAACCTTTACCGCGCGCTGGGAGGGGGCTGGGAACTGGGCCTTGATTGGTTGCCGAAAAAAGAAGAGGGAGAGACCGAAGGCGATTCCTCATCTGAAGGCGGTTCGTCTTCTGCAGCAAGTCCTGCGGAGGGCAGTGGTGCCGATCAGCCCTCGGAGCCTGCGGCCCCCGACCCGGGCAAGAAGACCGAGGCAGGCTCTACGCCCTAGGTCTCAAAATGGCCTCTTGGACTTTAGGGATGAATCCAAGCCAGGACGGCCACGCCCACGAATACGGTCAACGAAACGATCTGGAAAATCAGGTCGACCCGATCAATCTTTCGTGAAACGATCTCTTCCTCGCCCTCAGACGCGGCTGCGTAAGAGTTCGTCCCCCAGGTAAATAGTGCAAAGAGCCCCAACGCAATCGCGTAACCCAGAGCGAAAAGTTCGTCTAGAAAAGTCAAATACGGTAACGGCGGGAGTTCGTCATGATACGACTGCTGAAGAAAAATGAGTGTGAGGAGTGCAGTCGAGGGAATGGCCAGTCGAACATCACCCATAGAGCCCGCAACCGAGGGTGAGAGCAATACGACGGCCATGATGATGAGAAGCGGGAACACCCAAGTGACAAACGCGCTCCAGTAGTCTGCCTGGTAAATCATCTCCAGTCTCATCTGACTGAAGACCGGCTGATACCAAGAGCCAAATCGAGTTGGGTATTGGTGAAGGAAGGGTTCGAAGTGAGCCTTACTTTGACGGTATCCGCTCAGGCTTCCGGAGAGACCCATAAAGCCATTCTGCTTATGATGCGGCAGCAAGATGACGTCCGAGTATTTGTTGGAGAACGAGGGCGGAGCCACCTCGATAATGATCGGCAAAACAATTTTCCCAAACGGATCGCGGCGAAATTCGATCTCATCGTCGTAAAATCGGCTCGAAAAACGGTATCGCTGGTAGTAGCGGCCCGCCGAGAGCATGACGGGCGCATCGCTCACGGGCTCGATCACCGAATCCCAGATTTCAACGCGATTGCTGAGGCGGACCAAATCCTCGGGAGCGAGGTCGTTTTCGTCCATGAGTTCCTGGACAGAGCTGGTCCACTCAAGCCAGAAGAAGCCATCGGCAGAAAATGTCCGAGATACCAAGGATAATTCGTAGACTTTATCGACAAAGATGCCGGTGTAGACGATCAAGGCATCCTCTGGAAGCGATTCGATCGGCGGAAGGGGTGTGATGGCCTCGGGCGGTTGAAGCATTTTGCGCGCACTTTGCCGAGGGTCTCCCGTGCCCTGATCTTCAGGAGCGCATCCTGTGAGTGCGAGAGTCAGTCCGAGTGAGAGCAACAGGGCCCATTGCTTGCCAGGCCGGCCTTGAATGATCAAAAGGGCTCCGGCCCAAATGTATTTCATTTGAGTCAGGCGCAAGGCGTTATGATTCGGATCGTCTCGGGTCATGAGTCTTCCGGTTTGAAACGATGAGAATCGGGTCGGTCGAGAGTGTGGTTGCAATGATACCCCCGACTCTCCTCGATCAGAGGGCTCCACGGTCTTGGCTCGATCACGCCCTCATCTTCAATGATCTTGAATGATCCGTCTGGCTGGACTTCGCCGATGAGGACCCTTTTTGAGAGGTGATGGTTCTTTTGAACTTCGACTCGGCCGGCAGGTCCGTCGAATTCGATTCCGATTAGGGCGTCGCGCACGGCACCTACCTCGACTGTTCCAGCCTTTTCGACTGCGAGAGCCCAGAGCATGACCATGGTATATGCGGCTTCAGCCGGATCGCTGGTGACTCGGTGCAGCCCGTGCATTTCGGCAAAGGCCCTGGCAAAAACTTCCGACGCCGGCGTCTGAAGGGTGTCAAAGAAATTCCAAACAGCCAGACTGCCCTTGAGGTACTCCGGGCCGATGGCGCTGACCTCTTCCTCTGCGGCGGAAAAGCTCATAATGAAGTAGCCGTGCTCGGCATCGATTTTGTTTTGTTTGAGGTCTTTAAAAAAAGACACGTTGCTATCGCCATTCAAGGTATTGATGATGACACCCCCTGAAGGAAGGGCTTCTCGGATTTCAGTGACAATGGGCCCGACGTCACTACTTCCAAGGGGGAGGTACATCTCCCCAACGACCTCGGCGTCGGCGAGTCGCGCTTGAGCATTAATGATGGCGTTCGCGGTCCGGGGGTAAACGTAATCAGACCCCACCAAAAAGAGTTTTCGGCTTCGATTTTCAAAGAGCCATCTCAGCGCAGGTTCAATCTGCTGGTTGGGGACCGATCCCGCATACAGGACGTTCCGAGAGCATTCTTGGCCTTCGTATTGGATCGGATAGAAGAGAAGGTGATCTCTGGACTCGAAAATAGGCAGCATGGCTTTGCGGCTGGCGGAAGTCCAGCCGCCGAAGACGGCGACAACCCCATCCTCGTCGATGAGTTTCGCGGCTCGGGTGGCAAACGTTGGCCAGTCCGACTCACCATCTTCTTCGATCGGGATCACGGCCAATTTTTGTTCGCCGACTTGTAGTCCTCCGGAGGCGTTGATTTCGTTGATGGCAAGGAGCTCCGCTTCGGCGACGGTGTTCTCAGAAATCGACATCGTTCCCGAGCGCGAGTGGAGGATGCCGACTTTGACTTCCCCGTCAAAATCGAGACTCGATGAGATGGGATCAGTGCAGCCGAGGGCGACGCCAAGCCACATTAAGAAAAGGAGAACCGGCTTTGGTAAAGCGATGGCCAAATTGGGGTTGAATTCAGTCATTGGAGAGGTCGGAGTAGGCAAGAAAAATAAATCCAGGTTATCGATCGCTTGGGTGCTTGAAGCCGATTCGGAAATTTGAGGGTGTCTGTATGCACCAGTCTAATTGAGGACAGGATGGCCGCGTTCTTTGAGGCAATGAGTGAAAATTTGCTTGAAGTCCGCGTTGCTGTCCCGAGCCATGGCGACTCCGCCGGCGGTTGCTCCACCGGCGACGCCCCCCGCTGCGCCAATGCCTGGGTTACCTCCGATCGCGCCCAGCGCAGCACCGGTGAGTGCGCCCACGGCTGCTCCTTCGACGGCGCCTTCTGCAGTATGCTTGCCCGAAGCGGCTCCCTTCTTGGCGAGTTCCCTACACTCGGCTTCATCTTGGGCGAGCTGGTTGGCCTTAGGGTCGTTGGCGGTGTCGTCCGTGGGTGTCCATGAATTCTGAGAAACACAGCCCATGCCTAGAATGAAGACGAGAGCCCAGACGCCAAAAAGGAGGGGAAGGCTTTTCATTTTTCAGCTCTAACCTCCGCCGCTGGTTGATGATTAGAAGAGGGTATGAATTCGATCCGTGCCGGGGCCCACTGGCCTCCCGGAAGCTCGGGACCCGCGAGAAAGAGCAGCGGCTGATGATGAGGGTAGTGCCCGATGATGTAAGGACGCAATCGGTCCACATGGCGGCCGACCACGACCCCCTTCTCGGGTCGAGCATTAAACCAGAATAGAGCCTCTAGTCCATGTTCCACGGCCGATTGAGACTCTGCCTCCTGGACGAAAACGAGCAGGGGGCCTCTCTCCTTTCGTATGCGCTCGATCATTTCGATGTAGGGTCGCTTGGTCTCAACGTTATCCCGAAGCTCGATGACTTCACCTACGCTCATGGAAGCGCCGAGAAAGATGGTCGCCCAGATCAGTGTCCGGGTGAATCGTGGGTCATGGCGAAGAGAGTGAGCGGCCCAGATGGCACTTCCCGCGGCCGCGAAGGGCAGCGTCTCGATCACCATTCGAGGATCGCCGAAGGCGTAGAGTGCATAGGCGACCGGCAAGGCAAGACATCCGATCAGCCAGGGGGCCGCTGCTCTCCAATCGAGTTGTTTCCGATCGATGGCGGCCGCGAACAACACAAAAACTAAGCCCCCAGGCCAAAAAGAAAACATCGAACCGCTTACGATCTCTAACAAATTGAGGAGACCGTCCCAGGGCGTAAACTCCCACCCGTGTGGAAATACTGATCCCGAATCTGTGAACCCTACGGAGCCCCGCGTTCCGAAGCCAGGCCTCTGCAGACCGCTGTGTGCCAGCTCATAGCCGAATTGCATCATGTGACCCGTCGAGAAACGGTTGTAGGCCAGGAGGGGTAGCCCGAAGAGCAACAAGCCGGTGGAGGCTCCGATGGTGGATCGAAGTCCGACTTGTTTCGACCAAATGATCCAAGCTAGAAGGAGCAATAAGCCGATCGTCCCATTCAATGGACGAACGGTGGCCAAGAGAGAAATGGCCGAGCCGGCGAGCATCCAGTATGCGCCACTTCTTAAACCCCGATGTCGGGTGGCAGCCAGTGCAGCCATTGCGGCCCATAAACTCAGCAGGGCACCAAAACCATGGGAGAAAAAACTTGTATTGAAGTAAAAGAACTCGAAAGAAGATGCGGCCAAAGCAACCGCTAGGCCGGCGACTTCCCAGGAGCTACGCAGCATGCGAACCCACGCCGCCAAGGCCACGAGGATCGCTGCATAGATGATGTAGCCGGCGATTTCAGCGAGTCCCGCGAATCGGAAGAGCGCCAAAAAAGCGGGCCAGCCCGGTGTGTACTGGCCGCTGAGAAATCCATCCCGGACAAAGGTTTGCCGAATTCGAAAAAAAGGCTCTAGCCATGATTGGATCTCGACTCCCCGGAAGTCATTGAACACATAGATTGATTGAAAGGCGTAGATGTTTTCGTCTGGTGTGAAAGTCAACGGGCTTCCCAGCTGAAACCGAACGATCGTGACGGTGGCGCTCGCGAAAACAATTAAAGCCGTGACCGCCGCAAGACTCCAATGTTTCGAGCGAAGACGAATCGTCTCGGACTCGCGATTCCAAATCACTAGGGTGGTTGTGAAGATCAGCAAAATCGCGAGGCCGAGTCTCCCTAAGACATAGGGGACATGAAGCTGTTGTCGGCCTATGACTTCCAAAAGTCCGGTTCCACCGAGAGATACGATGAGAATCGTCAGGAATTGAAGGGACAGCGTCGCGCGGGCCCGTATCACAGCCGTGAAGAGCAAAATGGCGGTGCCCATTAGGGCGTATCGGAGCGGCATCGCGCCGGCTCCGCTGAGAAGCCCGAATCCCGCGGCCGTGAGGATGAGAATCCGATCGAGGCCAGTCGTTTTTTGGGGGTTGGTCGGAGTGTTCACGGAGAAGCAATCCTCAGCAGCATATCGCCGACGGGACCTCATTGTTTCCCCGGAACTAGCGGGGTTCACCCAATCGATTGGAGCTAAACGGGAGCGGGCCTGATCAGGGGTCTCTCCTGCCCGGCATACGTGCGAGATGTTCAGATCGACTGTTTTGGCTGTTCAACGCGCTGGCCTGATCGTGCCGCACCAAAGAGATGGGCTAGTTTTGCCCCAGAATAGCTTAATGGCGCCGCCCATGGGGCACTTTCCGCGGCTCTCCGACCTGAGATTAGTCGATCTGCCTCCTGTTAAGGGGCTTGAGGACTTCAGTCCCGCCCGGAAAAGCCGATTTAAAAAACAGGGAAACGACACAAGGTAGATTCTGGAGATTCTGAACGGAGCCCCGCGCAGAGCGTTGAGCCCGCGCTGGATCAGTCCGGTGTTTTGGTCGGTTTTGAGATGGGAAAGACCAATGAAAGCTGAAGTTCGGAAAGCAAAGCGAGCCCGGCTTTGGCCTGTCGAAATCCGACCGCCTTCGGGTTTGCCCAAGTT
>JAQWNI010000214.1 GCA_029268645.1 Myxococcota bacterium
ATTTCGTTGCGGAAAGCCTTGCCGATCTGAGCGATGCCAAAAGGCACCTTCTGGCGAGATGCCTCGCGAACCCGCTTAAAGCCGGTAAAGATCGGCTGACAGGTCTCCGGCCGGAGATAGGCCTCCGAAGAGGCCTCGACCGAGGCCCCAACATGCGTTTGAAGCATCAAATTAAAATCTCGAGCCTCGGTCAGATCGTGATCCCGGCTGGGATCTTTCTTCGTGGTCGCCGAGCACGGTTCATCGGGGATCTGGTCCGCCCGGAAGCGTCGCTTGCAGGCGCGGCAGTCCACCATGGGATCAGAGAAATGATCAACGTGACCGGAGGCTTCCCAGACCCGAGGGTGACTGACGATGGCGCTGTCGATCCCGACCACGTCCTCTCGTTCGCGCACCATCCGCTGCCACCAGGCAGCCTTGAGGTTGTTCTTGAGTTCAACCCCCAACGGGCCGTAATCCCAGAAGCCGGCGATCCCGCTGTAGATCTCGCTCGAGGGGTATATGAAGCCCCGGCTCGCGCACAGGGACACCAGGGTCTCCATGGAGAGGGGATGGCGTTCGGGTTCGCCTGCAGCGCTCCCGGGCGCGGGAATCTCGGACATAACGGATGCGACTCCTCGGATTCGGCCGGTCTGCGATCCTCGGAAACCGAATCCTAAGTGTTCGGCCGCCCCAATGGGCGACCCTGAAGCGGCGGAGTATCCACCCGAGGAGCCCGCGGTGTCAAGCTGCCAGAGCGGAGAGATTCTTCCAAAAGGCCTTCGCTGCGCAGCTCGAGACCTACATGAAATCGATGAAATCTAAAAAGAAGGCTCTCGGCTTCCGCAAGGGCCTGGCCGCCCAGGGCGAGGCGCTCCAGGCGACTCCAATCCAGTTCCAGTGCTTGCTGGAGCGCCCGCAACGTGCCCAAGTGAACAGGCAAGGCCGCAGCCCCCACCTCCAGGGCATGCTGGGCGCAAACAACGCCCCCATCCGCGACCAGAAATCCAGCCCGAACCGCTGGCGGACGGCCGCAGCGGACGCAGCGCCGCAACTCAGGACACAAGCCGAGGGCATCCAGGGCCCTGAGTTCGATCAGGAGCCTCAACCGACGATCCGGACGCGCTCTTTCAATCGTCTTCAGGGCCGCAAGAGCAAAGTCGAACAGAGGCCGTGCTTCCGCGGGGGTCCCACTCTCCGGGGCCATTCGGTCCAGAATTTCCACCAGGTATCCCGCGAGAGCAAACCGGGCCATTTCACGTCGAAGGGGCAGGAAGGGAGAAATCAGGATTGCTTGTTCAAGAAAAGCCATTCCGCCCCGGCGGCCAGGGCGACCGCTGATACGGAGATGATTGAAGACATCCAAGGTGCCCGGGAAACGCCGAAAACTGCGACGAGCTCCCTTGGCGATGACCGTCACACGACCCGACTCAGGGGTCAAGAGGTGAGCAATCCGGTCCGACTCGCCAAAGTCGACCGCGCGCAAAAGGATCGCTTCGCCCGCGAGCTTCGTCACGCGCCGAGTCTAGGGAGCTTCGCTGGGATACGGTATGGCGGGCGCGGAGGCAGAGACTTCGCCCGGCGGCGGCTCCGCATCCCGGACACGCACAGCCATCAGACGCTCGCCGGCCTGGGACTCGGCCAACAGCCTTACGGGGTCGACTCGAAGAACGACTGAGTCCGACAGGCCTGCGCGTGCCGGCGGCGAGACCTCACGAGTCCACCGCAGAAGTCCCCACGCGAGGAAAACAATTACCCCGCAGAGGGCCAACGCCAAAGGCCGCTGGGCCCAGCCGGTTTGAATCGGCGCCCCAGAGCCCGACGAGGCTGAGGACGCAGGCTCCACCAACATCCGAGCCACGGCCTCGGACGGATCCAAGCCAAGCGCTTCTGCCACGGTCCTCACGAAACCCCGAACAAAGCCGTCGGTTTCTCCATCAAAAAAGCCCGCCTCAAGACGCTCGAGAGAGCGAAGCGGAATGCGAGTCGTTCGAGACAACTCTTCGGGCGAGATGCCTCGCAGCTCGCGTTGACCACGCAAGTACGCTCCGATCGCCCCGGGCGATCCCGAAGACCCGGCGCCCGGTTTTCGTTCGAGCTTGACCGCAGCGGCCTTGTCCATGTTCGCCCTCGCCTCTCGACCCGCCGCGCCGGCCGGCCGGCGCGGCCACACACCAAATCGGGTGGTCGGCGCTTTAGTCTAACGAAGGAGTTCCAAATAAGACCGCGACTGCTCGCCCCAGGGACCGTAAGGGGACCTCTCCAGAGCCACATTAAAATGCTCGATCGCCTTGCCTCGGTTGCCGAGGGAAACGTACACCTCAGCCATTCGATAGTTGGCTTCAGCCACTGCGCTGGGGGCCATTCGACCCGCCTCAACCGCTTGCTCATAATGGCTCAAAGCCGGCAGAAAAAGGCGCTCCTTTTGGTCGACAATCCCGAGGTTCAAGTGCGCCGGGGCGTAGCGAGGGTGAAAGTCGAGTGCCTCCTCAAAGCTGGCCCGTGCCGCGCCGAAACGCCCCAGCTTGAACTCGGCCCACCCTTTGTTGGTCAGGGCCCTCCAAGGGGAAGAGAACGTCGGATCGACCACGAGGCTCTGAGAACGCTCGATGCTGTCTTCATATCGGTTCATCTGAATGTAGAGGACCGAGAGGTTCAGCAACGTCTCCTGATAATTGAAATCCGTGGGATTATCGCCAAGCCGAAGCGCTTGGATGAGTTCCTTCTCCGCCTGCTCGAGAAGACCCTTACGGCGGTAGGCCTCCCCCAAGGAGAGATGCGTGACCGGGTCGGACGGATCCAATGCCTGAGCTTCTCTGAGCTTCCGAATCGCCATAGCGGTTCGGCCCTGGCTCAGGTGGTCGATGCCCACGTCCCGGGTCGCGCTCGCCATACCCTTTTCGTCCTGAGCCTGTGTCGAAGGCGTCGAAGCGCAGCCGGAGAACACGAGAAAAGCCAAACATGCCAGCCCTAAGAACTTCTGAAACCCAGGTAAACGCAACGACCACGCACGCCACCTTAAATTGTCCGCGTGCTTTCTATTCATCATTCCATACTCCACTCGGTCGGCCTGCCCAGAACGCCCTCGGTGGGGACGAGGTTCAAAGCCTGCCCAGAATTTTTGCGAGAAATCCGGCTTCATCGGAGCCGGGAGGCCGTGCAGGCGAAATCGATTTCGCCCCGACCGGGGCACTGCGGGTTAAGTCCTCAAAACGTCCAGACGCTTGAGCGAGCACTGGGCGTCGAAATTTGGTCAAGCCGGCACCCCGAGCCCCCCTCCAATCTGCGGTTGGACCAACAATCGGGCCGAACCCTGCAGACCTAGCGGCCCCGCGGCCTCCGCGTCCCTTGAGGGCTTTCGGGCGGGTCCCCTGCTTCTCAGGGCCAGCAGCCGACCCTGGCAAGGGGTTCTTCGCGGTGAGGCTCCGCCAGTGTTCCTGAGCCTTTTCCATGCCCCTCACTCCCTCGACGAGGTCGTCGTCGAACAAGAAGCCAAGGGCTTCGCCAAAGATGAGCGCCTCGTAGAGCGCATCGTGCAGTTCCACCGGATCTTCGAGCCTCTGGTCTCTCGTATGAAACCAAAGCTGGCCGCTTTTCAGCCCACGCACGGGAAGACAAAGTCCCAGCGATCCATCCGAATAGGCGAGGGTCGCCAAGGCACCCCGAATAGGCCCTCCATCAAAGGAGCCGGCCTCCGAATAGGGGGCGTTGACCGAAGGACGCAGCCCCACCAGACGATTTTCTCTCAGCGAAATGGATTCAGACCGCAACACCCACATATCCGCTGTATCGGCTGATTCACCCCGGGGCTTGAATTCAGCGGCCTGCAGCCACCGGCAAATGCCTCGACGTTCGCTCAAGAAATCAGCCCAGCATTTCCTGCCGGAGAGGGACCTATGGCCTTTCGCACGATCTTCAGCGGGATAGACTCCCAGGGGTTCCAAAACGGCGTAAATTCTGCGCCGAGCGGAATCGCGCAGACGCACGGCAGCAACACCATTGACCCGGGGGCGTAGCCTAGAGACGAACGAGGACGCGGAAAATTGAAAAACGAGTGGGAGAGACCTCACCCCCTTCGCGACGGCTCGACGCTTGCGTGAAACTGGGCGATCCGACCCCTAGAGAGATCTCGACCCACCAGGTCCACCGAATCAACGCGCCCGGGTTGCAATCAGACTATTGAACCGTTCAACTGGGTGAGGCCCGCCAAAGCCCCGCCCCAGACTCGACCCAAGACGGAGCCCAGCGAAAAATCGATGAGTGCCAGCCCCAAGGAAGTTCAAGAGCTTGAACATGTGGCCATTCGCTTTGCCGGGGACTCCGGCGACGGAATGCAGCTGACCGGAACGAAGTTTACCGACGAGACCGCCCTCGCCGGCAACGACCTCTCGACCTATCCGGACTTTCCAGCTGAGATCCGCGCCCCTGCCGGAACCATGGCAGGGGTATCCGGCTATCAAATCCACTTTTCTTCCCAAGACATCCACACGCCTTCGGACACAGTGGACCTCTTGATCGCCTTCAACCCGGCCGCACTTCGCGCCAACTTCGAAGATGTGCGTTCCCAAGGCACCATCATCATCAACAGCGACTCCTTCACCAAGAAGTCGATGACACGCGCTGGTTACGACGAAGACCCCCGGCCCGATCTCGAGCGACGCTTCAAGCTGGTCGAAATCCCTCTAACGAGCCTGAACCGGGAAGCTCTTCAAGGCCTCTCTCTGACCCAGCGAGAAATCGATCGCTGCAAGAATTTCTTCGCGCTCGGGGTCCTTTGCTGGCTCTACGGTCGACCCATGGAAGCCACCGAACGGTGGCTGAGCAGCAAGTTCAAGGAAGATGTCCTTGAGGCCAATTTGCGAACTCTGAAGGCCGGCTTCGCATTCGGAGAGACCACCGAACTCTTTCCCGTCTCCTACGCGATTCCTTCAGCCAAGATCGAGAGCGGCCTGTACCGCAATATCACAGGCAATTTGGCTCTGGCCTGGGGAATCGTGGCGGCCAGCCAACAGTTCGAGCGCCCGCTCTTTTTGGGCGCCTATCCGATCACTCCCGCCAGCGACGTCCTGCACGAAGTTTCTCGTCACCGAAACTTCAATGTCAAAACCTTTCAAGCCGAAGACGAGATTGCCGCCGCCAGCGCGACAATCGGCGCAGCTTTCGCAGGGCACCTTGCGGTCACCATTTCAAGCGGTCCCGGGTTCATTCTCAAGCAAGAGGCGCTCGGCTTGGCCATCATGGTCGAACTTCCCCTTGTCGCGATCGATGTCCAACGCTCCGGTCCGTCTACGGGATCCCCCACAAAAACCGAGCAGGGCGATCTGCTGACCGCGCTGTTCGGCCGCCACTCACAGGCCCCTGTGCCGCTCCTGGCTCCCAAATCTCCGGGCGACTGCTTCCATACCGTGCTCGAAGCCTACGAAATCGCGATCAAGTACATGACACCCGTGGTCATCCTGTCAGAGGGCTACTTGGCCAATAGCGCCGAACCCTGGGCCATCCCAGACATCGAAACTCTGCCTCGAGGCCGAGTCGAGTATGCCTCCTCGGACAATCTGGACGAAGACGGACAATTTCAACCGTACCGAAGAGACCCCGAAACCCTCGCCCGACCGTGGGCGATTCCTGGAACCCCTGGCCTTGAGCACCGAATCGGCGGGCTGACAAAGGAAGACATCAGCGGAAACGTTGTCTACGGACCGGAGAATCACCAACGAATGATCGACCTCCGGGCCCAGAAGGTTGAAGGCATCGCCGATCATATCCCGCCCATTGAAGTCGACGGGCCGGACCAGGGCGAACTTCTCGTGGTCGGCTGGGGAGGCACCTTTGGGCCGATCACCGCCGCGGTGGAGGAGGCTCGAGCGCAAGGCCACCCCGTCTCACAGATCCACATTCGACACCTGAACCCTTTCCCCTCAAATCTGGGCGAAGTGTTGGGACGCTTTAAGCGAGTCCTTTGCCCTGAACTCAACGAGGGGCAGCTCGCCATGCTTTTGCGCGCTCGATACCTGATCGACATTCGAACCTTTTCGAAAATTTCGGGACAGCCCTTCAAAGTTGCGGAAATTCGCGACCGAATTGAGGCCATCCTGAAGGAGGACTCTTGATCGTGGCTGCTTCCGCTCCTTCCGAGAACAAGCCGACCCGCAAAGACTTCGTCGCCGACCAAGACGTTCGCTGGTGCCCGGGCTGTGGCGACTATTCGATTCTCGCCAATGTCCAGCGCATCATGCCCGAGTTGGGTGTCCCGCGTGAGAACATCGTTTTCATCTCCGGCATCGGCTGTTCTAGCCGGTTTCCCTACTACATGAACACCTACGGCTTCCATACCATTCACGGACGCGCGCCGGCCTTTGCGAGTGGTGTCAAAGCCGCCAATCCCGACCTTTCAGTCTGGGTCGTGACCGGCGATGGCGACGGCCTCTCCATCGGGGGCAACCACCTCCTCCACTCGATCCGAAGAAATCTCGACGTTCAGATCCTCCTCTTCAACAATCGGGTCTATGGACTCACCAAGGGACAGTATTCGCCGACCTCAGAGGTCGGCATGCGAACCAAGTCCTCTCCCCAGGGATCGATCGATCATCCGATTGATCCAATCTCTTTCGCCTTGGGATGCGGCGCGACCTTCGTAGCCCGATCGATCGACGTCGACGCTCCCCACATGCAGGACGTCTTACGCAGAGCACACAACCACAAGGGCACGGCCTTTGTGGAAATTCTCCAAAATTGCCCAGTCTTCAACGATGGCACATGGGCCGAACTCGAAGACCGAAAGACACGTTCGGAGACCGCCCTCGTCCTAGAAGAGGGGAAGCCTCTCGTCTATGGATCCCCGGGCAATCTGCACGGGATCGTGATGCAAAGCGGCGTACCCAGCGTAATTGACCTCGCTGATGACGATGACCCGATCGAGCGCGGCGTTGTTGTGCACCATGAGCGGCACGAAACCCCGAGCTATGCCCACCAATTGGCCTCGCTCGCGCGACCTGAGTTCCCGGTGCCGGTCGGCGTCATCCGAGAGGTTGAAAAGCCCTGCTACGAAACCATGCTCACCCAAACCGTCGAAGAGGCCATCGCAAAACAGGGGCCGGGGGATCTTCACGCCCTCCTCAACTCCGGCGACACTTGGCGGGTCGATTAGCCTCTCGCCGCCAAAGCCCCGCCGAAACGGCTTCTCCAGACGGGGATGTACCGGGCAGACATCCAGAGTCGGCTTGCAACCCTAGCGACCGCGGTACTTGGGAGGCCGCTTCTCGGCGAAAGCCCGCATCCCTTCCTTGGCATCGGCCGTCTGACCGCAGAGCAGCTGATTGCGGTTCTCGATCGCCATGGCCGCTTCCAGGGAGGGGGCATCGATCGCGACATTCAACCCTTCCTTCGTCATTCGAAGCCCCATGGGCGAAGTGTTCAGCATATCTTCAAGCAGAGGCCGTGCCGCCTCGGTGAGTTCGTCATCGGGAACGACCTCCGAAACCAAGCCGGTCGACAAAGCGCGGTCAGCGTGGATGAATCGCCCCGTCAGCATCAATTCCGAGGCGACGGATGTGCCGACAAGGCGAGGCAAAAAATAGCTTGAGCCCATATCGCATGCCGACAAGCCAATGCGGATATACGCCGCATTCATTTTGGCGCTCTGCCCAGCGATCCGAACATCCGAAGCCAGCACGAAGGAGAAGCCCCCTCCACAGGCGGCCCCGTGCACCAGAGAAATGATCGGCTGCGGGCAGCGGCGCATCCGTACGTAGACATCCGCCAAATAACCCTGAAATCCCATCCCGCCGCCAAAGAGTTCCCCGTTTTTAAACTCCTCAAAGCGGCTGCCAAGATCCAGCCCTGCGCAAAAGGCGCGCCCGGCCCCACGCATCACCACGATCCGAGTTGAAGCATCCTCACTCAACCCACCGAAGTAATCTCGCAACTCTGTGACCATCTGGACGTTGATGGCATTGAGCACTTCGGGCCGATTCAACGTCAGCCAGGCGACCTCGCCTTCCTTCTCGATCGAAAAAGTTTCGTAGTCCAAGCGCACTCCCCTCCCGTTCGACCCCAATGGGACAGGCTCTGGGAACCCGCTCCGCTCAGGCGGCGACTTCCGGCGCAGCCTGAGCCAGAGTCTCCCCGATCGCCGCTGGCGACGCAGCCACCGCAACCCCGTTGGCTTCAAGGGCTGCGATTTTGTCGCTTGCTTTCCCCTTACCGCCGGCGATGATGGCCCCTGCGTGACCCATCCGTTTCCCGGGCGGGGCATTCTGGCCAGCGATAAAGGCAGCAACCGGGATACTCATTTCCGATCGGACAAACTCAGCTGCTTCCTCCTCAGCAGACCCTCCGATTTCTCCGATCATCACGACCGCTCGCGTATCGGGGTCCGCTTCAAAAAGCGTCAGAGCATCGATAAAGCTCGTGCCGATGACCGGGTCTCCTCCGATTCCAACGCAGGTCGACTGACCGATTCCGATTCGGCTCAGCTGATCGACCGCTTCGTAGGTCAGTGTTCCCGACCTGGAAATGACCCCAACCGGGCCAGGCCGAGTGATCTGCGCCGGCATGATGCCGATCCGGCACTGCTCCGGCGTCACCACCCCTGGACAGTTCGGTCCCACCAAACGCATGGCCGACCCCTTGAGAGCGCTCTTAGCCCGAGCCATGTCCACGACGGGAATCCCTTCGGTGATGCACACCGCCAGCCCAAGTCCCGCGTCGGCGGCCTCAAGGATGGCATCCGCCGCTCCCGGAGGCGGTACAAAAATCACGGTCGCGTCCGCGCCAGTTTCCGCGACAGCCTCCGCAACCGTATCGAAGACCGGAGTCCCATCGATTTCTGTTCCGCCTTTTCCCGGGGCTACGCCCCCAACCACCTGAGTTCCGTAGTCACGAGACAGTCCCGCATGGAATTGGCCCATGCGGCCCATCCCCTGAATGATCAACTTTGTGTTTCGATCGCAAAGAATCGACATAACTAGGCTGCGCCTCCCTGAGCGGCGGCCACCGCCGACTCTCCAGCTTGCTGCAGTGTTTCGGCCGGCGTGATATCGAGACCCGAGTCCGCCAGGATTTTTCGGCCCTCTTCTGCCATGGTGCCTTGGAGTCGCACGACCAGCGGGACTTCGATGCCCAGATCGGCTGCCGCCGCGACGACGCCCTCCGCGATCAGATCGCAGCGCACGATACCCCCGAAGATGTTCACCAGGATGGCCTCAACGTTCGGATCGCGGAGAATCAGCTTGAAGGCCTCCTTGACCTTTTCCTTGTCGGCTCCTCCTCCCGCATCAAGAAAATTGGCTGGCTTACCTCCGCAGTAATGGATCATATCGAGGGTCGCCATGGCCAACCCCGCACCATTCACCATACAGCCGATGTTTCCGTCCAGACCCACGTAGGCAAGGTCGATTTCCTTCGCGGCCCGCTCGCGCTCGTCTTCCTCGTCGGGATCCCGCAGAGCGGCCACATCGGGATGGCGATAAAGCGCGTTGTCATCGAAGTTAATTTTTCCATCGAGCGCGAAGAGGTCACCCGACTCAGTCACAACAAGCGGATTGATCTCAACCTGGCTGCAATCCTTCTCGACGAACAGGCGAAAAAGACCTTGAACGAAAGGGACGAATTTCTTGACCTGATCAAACGGAAGTCCAAGACCGAAACCCAGCTGGCGGCACTGATGCTCTCCCAAGCCTACGTTGGGGTCGATATGGACCGTGAGGATCTTATCGGGCGTTTTGGCCGCAACCTCCTCGATCTCCATTCCGCCTTCGGTCGACGCGACGATCGCGTATTGCTCGACTGCCCGATCAAAAAGGACCGCAAGGTAGAGCTCGTCCGCGATCGCTGAGCCTGCTTCCACGTACACCTTGCGAACGAGTTTTCCTTCCGGAGGCGTCTGCGGAGTGTGCATCGTCATGCCCAGAATTTCGCTTGCAGCCTGCTGAGCTTCGGACGGGCTACGAACAACTTTGACTCCGCCCGCTTTCCCGCGCCCTCCCGCGTGCACCTGAGCTTTTACAACGACGACCGGCGTGCCCAGGGCCTTGGCGGCCTTTTCTGCCTCCTCGGGCGTCGACGCGAGCTGTCCCTCCGGAACCGGGACACCAAATGACCGCAGCAATTCCTTGGCCTGGTATTCATGAACGTTCATCGGAAACCTTCCATTCGAAGCCGTCTCGTCTGACGCCCGAGGCGAGCAAGACAGCCAGTCAGATGCCGGCTCTAAAGATCGATCTGGCCGACGAGAGTGCGCACGTGTTCAACCGAGGCGTCAAACTGCTTCCGCTCTTGATCATTCAATTCGACCTCGAGAATGCGCTCAACGCCACCCGCACCCATCACGCAGGGTACGCCTACATAGAGACCATCCACTCCGTACTCACCGTCACACAGACAAGCACACGCAAAGACGCGTTTCTTGTCCAGCAGATACGCCTCGGCCATCTCGAGAGCGGACAGCGCCGGCGAAACGAAGGCAGAGCCCGTCTTCAGCAAAGCAACCACTTCCCCGCCTGCGCCCTTCGTGCGCTCGACGATTTCATCGATGCGCTGAGCATCGATCAGCTGGCTAATGGGAACACCCGCCACAGTGCAATACCGAACCAATGGAACCATCGTGTCTCCATGCCCGCCAAGGACCAACGCGGTGACGTCTTTGACGCTGACACCGAGCTCCCAAGCTAGGAACGAGCGAAGACGAGTGGAGTCGAGAATGCCGGCCATTCCAACCACGCGATTTTTGGGAAAACCCGAGACTTCCTTGAAGGTGTAGACCATCGCATCGAGCGGATTCGAGATCACGATGACGAAAGCTTCTGGAGCGTGATCCCGAATGCCCTCGGCCACCTGTTTCATAATCGAGAGGTTCGTTTTGAGAAGGTCATCACGAGACATACCTGGTTTTCGCGCGAGGCCGGCCGTGATGATCACCACATCAGAGCCGGCGATATCCGCGTAGTCATTGGTGCCTCGAAGGGATGCATCCGAACCGACCAGAGGGGCACCCTCGGCCATGTCGAGGGTCTTACCTTGGGGCAGACCCTCCACGACGTCGAACATCATGACGTCGCCCAGTTCTCGATAGGCGGCGTTCTCAGCGAGAATGCCACCGATGTTTCCACCACCGATGAGCGCAATCTTCTTCCGCATGGCGAGGGGGGACTCCTGTGGGTTTAAGTAATCGGAATACACCGCCCCTCGGCTCCGGGCAGAAGCCACCTCCACCCGGCTGGGACGGCGCAGGGCCGGCCACTGGCCTCACGACCAGCTGAGCCAACCGCTCTGCAGCGCCGAGTTTGTAAGGGATTCCAGCCCTTCGCGCCACGGATTGGACCGCTGGAATCAGCCCAACCGCCGCGGAAAAGCGTCCGGCCCCACGCTCTCCGGGCGGGAGCGGACCCCGAGGTTCCCGCGGGTCTAAGCGGGGTCGGTCTCAGCCCGTCTCGGTGGGCCGAACCCGAATCGAAAGCTCGTCGAGTTGCCCGGCGTCCACCGAGGAGGGCGCGTGCATAAGCAGATCCTGTCCCCGCTGGGTCTTCGGAAAGGCAATCACATCTCGCAGGCTGTCGGCTTTCGCCAAAACCATCGCCATGCGATCGAATCCGAAAGCAAATCCGCCATGGGGCGGGGCCCCGACCTCCAGCGCCTCCAGCATGAAGCCGAAGCTCTTCTCCATCTCCTCTTCGGAGTACCCCATGATCTCCAGAATGCGCCGTTGGACGTCCGGACGGTGGTTGCGAAGGCTGCCTGACCCCAGCTCAACCCCATTCATGATGACGTCATAGTGGGTCCCCCTCACAGAGAGGGGATCGGTCTCAAGCCGAGGCAGGTCCTCGTCCAAGGGAGCGACAAAAGGCTGGTGGACATAGCCGAGGCGACCCTTTTCATCCGGCTCGAAGAGGGGAAAATCGACAACGAAGAGCGCATCCCACTCGCGGCCATCGGTCCGCCCCAACCGTTGGCCTAGATCAATTCGAAGGCGTGACAAGATGGCATTGGCTCGCTCGAAAGCATCCGCTTGAAAAAAGAGCAATGATCCAGGCCGGGCACGGGTCCGCTCCATGATCGCCTGCTTTTCATCCTCCGACAGAAACTTGACGATCGGCGATCGCCATTCGCCGTTTTC
>JAQWNI010000215.1 GCA_029268645.1 Myxococcota bacterium
CCTCAATTTCCTCAAAACCTTGGGCGGTGTCGCTCAGGAGTTCTGGCCGGGGGGGATCATCTTTTTTCTTCTCCTCGTCACCCTCCAGCGGAGGCAGATGAAGCTCCGAAAGGCTTGGCCATGGGCAGTCGGCTTTTTGGCTCTCCCCATCGCCTATTCTTTTTACGCATTTGGCGATTCACTCCGCGTTTCCGAAGGCCTGCCCTTAGCGACAGTGGGGACCGCTCTCTGGATTGAGCGCTGCCAGCAAGATCAACCGAAAATTACACGGCTCTTACTCTGCTCCACACTCCTATTCGGGCTCACAACGGACATCGGAAGGGTGGTCGCCCTCCGAGAAGGCCATCAAGCTCGTGCTGCCCTATTCGAAACAGTTCAGGATCTCCGACAGAGAGAGGGACCTCTTCTCCTTCTTGTCGAAGATGAAGAACCCGGTTCCGATTCCTTCAGGACCGAGAAAGGGCTGGAGCTTTTATCATGGTTCAATGCGATCCCTGGATCGGACATTCTGGTGGGGCGAAACCTTCCGGATCTACAACCTCGCCTCTTTAAGCGCTACCCACAACATACGCCGGTGAGGCTTCGCATTCCTACCGCCAGCTCCAGCGGATTCCCGGGAGTACCCGACATCGAGCTGATCTCGAGAGAAGTAGCGGATCATTGAAGGCATCCCGTTCAAGTCGTGAACGCCCTGATAACGCGCCCCGCGAGACACCCCAGCAACGCCGTAAGCAATCAGCGAGACGGGGCGACCCTCGTCTCCTTGAAAGGAGCTGAATGCTTCAGCGCCGCCCAAGCTTTGCGAAAAAGGCGTTTAAACAAAGAAGCGCCGTAACGGCTGTACAAAATCCAGGCCGGCCTCGAATCCTGCCACGAAGCGTCAAGATGCACATCCGCAGCCCAGGCCGAGCCGATCATCTCCCCCAGCGCACCAGCTGTCTCCCGAAAGCCCGCTGACCCGTTGAGCACGCGTCTTTCAATACTTCTTAGTTCCCCATAAGTCCATGCATATCGGAGAAATCGGACATTCTGAGGCCTGACTCTCGACCACTGCTCTTCGGGAGAGACCTGCTCGATCCATCTCTCAAGCAGGTCCACACCTGACTTTTGGAGATGCCCATAGTTCGCTCCTAGGCGCGCATTGATCTCAAGAAAACAACCTTCACCGGTTTGATTCGATTTTAAAAATTGGAGACATCCCATTCCGTGGTATTCCAAGTGCGCCACCAACCGCTCCAAGTGCGAAACCCACTCCGGCGAAATTTCGACCCCACTTCCCGCAACCCCGAGTCCAGTTCCATCGACTCGGTCCGTTCGGTCTACACGCGTCTCGTGCACACCGACAAGCCGTCCGCGATCCGCCAAAAAATACAAGTTATGCCGTTGCCCCCGAAAATATCGCTGAACCAAAAGCGGAGTCTGATCTGGCTCACCCGACGCGATCAAATTCGCAAGGTCCTCTCGAGTCTGAAGGATCAGCGCTTTTTCACCGCAGATCGAGTTTTGCTCTGATGCCGGTTTGACAATACAAGGCCAGCCTTCAGTCTCGACCGCCCCGATGACAGCCTCCCGACCCAGAACGGAACAAAGAGGTAAGGAGGGGATCTCAAGGGTTTTGACAATTTTCGCCATCCGAGACTTATCGAGACAAAGCGACCAAAGCTCGTCGCGTGTGGCGATCAATCGAATTCGATCGGGCAGCGCTGAGGCCAGCGGGAGCAGCTGAGTGATATCGCGCGTGCCCACTGGAAAGATGCAATCGATGTCTCTTCTCCGAGCGAGCAAGTCGAGGAGAGCCGGCAAGAACAGACTCGGTCTATCAAGGGCTCCAGGGGGGCAGCGCCAGACTTCGTCGACCAACCGTGAGGCTTCGCAAAAGCTGGCGACTGGCTCATCATGCCCCAGACACACACGGTACCCGGTATCGCGGACGGAACGCATCACCGCAAGCGATTGGCGATGGCCCCCCAGAACGAGAATCATTTTCTTTTCGATGTCCATTTCTTCACCTTGGCTTGAGCCACCCTTCCACCGAAAGTCGCCGCACCCCGTGAATATTTATCGAGTAAACCGTTCTCACGCTTTAAGAAATGAACTGAGGAAAAGAAGTTTAAAACGGCACTTGAACTTGAGAGCAAGGGGAAGAGACTGAGACACATGGGACAGCCGAATCAAGAACTGAATCCGTTTAAAAGTTCCCGAGGGGTCTCAATTCACGGTTCAGCTTCCCCCCCCTTTTTCGGTCCTGGTATTCTCCTCGGGGTGATGAATCGGGACTTCGATTCACTTGCTCTTGCTCGGAAAACGATTCGAGCCCTGCACGAGGTGAAGCCATGACCAACCGCCGAGATTTTCTTCGAATCGCGGGTTGGTCTGGACTGGGCCTCTTGGGTCTACCGGGCGCTGCACTTTCGAGCGCTTGGCCCCCAAATCCGTTGGCGAGAAGCGCTGGATACGGGGCCCTGGCTCCCCCCGATCGAAACGGCCTCCAACTCCCCGCCGGCTTCTCATCCCGGGTCGTCGCGGTTGCGACTGAGCGACCCCTCACTTCGGCTTCGGTGAAATGGCATCGGTCACCCGATGGCGGCGCCACCTTTAGTCATCCGGATGGAGGCTGGGTCTATGTTTCCAACAGCGAGCAGGGAGACCAGCAGGGAGGTACCACTGCGCTGCGCTTTGATCCGGAAGGTCAGGTGATCGATGTCTATCCCATCCTTAAGGGTACATCGCAGAACTGTGGAGGAGGCGCCACGCCATGGGGAACTTGGATTTCGTGTGAAGAAACGGCCTATGGCTTGAGTTATGAGTGCGACCCATTTTCCTCCGCGGGATCGAAGCGCCCAAGACCCGCCCTGGGCCGCTTCAAACACGAAGCCATCGCGGTGTCTGAGACAACAGGAGAAGTTTATCTCACCGAAGACGAGTCCAATGGACTGCTCTATCGCTTTCGTCCGAAACGCCCTGGAGACCTCAGCGAGGGAACGCTTGAAGCCGCCGAGATACTGGACCCCAACCAGAGTGGAGATATCCAACCGGGTGAAGTTCGGCCGCTTGCATGGCATGCCCTGCCCTCGCCGAACGCCCCCCTCGGCCTTCCTACCCGATTCCAGCTGTGGTCACCCTCCCGCTTCAATCGAGGCGAAGGCATCGCCTGCCAAGGTTCTCTGTGCTGCTTCTCGACCACAGGGGATCACCGAGTGTGGGCGCTGGATACCGAAAAACAAACCCTCCATATTCTCTACGACGCCGCGCATTCGACGCAACCCTCGCTCACGCAGCCCGACAACCTTCTCATGACCGCAAATGGAGACGTCCTCGTTGCAGAAGATGCTGGCAATCTGGAGATTGTCGTCCTCGATTCGCTAGGTCGGGCGACGCCGATTGTCCGAGTCCAAGGGCAATCCGGAACTGAACTGACAGGCCCAGCTCTCAGCCCGGATGGAGATCGTCTCTATTTCAGTTCGCAGAGGGGGCCGACTCCGAACGGCCCCTACGGGCTCACCTACGAAGTCCGAGGACCCTTCGCGGGCTCGAATTTCGCCTAGAAGATTGGTTCTCGGCGTCAGATTCGACTCCTTGCGGATCGTCGAGCGCTGACGCACAGGGCGCAAGACTGGCTCCAGCCAAACAAAACGGCAGGCAACACCCGCTGCCCGCCGCTAGAGCCAACGAGGCCCATCCGCGAAAGTCAGCCAAGGCGCCAAAAGGAGATATTCAGACTTTCCCGTTCGATGGCCAATGCGGAGACGGTTTCCCGCTGATTGACGGGGGGACCTGGTTGGAGCCGTCCTCCATTTCGGCTTCAACAATACTATCCACAACGACTCCTAAAACACCAATTTCCGGGTAACGAACCTTAGCTGAGCGGGGTTCCTTCAACTGTCACCCGATGCATCAGTCTTCGCTGCCCTTGGTAGTCGTTAACAGCGTTGTGCCAAGTCGTCCGATTGTCCCACAGTGCAACAGAACCCGGCCTCCAGTCAAAATGCAACTGAAACTGAGGCTGTTGGGCGTGGTCGTACAAAAACCGCAGCAAGCCCTGTGACTCTGTATCCGTCCAGCCATCGATCCCGATGGTAAATCCTGGATTCACATAGAGGATCTTGCGACCAGTGTCCGGATGGCGGATCACGACAGGATGGATGCTGTCTTGGACGGCTTCTTCGGCATTCCCAATCCGACCAGAGACCTCCTTCGAATACTTGGCCTGTGCTCCAAAGACGTGACGGCTCGAATGGTGGGCCCTCAACGTTTCAAGCATCTCTTGAAATCCACTTGAGAGAGCGTCGAAGGCCAGTGCGAGGTTGGCAAAGAGCGTGTCGCCTCCCGAATCGGGCAATTCGCGTGCGACCAACACGGAACCCAGTGCGGGCACTTCGTCATAAGAATGATCGGTGTGCCAAGCCCCTCCGACGTTCACTTTTTGATCCGGCTCTTTGCGAACCTCAGCAATCATGGGATAATTTTCAACGGACTGAAAGAAGCGGTTGATATTGATGGGCCCCAGTCGCTCTGCAAACCGGACATGCCCCTCTGGCGAAAGCGCTTGGTCGCGAAAGAAAACCACTCCATGGCGGTGAAAGGTATCCAGCACCGTGCGGAACTCCGGATCCGACAACTGCGCCAGATCAACGCCGAGGATTTCGGCGCCAAAGCCTCCGTTCATTTTTCGAATTTCCAACTGACTCATCAAAGCTCTCCCTGAGCGGAACGAAGACTGACCGACGCCAAAGCTGCTGGAATATGGCTACTTTAACAGCTCCAAATACCCCAGACACGCACATCTCAAAGCCACCGCAGACTGACTTCAACGCCCCTGGTCAAATTCGAGATCCACAGGCAATCGGAAAGAAGCCCCATGACTGAATCTCATCTTTCTCATCACCCATTTAAACCCCTCGGCCCTTGGTGCTGGGTAAGGCTCGGCGAGAAACCATTCCTTTTTTTTCTGGTTCTTTTTTCCTTGGTATCGGGATTTCCAGCCCAGGCACAGGACGCCGAAACTCGAATGAAACGACTCGGCTTTTCGTCAGCCCAGGTTCAAAGCGCCCTCGGCGGAACCTATGTGACCGGTCGCCTTCCATCGGCCACCCCCCGTGAACTCGCTGTTAAAATTGCCGCGCGGGTTCCAATACCGCCCAAGGCTCTGGCCTCCGCGCTCACCATAGGTATGGCCCTCAAGGAGAATTCAAAAGTCGTTGATTTCGGCCCGATGCAGAATCCGATTACCCCAGACGACTTGGCCCGCCTGTCGCTCAGTCCGAAACAGATTGCACGCTGGAAGTCGGCTCGCCCCGGTGAAACCACAAATCTCAGTACATCCGAGTTCGCAACCCTCGAATCAGCTCTTGAAAAAGGTGACCCTTCTGACGCGGCAGCCATTACTGGATTCGTCCGTGACCTGCTTCTCACCCGGACACGCCAGTATCAGATCTCTGGCCTAGGCGGAATGCCGCCATACGCTCGCGGCGATCAAAAAACCGGCTCTCCTTCTCGGGATCTTCGGGAAGCGGTCGAGGCGAGTCGCCGGCTTGATCTACTCTCCGAGGAATCTTACGAACTGCTACTCGCGTACCCCGATCAATTGCCCGAGCAGTTCGAAGAGAAGTTCTTCTGGGTTCTCGAAAAGGGGCCCGATGGACGACTTGTCAATCTCACCCATCGGTTCTCCGTTCCCTACGCGGGAGGCTTCGTCGCGGTACAAAGACAATTCTACGTCACGAATGGATACAACGTCGAGCAGGCGATTTCATTGATTCTGCCGTTCGATGATGGTTCCTTAGTCCTCTACACGAATCGCACGTCCACCGATCAGGTTGAAGGTTTTGGGGGCGCCCTCAGGAGACGAATCGGCGACAGCCTGATGGAAAGTGAACTTGAGTCCATTCTGCACCGAGTCACCGACCGGCTCCACCCGGCTCCATCGGACTAGGACACGTTCAGCCAGAGCCAGAGCCCCCGTGAGCGCTGTCATCGAACAGCACGAAGCATTTAGAAGAACTGAGGACTCTCCTTGGCATCGCGGGGCCGATTCAGGCCCCCTCATCGCAGCACCAAGGGGCTATTAATCAACCGCTAAGTGCAAGCCGGGTCGAGGCTGTCACAACTCCCAAATCTGCAGCCTCACTGCTTGATTCTGGTGGCCCGGGCCAAAAAATGATGGGCCCGCAGCCCCTTCCGGGCCCGCCGAGAGAGGTATATTCCTGCGGCTCAGCGCCCATCTGGAAAGGGACAAGATGTCCAAAGTTCTCATCATCAGCTCCGATTGCCACGCCGGAGCCCTGCCCAATCTCTACGACGAATACTTGCCCCAAAAGTACCGAGCGGCTGCTCGCGGCTGGTGGCTTCAGTACGTAAAAGAAATCATCGCACGACAAGGAACCTTCTTCGATCAGGAAGCCATGGATGAGATGGCCGAAAAGACCGGGGAAGCCGGGCATTACCAAGCCCTGATGCAAACCTCAGAGGGGCAGTACGACGACGACACGCTGCTCGCCATGCTGAGCGACGGCGAGAGCCCGTTTGCCCCCCGACCTGGGGAATGGGACATGAAAGTTCGCCTTCGTGATTTGGAGGGTGATGGCATCGCGGGAGAAGTCATCTTCCCGCAAATGGCCCCCTTTGGTGCAGGACTCCTGCAGTATCGACACGAAGTCGAGCCCGAGCACAACCTCGAGGGTATTCGCGCATACAACCGCTGGCTCTCCGATTTTTGCAACACCAACCCCCACCGCCATGCCGGAGTCATCCTCATCAACATCGACGATATCGATGTGGCCTGCGCGGAAATTCGGACCGCCCATGCAAAAGGGCTGTGGGGAGGAGTTCTTCTCCCGACAACGACAGGCGATTTCCCCTTTTATCACCATCCACGTTACGAGCCCATCTGGGAAACCTGCGCTGAGCTCAGCCTTCCTCTTCAGGCTCATTCGGGCTGGTCCCCTGACTACGGAGACGTTCAGGGCGCTACAGCGATGTACATCAGTGAAGTCGACATGTGGGCCCAGAGAGCCTTCACCGCCTTGCTCTGGTCAGGGGCCTTTGAACGCCACCCCAACTTGAAATTAATTCTGACAGAAACGGGGACAGCCTGGATCCTTGAACGGCTCCGGGTTCTTGAGTTCAAGGCTGCCCTTCCGTTCTTCCAGCACTTCACGGGGAAGCTCTCGCTCACGCCGACGGAATACTTCCAGCGACAGTGCTTCATCGGAGCCTCCTTCATGCCCCAGCACGAGGGCGCCTACCGGGACCGAATCGGACTGTCGAAAATCATGTGGGGATCGGACTATCCCCACCTCGAAGGAACCTGGCCCCACACCCGGGCCTATATGAATGAGACCTTCTCCGACTACGGAGACGATGAGATTCGCGCCATCCTTGGGGGGAGCGCAGTCGAAGCCTACGGGTTCGACCCAGAGGGTCTGGCCCCCATCGTCGAAGAAATTGGCCCAACCCTGGCCGAAATCAAAGGGAGCTCATCTGTGGTCTGAGACTGAAGGCTACTGAGGAGACAACCCTTCAGGCCCCACCCCGCCAGCGCGCAATCCGATCAACCGCCTCCTCGACCTGATCGGTCGCCCCGGCATACGAAAAGCGAATGTAGTGCTGACCGTTCGTCGGGCAGAAATCAGACCCCGGCGCGGCCAGCACGCCGGCCCCTTCCAGCATGTCGATACAAAACTGAACGCTGTCTTCGTGAAGATGCTGAACATGGCAGTAGAGATAGAAGGCGCCATGCGGAGCAACAAACCGATCGAACCCAAGGTCCGGCATGCGATCAAGCATGATGGATCTATTCTTGGCGTAGCGGACAACATGCTGATCGAGTTCGTCTCGACAGTCCATCGCGTACAGGGCGCCGACCTGGGCTGGAGAAGGCGGGCAGAGATAGAGATTGTGAGCCAACCCTGAAATCGGCTTGATGAGATAGTCGGGGACTACCATCCATCCCAAGCGCCAACCCGCCATCGAGTAGTATTTCGAAAAGCTATTGACGACGATCGTTTCCGGCGAGAAAGCACAACCCGTGGCTTGGGGGATCTCTGAGTCGTAAACGATTCCGTGATAAATCTCATCCGAAATAAAGCGAATGCCCTTTTTCTCGCAATATTCGGAAAGTGTTTTCAATTCATCCGGCGAGAGCATCGAACCAGTCGGGTTTCCTGGGCTGGCGACAATTAATCCGTGAATCGGCCCCTCGATGGCCTCAATGTCTTCGACCGTAGGCTGTAAATTATTTTCCGGCTGGGTGTCGAACAAGACACACTCGACGCCAAGCGTTTCAATCGCATGGCGGTAGCCATAATAAAAAGGCTGCGGGAGGGCGACCCGCTGCCCTACATCAAAGCAGCCCACGATCGCCAACAGGATCGCCCCCGAAGCGCCAAAGGTGATCAAGATTCGTTCGGGGCCCACCTCCACCCCGTACAAGTCCTGATATTGCTGAGCGATCCGCGCTTGGAGCTCAGGGATACCCGCCGCCCCCGAGTACCCCAGAGTCGAGGTCTCACTCGCCTGGGAAACCGCCTCCAGAACACCCTCGGGCGCGCCGGTGCTGGGTTGCCCAACCTGTAAATAGACGATATCTCGGCCGCCGCCTTCCAGCTCCCGAGCCCTCCCCGCCAGCTCCTCGGCAATGCTCGGGTGCGCACCGCGATGGGAAGGTTCAAAGTTTTCAGGACGCGTAGTCATGAGCGCAGCCTCCATCCGTTTCTAGCAAAAGAACCTAGTCAACTTAATTCACAGGCATCAGGATTCTAGCCGCTCTCAACATACCATTATCCTGCTGATCTGGATTCTGAAATCCACGCAAACGGAATCCGGTGTCAGACGAAGACCGTTCTCACCCCCGAGCCCCTTCGGTCCACTCTCCTATCCTGTAGTGTCTCTAGGATCCTCGCGTTTCGTGATGAGTGAAAGGGAAGAATCTGGGCCTCGGAACCGGACACGATAAAAAAGGCCCTCCCTACGATTTTCTCATCGTAGGCGGTGGCTCAGCCGGCTGCGCCCTGGCCAACCGCCTCAGTGCAGACAAAAACTTGCGCGTCCTCGTCCTGGAGGCCGGTCGACCAGACTCGATTTGGGATCTCTTTATTCACATGCCCGCTGCCTTGGCGTTCCCCATCGGGAGCCCTCGCTACGATTGGAAATACCAGTCCGATGCCGAGCCTTGCATGAACGGCCGTCAAGTATCCCACGCGCGGGGCAAAGTCCTCGGTGGCTCAAGCAGTATCAATGGCATGATTTTTCAACGTGGAAATCCCGCCGACTACGACGGATGGGCTCAGGAACCCGGATTGGAGCAATGGAGCTACGCGCACTGCCTTCCGTATTTCAAAAGAATGGAAAATGCACTCGACGGGGATGACGCGTTTCGGGGTCGCGAGGGGCCGCTTCATCTCGAAAGGGGCCCGGCCAAGGGCCTTCTATTTGAAGCCTTTTTCGAGGCGGCCCGACAAGCGGGACATCCGCAAACTGAGGACGTCAATGGCGCACAGCAGGAGGGGTTCGGCCGCTTCGATCGCACCATCCGAAATGGACGCCGGTGGAGCGCGGCACGCGCTTACTATCATCCCATCAAGCACCGCCCGAATCTCCAAATTCAATACCACGCCCTGGCCAGTCGAATTCTCTTTGAAGGTGAACGGGCCATCGGCGTTGAATATTTCCAAGGCTCGAAGGAGCGACGCGCGTACGCAAAAGAAGTCATCTGTTGCGGAGGCGCAATCAACTCCGCGCAGCTCCTCCAGCTCTCAGGGATCGGCCCGCCCGAGCTGCTTCAATCGCTCCAAATCCCAGTCAGGCAGCCCCTTGCCGGTGTAGGCCAGAACTTGCAGGACCATCTTGAGGTGTACATTCAACATCATTGTAAAAAAGCGGTCTCCATGGCGCCGCACGCCCGTTGGGCTCGACGCCCATGGGTCGGGCTCCAGTGGCTCATGGGCCGCGGCCCCGGCATGACGAATCATTTCGAAGCCGGAGGCTTCATCCGCAGCAATCCGGAAGTCCCCTACCCGAACCTTATGATCCACTTCCTGCCTCTAGCCATTCGTTACGACGGCACCCTGACAACGTCGGGTCACGGCTATCAGCTCCACATAGGCCCCATGCTTTCAGATGCCCGGGGCGAACTTCGCATTCGCTCACGAGACCCCAAAGATGCGCCCAGCTTGAGGTTCAACTACCTCTCCACGCCGCAAGACCGAAAAGAGTGGGTCGAGGCCATCGCATGCGCGCGAAACCTTCTTGGGCAACCCGCTTTCAACGACTTGGATGGAGGAGAATTTTCTCCCGGCCCCGAGGTCGCTACGTCGAAAGAAGTGCTCGATTGGGTCGCTCGCGAAGGTGAAACAGCCCTTCACCCCTCTTGCAGCTGCAGAATGGGAACAGGCTCCCTCGCCGTGGTGGACCCCCAAAGTTTTCGCGTACATGGCCTACGCGGACTCCGGGTGGTCGACGCTTCCATCATGCCGAAGATCACCAATGCGAATATCTACGCCCCGGTCATGATGATGGCCGAAAAGGCCGCCGATGCGATTCTCGGAAACCAGCCGCTGCCCGCCGAGCAAGTCCACAAAGCATGACGCTCAGCCGCTTCTCGCTGTTTTTCCTCTTTGCCCTCGTTGTTCTAGGCCTGATTTCTATTGAAGATACCCAGGCCATCCTCGGCACAGCACGGTCGGCCGTTGTCGATGCTTTCGACTGGTTCTTTGTGGGCATCACAAGCGGGACGCTCTGTCTGATCGTCCTGCTGGCCGCCCACCCAAGGGCCAAGGTGAGGCTAGGGCCCGAGGGAGCTCCCCCCGACTTCAGCCGCTTCTCTTGGTTTGCGATGCTTTTTTCCGCGGGCCTTGCGTCGGGACTGCTTTACTGGGCTGTGGCTGAGCCCATCCTCCATTTCCAGGGCAACCCCACACTGGCTCATCAAGGCCTCGCTCCTCTTTCCGCATCCGCCGCTCAAAATGCCCTGAGCCTGACGATCTTTCATTGGGGCCTTCAAGGATCGGGCCTCTACGTCCTCGGTGGATTGGCGATTGCCCTCTACAGCTATCGACATGGACAACCCATGACGATTCGATCCGCCCTCTACCCCTTGCTGGGAGATCGGTGGATTGGGCGTTGGCCGGGTGCCCTGATCGACCTTCTAGCCCTGCTGGGCACGGTATTCGGAGTCTCAACTTCCGCGGGACTCTCCGCGGCCTCTCTGAATGCCGCGCTCGAGCCGCTCCTCGGATTTCCAGTCACCTCGGGCAATCAGATTGCCATTGTTTTCCTCGTCTGTTTCCTCGGGCTGGTTTCGGCCTTGTCTGGAGTGGGGCGAGGTATCCGACGCCTCAGTGAGATTAATGTTTGGGTGAGTGCAATCTTTCTGCTTGCGGTCCTCCTTGCGGGACCAACTGGCCAAATTCTTTCACTGTTCCCGACGACACTGGTTGACTATGGACGTACGCTCTTTTCGACAAGCTTCTGGATCGGCTCCTCTGTGACCGAAACTGAATGGCAATCGAACTGGACCATCTTCTACTGGGCTTGGTGGCTGGCATGGATGCCCTTCGTAAGCCTCTTCATTGCACGCATCTCTCGCGGACGAACAATTCGAGAATTCGTCATGACCGTGATGGCCGTGCCGACCCTCGTGATCCTTGCATGGATGGTGATTCTCGGAGGCACCGCTCTCCATCAAGAGCTCCTGCAACCCGGCTCCATCAGTGAGGCCGTGAATTTCAATTCGAGTCTCGGCGTTCCGACACTCCTCAGTCACCTAGGCTCTCCGGAATTTGTCGCGGCCCTCACCGGTGTTGCAGCCTTCCTGCTCTTCACCTGGCTGATCACTTCCCTCGACTCAGCCACCCTCGTGCTTTGTCATCTGGTGGGGCAGCCAGACCAAATCACGCAAAAAATCTTGTGGGGCACACTCCTCGCCGCCATGACCTCCATGTTGATCTGGGTGGGCGGGCTACAAGCCCTTCAAGCCGCTTCCATCGTCATCGGGCTTCCGTTGGCCCTCATCACGAGCTTAATTGCCGCCGGACTCGTGAAAGACTTGATCATGGGTCGACTGTAGCAAGCGACCGGAAGACCCCTTCACGGCGTTGCAGCCTCGGTATCAAGGGCTCTTCAGGTGCTTCGGCTGCTCTGCCGTGCGAAGGCGAGCCGTCGCCGCTGAACCACCCAGCGCCGCCTCCAGGCGATCCAGCTCGACCAAAGGGCGAAGGTCCTCGGGCGAGGCCCTTATCGCGCGATTGAGATAAAGACGTGCCCAATCCCATTCGCGCAGTCGAAGCAAAAGCTGGCCCGCAACCAGGTTCGGCCCCACATCCAGCGGATACTCGTGAGCCGTCAAGCGAGCCACCCGGGCTGCATCGCCGAGACGCCCTTCGGCCAGATAGATTTGCAAAAGCGCCTCCATGGCCTCCACCCATGACACCTCACCTCGGTGGCGGCGAAGGGCCCACTCCTCGACTTCTGTTTCCGGGGTCAGGGGAGTGATCGAGACCCTCTCTTCGACAAACGGATAACTCGCGCGCATTTCTCGAATGCGATGCATCACTATCAAATGATCAAGCTCGGTGAGGGGGACTTGCTCTTCCCAACGCTGCGGCCCTCGAAGACCCGTCACCGGTCGCGAAATAATCTGCTCGTCCTCGAGCCCCTCGAGAAAGGCTTCGGCCAAAATCCAATACCCTCTGGCCGTCGGATGAACGTGCTCAAGAAGCAGTGCATCTCCGATCAAGCCCTGCTCAGATTCGGCCGCAAATTCCTCTCGGACCTCCACGAGCCGAGCGCCATAGCGTTCAGCGAGATCCCGGATCGTCTGGTTAAAAGCGCTGGGAGCCCGAAAGCGCAGTCGGTCCAGATCCCGGGCCTCTCGGTAGGCTTCTCGTGCGGCCGCCCAGTGGCCGGCCCTTTCCTCCCAGTCGCCCAACGCAAACCAAGCGTCGGCGGCCTGCTCATCTAACTCCAGCATGGCTTCGATCTGAGCGCGCTCCTCGGCCGCAGCACCCCGCGCTCGGTCACGCTGACGAAGCGCCTCGAGATCGGCCCACTTTTCGAGATCAATTCCCGGACCAGGACCGCCGTCAAAGGGTGGCAAGTCCGCCTCGTTCGAAACCAAGGTGCCGATCAAAACCGGGATCCCCGCGCGCTGGTATCGATTAAGCAGTGCACCCAGATTTCTTCGAAATTGGCTTAAGCCGTCCTCGTAAGCAGCTGAACCAATTGAAATTCTCGACCCGGAGGCCGCCTGCTGAAAAACCGTGATGCGCTCGTCATGGGGGGCCTCCGCGGAGCCGGCCCGCAGGCCCGCCAGCAGCCGACCAATCAGCTGATAGACCCGGAATCGCCCAAGGGCCAAACGAGTTCGGGCGACCCAGCCCGGTTGAATCGCTGCAAAGGCCGACCCCACCCCCATGACGCCGAGATACTCGTTGTGGCCCGCGTAGATCAAGACTGCATCCGGCTCGACCTCGATAATTTCGTCCGCCAAGTCGAGCAAGGTGTAGCTGTTGACTGCAGCCATCGCGGTGCTGATGACTTCCACTGGATCGGCGGGGGCCCGAGCCTCCAATCGCGCATCCAGCATTCCGGCCAGACCCGCCCAACGTCCATACGGAAAACCCGCCGCCGATGAACCACCCTGCACCACAATGCGGGTGGTTCCAGGCGACTTCTTTGCGGAGAAGAGAAAGGGGTCGATGTAGGCTAGAGGCTCGTCACCGCCGTACACGTAGCGATTCATCACCTGATCACTGGCCACGCGAAACCCAGGGAGTCCCTCGAAGTCTCGGAACAGCGGATAACTTCCGCCAAAGCCCACCACTCTGAGAATCAACTCCAACCCGCCCAGAAACAACAGGGGGGCCATGAAGAGCGTCACCGCGTAAAAGATCAACGGCGGACGACTGCGCCGGCCCGGCGTGGAATCGCTCCGCGTCACGCATCGCCCCAAGCGGATGCCCTCATGGCGCGCTCACACGCCAAGCTTCAGGCAATTGAGCGAGTCGACCCGAGGCCACGACTTCGACTTCATCCCCTTCACGAATCCAGCCCGCGCCGCGGGGAACACAGTTTTGGCCAAAGAGCACGCCGCGTGCGCTCTTGCGCACTCGGCCAAGAGTCGGAAGCGGCTCGACGCCCACGCGGCCCGTCGTGGGGTCAACGGTCGTCACGCCACACCGGTCACAGGGCTTGACGACATCGATCTCAAGGGACCCCACTCGGATACGCGACCAGTCGTCTTCGGCAAACGGCTCGCATCCGCTCACCACGAGATTCGGTCGAAACCGGGCCATTTCCAAGGGCGCGGGCTCGGAGCCGGCCGACTGAACCTCTGTGTTGAGGCCGGCCAGAGAAGCTTCGGTGGTGAGCAGAAGCGGGTAGCCATCGGGAAAGGCCACCGAGACCGAGCCATCGACCCACTCCGGGTTCGCGAGACGATCCATTTCCGGTGCGGCGCGAACGAGGCGCCAACGTCCCCCGAGCCATTCGCTCAGCCAGTCATCCACCTTCGGGCTGACTGGTTCCGCGGGGCCTCGAAAACGCCAGACTTGAACTTCGACACGCTCAGCGGCCCGGACATCATCTCGCAGGGGGATCAAGACCGATGCCATGCCCGGCGCATTCAAGCGAAGTGCATCTTCCAACCATTCAACGCCCAACTGCGAAAGCCGAGGCTCTTTGCGCTGACTGAGGAACTCACCGTCGGGACCCACGATCATGAACCGACGATCCAAGTCCGGACCCGATTGATCCACCGCCATGCGATCCAGGCGGATGCCCCGGGCACTCTTGACGGGATAGACAAACAGCCCGCTGACTCGAATCACGCCCTCTCCTTGCACCACGCCACCTCGTCTCGGCCGAGCCACACTTCGCCGAGCCCAAACATCGTCCCGCGTGGATTTCTCCACGTGAGCGACGATAGGACATAACGGACTGCAGCGAACAGGCGTCGAAGCCTTCTTGGGTGAAGACGACTCTTCCCTCGACCATCTCGCCCCGGTCGGTCAATCAGGCCGGAGACGGCCCAATGGGACCGGGGGGGGCGGGCCGGCGGACATTTCCTTGAACAGATCGACAGCGCTACCCTGTCCCGAATGCGCCGACGCGCCCTCCGAAACATCTTGCTCGGTTTGATCGCCACCGTTGCGGTCATCTTGGGACTGGTCGTCCTGGCGATTTACATCATCTCAGAAGGTTTTGGTGGGCGGCTCGAGAGCCGGGGAACGGTGTCTCCTATAGCCAGGACCCTCTCGCCCCTGAAGGAGACAGCGGCTGTCTCCGAGGGCCTCCCTCAGGAACCGGCCACGGAAGCCTCTTCGCAAATTCTCTTTGGCGACCTTCACGTCCATACCAGTTGGTCGGGGGATGCCTTCATCTTTAGCCTGCCTCTGCTGCAAGGCGAAGGCGCCCACCCGCCCGCGGATGCTTGTGATTTTGCCCGCCACTGCGCTGGGCTCGATTTCTGGAGCATCAACGATCACGCCGAGTACATCACGCCCCGTCAATGGCGCGAAACCAAGCAAGCCATTCGTGACTGCAATGAAGTAGCCGGCGACCCGAGTCATCCGGATCTCGTGAGCTTCCTGGGCTGGGAGTGGACTCAATCCGCCGCCCCCGGCACCGACCGACCGGAAGAGCATTTCGGACACAAGAACGTGCTCTTCCGAGATACCGCCGAAGACTCGGTTCCGACGCGCCCCATTGGAGCCGGCCGCGGCGGACTCTTTTCAATGGATGTTCCGGCCCCCGCCTGGAGCCTCGTCCGAGCCGGCCTCGCGATTCGGGATCTCAATCGGCTTCAGCCCTACCTCGACTTCAATACCTTTGCACGAGAAGTCCGACAAATGGATTACTGCGCTGACGACGTTCCGGTGCGAGAACTCCCGGTGGAATGCATGGAGGGCGCCGAAACCCCAGGCCAACTCTTCGACAAGCTCGATGACTGGGGCTACCCGAGCCTCGTCATCCCCCACGGCACAACGTGGGGCATACACGCGCCCCCGGGCGCAAGCCTGGCCACGCAACTCGATGCAGAAAACCATGATCCGGCGCGGCAGCGCCTGTTCGAAGTGTATTCGGGACACGGCAATTCGCATCTGTGGCGGGCCATGAACGACACGGTGATGGGGCCCGAGGGCGAGGCCATCTGCGCCCCCCCCACGGAGGACTATCGGCCCTGCTGCTGGCAGGCCGGCGAACTCATTCGCGCCCGCTGCGAGGCGGATCTCTCGGCCTCCGAATGCGAGGCACGCGTCGAATCCGCGCGCCAGGCCGTGGTCGACACAGGCAATCCATATGGTGTCGTGGCGGGAAGCACACCTTCAGACTGGCTTGAGTGCGGACAACTCCAAAACACTTTTCTGCCGGCCTTCGAGTACCGGCCGCACATGAGCGCTCAATACGGGCTGGCGCTTCGGGCTGAAGACGGGTCGACGTACCGCTATGGGCTGATCGGTTCAAGCGATAATCACAAAGGAAGACCGGGACCGGGCTACAAGGAAACCGCCCGCAAGGCGTTTGGCGATGCATACGGCCTGCGAGACGACTGGTACCAAGCGCTGCAGCCGGATGCTTCCCCCGTGGCCGAACCGCAGGGGGCCCCGGACCCGCTGGCTGGCTTGATGACGGGCTTCGAACGCGGCGCCTCGTTTTACTACACCAGCGGCTTGGTGGCCGTACACAGCGAGAACCGGACTCGAGAAGCCATCTGGGAAGCTCTCAACGAACGCCGCGCTTATGCGACCTCGGGGCCCCGCATTTTGCTCTTCTTCGACCTTCTCAATGGCCCTGACGAAACGCCGGCCCCTATGGGCGCACACCTGAAGCTCGACCAAACGCCGCGCTTTCGCGCGCGAGCCGTCGGAAGCTTCCGTCAAAAACCCGGATGCCCCGCACAGGCCCAAATCGGACTCGGCCCAGAGCGCCTCGAAAGACTCTGCCTTGGAGAGTGCTACCACCCGAGTGACGAGCGTCATCGCATCGAACGCATCGAGGTCATTCGGATCCGAAAACAGAGAGACCCGAGCGAAGACGCTGCGCCCCTCATCGAAGACCCCTGGAAAGTGCTGACTTGCGACGACATGGGGCAAGGCTGCCTAGTCGATTTCGAGGGCACACCCCCGGAGCCCAATCGAGAAACCCTCTACTACATCCGGGCCCTGCAGGAACCCACCGACGCGGTAAATGGGGACCCGCTGCAATGCGAACGGGACGAACAGGGACGCTGCCTCGCTGCACCGGGCTGTCCGGCCTCGGGGCCCGCGTTCGACCCGGCCGACGACTGCCTCGCTCCGGTTCAAGAGCGTGCTTGGTCATCCCCCATCTTCATCGAGTCCGCCTGACCGAAAACCCGCGGAGCAGGGTCAGGCCGGAGCGCCAAGAAGCCGACCGGCGAGGCGCCCTTCCCAAAGCTTTGGACTAGCCCGCCGTCTTCTGTTCCGAGTTTCGAGCCCGCAGATCCTCCAAAAAGATGTCCGCGAGCGCCTCATAGATGGAGGTTTTGCAGATCAGCTTGGAAGCTTCATAGGCGATCACGGCGGTCATAAAGAGCGGCATCGCCATATCCCGGGCGGTCGTCATCTCGAGCAAGATCACCACGGAGGTAATCGGACTTCGAACAACCCCTGTAAAATACGCCGTCATCGCAATCATACTGATGGCGCGCGCATCCACACCCGGGAAAATCGGCGCAGCCAACTGACCCATCGAGGCGCCGACGGAAAACGAGGGGTCGAAGAGTCCACCCGGGATCCCACTAATCAGGCTGATGAAATTACCACCCGCTTTGACGAGCGGATAAAACCAAGGCATCTCTGTTTCACTTCGCAGAATGGCCAGAGCCTGCTCATACCCGCTGCCATAGCTTGCACCGTCCGAGAAGAACCCAAGCCCCCCCAGTCCCAGACCCAGCAGAACGGGGATCGCCACCCGGTGCTGGCGAAGGGTTCGGTTCACCCAAACCGTCGAAGCCACGACCCCCCGAGAAAAACATCCCCCCAAGAACCCCGCGACCGCCGCGATCGGGACAATGACCAACCACTGGGCCGGTGAGGTCAGAGAGGGGTTCAATTTCCCGTAAAACACATAGTCGCCGAGATAAACCCAGCACGCGGTGCAGGCCACGGCCACTGCGAGCATGATGAGGCCCACGTTCTTCTTGTCGAAGGACCGCCCGATCTCTTCGATCGCGAAGACCGTACCCGCCACCGGCGCATTAAAGGCCGCCGCGATGCCCGCAGCGCCCCCCGCCAGAATCAGCCCCCGCTGGACCGCCCAGCTCGGAAAATGTCCCCAGCCTCCCATCAGGTAAATGAGACACGCACCGACGTGCACCGAAGGGCCCTCTCGACCGATCGTGGCCCCCGCATAGATGCCGATCATGAGAAGCAAGGCTTTCCCGACGGCAATCCGCCACGAAAGCATATGGCCGCGTAGTGGGTCATCGGCGTCCACGTCGAGAGACGCCATCACCTGGGGGATTCCAGTGCCCTGTGTTCCCTGGAAGTAGCGGTCCCGCAAGGTCATCGCGAGCCACATCCCGAACACCGAGAGCCCAACCGCGATCCACGCGCCCCAATTCGGGTCCACCTGCAGCCCGGCCAGGACCTCTCCCTTCAGGAGAAAGCCTCTAAAGGTGACCGAAAGGCGGTCGGCGAGATTGAAGAATAAGGCCGCGGCGCCGGTTGCGATCGCGGCGACGATAAATAGGCCGCGGCGGGTCCAACTTTCCCACGAAAAAAGAGCCACATGCCACGGGCGCTCTGCAATTTCCTGATCGACCCGATCATCCATCGCGAATGAGATCCTAATCGACAAAGAGCCTAGTTGGATCCGAAACCCCTTCGGACCATTTTACTCGGGGAGCGAGATGAACCGATCAGCCATCCTGACGACGGAAGGAAGGGACCGTATAGCCCGCGCCCCCCAGTGTTTTCACGACCTCTTCGACCCCCAGGTCGTCGTCATCGAAAGTGACGGTCAGGGTGTGGGCAGTCATATTGGTCTTTACCGCGTCCACGTGATCCATGTTCTCGACGGCCGCACGGGCCCTCGCGGCGGTTCCGCCTCAAACCACACCCGGCGTTTCCAACACATACGTCACGGTCTCAGCGGCCGAGGCCGAAGAAAAACCGATAACCAGAGCCACAGTGAGCATCAGTAAGCGCATATCAACCTCCAATTTTGGTCAGTCAGAGCGTGCCACATCGACGCCCTTCGCGCGACGCAGACTCAGGGCCTGAATCGGCCCGAGCCGGCCGCCCTGCTCCGGCGGCCTGAAATCAGGCTCTTTCGATCGGCCGGTTCGCACCGCTATGAGAATTTGCGATCCTCTTCGGGGCTGAAGGACTCGTAATCCCAACAGCCCGATTGAATACAGGCCGAGTTTGCGGACCTGAGGAGGACGACCGGAAAGATGTCGGCAGCCGCCACTCGCTCTCCTCGAGGCAGCCGCCTCAACGCGCTTCATCACGCGGCAGGGCAAAAGCTGATGGTCGGCTTTCCGGAGGCGACCCGTACCGTGCCCAGTTCGATTGGACGAGCGCTGGAGGGCGGCCTCGGAGGCCTCATTCTTTTCCGCAGAAACATCGAAGACATTCATCAATTCATGGATCTGAGTCGATCCATCCACGCCGTCAACAATCATCAGGGCCCCTCCCCCTTCGTGGCCGTCGACCAGGAAGGGGGGCGAGTGGTGCGACTGAGAAGCCCCCTCTCTCCGATTCCCCCGATGCGAACATTGGGAGAGCTTGACGATCTTGACCTCACCGCAGCCGTTTCCGGGCTGATGGCCCGCGAACTCGAAGCCGTTGGGGTCAACCTCAATTTTGCGCCGGTCATCGATGTCGACAGTCATCCGGCGAATCCAGTCATCGGAGACCGCTCGTTTTCCCGAGACCCGAGCCGAGTGGCCCGTCACGGCCGGGTCTTTATTGAAGCCCATCTTCGCAACGGCGTACTGCCCTGCGCAAAACACTTCCCCGGGCACGGAGACACCTCAACGGACAGTCACCTCACGCTGCCCTCCCTACCCCACGACCTCAAGCGACTCGACGAGGTAGAACTTCTTCCTTTCCGAGAGGTCATCTCATCCGAGTTACCGGCGATCATGACCGCACATATCCTCTTCGAGAAACTCGACCCTGTGCACCCGGCCTCGCTCAGCCGGCCGGTCCTCCAGGATTTACTCGTGACTCAACTCGGCTTCCAAGGATTGATCATGACCGATTGCCTTGAAATGAAAGCTGTCTCTGAGCGGTACACCATTGAGGAGATGGTCGAACTCGGCCTTCAGGCTGGGGTGCATATTTTTCTCATTTCACACAGCGAATCAGTCTGGCAAGCTGCCTGGGAGCATCTGATTCGCCTCGGCGAACGGGATCACGAAATTCGGACAAAGATTCTCACCAGTGCTAACGACATCTCCGAATGCAAGTTGAGACAAAGGCCCAGTTCTCGACAGGACGCCCCTGCCCTGGAGATTCTTGGCTGCGCTGAACACCGGAGCATCCTCGAATCCATTGGGAGCAACATCGTGGTGTCAGACGGCCAGGATCCCACCGAGACAAAAGCGTGACAACGTCGGGCGTCTGCGAAGCACCCAAGGCTCATGCCGGAAACCGCAGCGTGTCCATCAGCGCGTATAGCCTTTCGCCCCTCCCTTGAACAAAGAGGCCTGAGAGAGCCGACGATTAGACTCAACTCGATATAGGATCGGTTTCTAGTCATCGCGCATTCCAACCAAGATGACTCCCCCCAGAGCAAAGGCAGAGTTTGTATCAGGATCGCTGAAATTTCCCCAGGCGACCCAAGCCGAGTAGTCCCCCCAAAAAGATCAAGATGGCGATTTGCGAGCCGCTTAGGATCAACGATGTTGTCACGAGCGGAATCGTCAAAGCCGCCAGCATCGAAGGAGGCGACCATGGGAATGTCCCAACATTTGAGAGATTTCTCGTATGCTACACCGCACATGACTCGTATCCGGCTTCCCGGGTCCGTCTCTAAGAACCAATGGTGAGAAGAAGGGGTAGCCCCATGATGAGACGCTCCGAGCAATCCGGACTTCGCGCGCCACACTGCATGACAATCCTGCTGGTTGCCCTGGCTTCAATCGGGATCCTGTCTTGCTCCGCCGAAAACAAGACGGAGACAATCCCAGGAAACTCTAAGCGAGCCCTCGCCCCATCCGGCCTCGCCTACAGCGAGGATCGACTCCCCTGTGATCACCGAGACCCACTCAAGCAGCCCTTCTGGGGCGAGCTTCACGTGCATTCCAATCTCTCGATGGACGCGTGGCTCTGGAAAGTCAGGGGTACGCCCGACGACGTCTACGGCTTTGCCCAGGGCCGCCCTATCTCGCTGCCCGCTGCACAAGACAATCAACCAACTCGCACGGCTCAACTGGAAAGGCCCCTTGATTTTGCCGCCTTGACCGACCATGCCTCCTATCAGGGCGAAGTCTATCTCTGCACACGGCCTGAGTCAGCGAAGTACAACTCGGAAGGATGCCAGATTTACCGGGGCGAGAAGCCTCCTCCTCCAGGACCACCGGGCGGGTTTGCGGCGCGCATGGGCGAGCTCAGCAATAGTATCGACCGCACGCAAGAGGTTCCCTCCCGCAAGCCGGAGCTCTGCGGCGAAAATCTTGAACTCTGCGACGAGGCAATGACCCAGGTTTGGAGAGAACAGCAAGCGGCCGCCGAGCGACATTACGATCGCTCATCCGCCTGCCGCTTCACGACCTTTAACGCCTACGAATACACGGCGACGCCCGGACTGGCCAAGGTTCACCACAACGTCATCTTCCGAAATCACCAGGTTCCAGAAAGCCCAATTGCCTGGATTGATTATCCCAACGTCTACGATCTATGGGGAAAGCTAAAAGACCAATGCCTCGAGGCGGGAACCGGATGTGATGTCCTCACCCTGCCGCATAACTCCAACCTCAGCAACGGACGTATGTTCACTGTCCCCGAGCGGGACAGACCCCTCGCCGAACAGCAGTCCATGGCTCGCTTGCGCGCCGAACTCGAACCGCTGGTCGAAATCTCTCAAATCAAGGGGGATTCCGAATGCCGGAACAATATGTATGGCGTGGTCGCCGCACCCGACGAATTTTGTAACTACGAAGAGTGGCGATCTCCGGACACCGAAGACTGCATAGAGGGAACCGGACGAGGCGCACTTGCTGGCCAGGGCTGTGTTTCTCGACTTGATTACGTTCGACATGTTTTGGTCGAAGGGCTGCGGGAAAAAACTCGACTGGGTGTGAATCCGTACAAGCTCGGCATTGTCGCGGCGACGGATGCCCACAATGCGAACCCCGGCGACGTAGAGGAATACAGCTACGATGGATGGCACGGTGCCGACGACGCCACCATCGAGCAACGGCTTCAAACTCGAGCCGATGGGGGCATCGGCGCGGTCTTTAATATTATTGCGAGCCCGGGTGGACTCGCCGGGGTCTGGGCAGAAGAGAACTCCCGGGACTCGCTTTTCGACGCCCTCGAGAAGAGAGAAGTTTTCGGAACGAGCGGTCCTCGCATGACCGCCCGTTTCTTTGGGGGATGGCAATACCCCAAAGATCTTTGCCAGCAAAGCGACCTGGTCGAGCAAGGATATGACCAGGGAGTCGCCATGGGGAGCGATTTACCCGCTCCCCCCGTAGCCGGGGCCTCACCAACCTTTGTGGTTTCCGCCATGCGGGATACTGGTGTTCCCGGTCATCCCGGCGGACTGCTTCAACGGGCTCAGATCATCAAGGGATGGCTCGGCGAGGACGGCCAGTTTTACGAGAAAGTGTTCGATGTCGCGGGTGGCGAAAATCAAGCCGATGTCGACCTTGACACCTGCGAACCCCAGGGCCCCGGTGCCGACTCCCTCTGTGCCGTTTGGTCTGATCCCGACTTCGACCCAGAAAGGGGAGCTGTGTACTACGCCCGAGTGCTCGAGAATCCATCCTGCCGATGGAGCCAGAGACAGTGCAATGAACTTTCCGCCGAAGGTCGGCCTGTCGGGTGTACGAATCCCCCCACTCCTCGAACTATTCAAGAGAGACTCTGGACATCTCCCATCTGGTACAACCAGCCAGAAAGCAACCGGTCGTGATCCAAACGGGCAGAGGCCTCGATCCGTCAGTCGACACTCCAAGGCGCCAGGGCTTCGCGGTTCATCGTCGGATCTCTGGTCCGGGTGCGCGTGATGCCTGATCCGAGCGTGGCCATCGTGACCGGGGCCGCCCATGGGATTGGCCGGGCGACCTCGGAGCTTCTGGCCATTCGCGGTGCAAACGTGGTGGCCCAAGACATCGACGCCCAAGCGCTCACCTGGACGGACGGCTGGCCCAACGTACAGCCCCATCCCGGCGATGTTCGGTCTGAGTCCGACAACCAGGACCTCGTCGAAGCAACGCTCTCGTCCTTCGGGGCCATCGATACTCTTGTCCTCAATGCCGGCGTCACCGCCCCTGGGAGCCTGGATCACTTGCCTTTGGAACAATTCGATCGTGTTCTGGATGTCAATCTTCGCGGGACGGTCTTGGGCTTGAGAGCAGCCATCGAACCTCTTCGCACATCTTCGCGGGCCGCCGTCGTCATGACTGCGTCGGTCTCAGGTCTGGGCGGAGACCCTGGCATGTGGGCCTACAACGTGGCGAAGGGCGGCGTGGTCAACCTGGTGCGAGCGGCGGCGGTAGATTTGGCTCGCCATGGCATTCGGGTCAACGGCGTGTGTCCAGGCCCGACCCGGACGGCGATGACCGCAGGCATCGAAGAGGCCAGCCCCGAAACCTTTGAGGGTCTAAGAAGGCAAACGCTTTTGCAACGCTGGGGCCAGCCCGAAGAAATCGCCGAGGTCATTCATTTTTTGGCCTCCCCCGCCTCGTCTTTCATCACAGGGGTCTGCATTCCTGTCGATGGAGGTCTCACCGCCAACACAGGGCAATTCCCACCCCTCCGGATTGATTAAGCGCCGGTTTTGTCGTTCGAGTCGATGGGAAGGGCGCCTTCCGTCAGGAAACCGGATTCCCCCTGCATTGATTTAAGCCCAGCGCCAGAGCGGACTGATCCACGTCGGCGAAGAGACTCTTGTCTCCAGAGGCTTCGAACAACAAGGCTGGTTCTTTCCTGAGCTTCTGGAGAGCGACTTCGGCGGCCAGTTGCATTCGCGCCACCCCCGCCCGGGTTTCCGCTGTCATTTCGAGTGCCCAAATGGCTTCGAGTTGGCCCTTCACCCCAGGAATAAAAGTTTCCCGGATGAACAGCCCCTGACGGGCCGCATCTAGACCGCCCTCTTCCCGTGACAAGGCATCCTCGACCTTGGCCATGCGCGTATTGGAGTCCCCGCAGATCTCATTCGCCCGATCGACAAAATCGGCATCGGGATTCCCGCCGCAGCCCAAACCGATCCAGAATACGACCCCATACCCCACGAGGATCATCACGATACGTTGACGTCTTCGTCTCTTTCGCAATCCAACCATCGTCTCTGAGCCCGAAGCCCCTCGCTCCAAAATTCCATGTCTTAAAGACACCATTCTTCGCTTTCGCTCCTTAACGGAAATTTCGCGCATCAATAAACCGGGTAGAGGCTAACGTAGTCAAGCCCGTCCGAGTAGCCGAACCTTCACCGATGGCGTGCTTTCTATGGATCGACGGAATCCAATCGGCTGCCAACCTCCCTCTGACGCCAATCGCTCGCACCAAGAATCTCATGCGGCACCGGGCAGTCTGCGGACAAGCCCAATCGACGATCAGCCTCAAAAAGCGACGGCTGCTCTGTCGATCGCCCGAAACGACCACACAACCGAGTGCGGCCGAGTCTCACCTCTGTCTCAAAACCATCGCCGCCAGACGCGTCAAGGTCGAGCAACAGTGGGTCGCGACACCGCACTCGGAGCTGGCGACCCTTCCGAATGAGGACGGAATCACACCGGCCGGCTGGATTGCTATACCGAAAACCTTCTGGCTTCCTAAGGGCCCGCCAATGCTCACAGGAAAGTTCAACCTCCCCAGTATCCAACCCCGTGGCATTGTCAAAAACGCGAATGGCCGCCTTCACCGTTCCAGTGGGATCGTCGAGACAGCGCGGGTCATCTCCGCCCCGGCGCGGCGGGACAAATTCGATGGGCTTTGCGGAATTCCAGCGCCAACGAAAGGCCTGCCTCGGACCAACGGGCCCGGAGGAGACGAACCGCCCTCCCTCGAATCGAACATCTGGAGGGGCCGCCGCTTCCAAGGCAAGCCAATACATGAAATCCGTCGAGTACTGGGTACAGGCCGCTTTCTCTGAGCAATCTCGAGAAGAATCGCAGGACTGGGTCGGATCGTTGGAACAAACACCCGGCAGATAGGCCTTCGCATGGCATCCCGTGCAATTCGCGCGCTCATAGCTTTCCATACTTGAGTTGCCGAGGATGGGGCGTGCGTACTGCGTGTCCTCAAAAGATCCGTGCAGCTGGACTGACTCTCTGAGCGAATCGGTATTGACTCGCCCCCCCACGATGACCGAAGACTGAACATTCCGGCATCCCGAGAAGCTCTCAGCGATCCACTGAATGCCAATCAGTTCATACCGTGACCAAACCGAATCTCCACCCTGCTGATTGATTGCTTGCTGACAAGCCACGTTCCACGCGTTAACGGATTCGTAATTATCAACACAAGCCCCCCCCGCGACACCGCAGTCGGCGTCCGAATGACACAGCACCGTCGCATCGCCCGTGCACGAACCAGATCGCGTCGGGACTTGTCGACAGATTTGGGACTTTCCTCCTATCGAAACAGGCGGAAGATCGAGACACCAACGAAGACCATCTGGGGTAAAGGGATTAACGCATTCACTCTCGGAGGAAGAATTGCCAACCGCATACGTTGCATTGCACGCGTTACAAGCGTCCGATTCGAGACATTGCGATCCATTGAACGCATACTCGCCGGCGTTTTCGGTTGGGCAACTCTGGTTCGGCTGAGAACCCCCTTGCACAACTCGGCCAGAGTCATCGACAGCTAGAGGCATCTGCTCTGTACAATCCGGGGCGTTGTCTTGATGCTCCCAGGTCGCCCAGGTCCAGTTCGGCTGACGAATGGTTTTACGCCCCACATGAGCGCCCACCAGAGCCATTTCTTTCACCTCACAGAAGTCCTCGCCAGTCGAGTGTCGATAGCCTGGGGTAAAAACCAAAAGCCGCTCTCTGTGATATTCGTTTTTCTCTGCCGCGTCGAGGGAATCCGTCTCCATCCAAGCAGCTTTGACGACTAAGGATCCGCTTCGTGGGCTGGCTGGATCTCCTCCTGTATAAGCGACATCTCCACATTGCAGATTCACATCAGCCGTGATCCCCAACAAGACATCTCTCTTGTACAACTGGGTCTCTCGAATCTCTTCGTAAGTCGCCGGGCTCAAGAGAATCTCATAACGAACAAATTTGCCATTCCGATCAATCACCGGGTCATCAGAGAGCCCGCCACTCGTTGCCTCAAAGAATGAATCATCAACTTTCCCCACTTGCTGCAGAGCTCGAAACCTCCGGTGCCCTCTGATCCGCCTACAAGCCGGCGGATAATGGCGCGATCCTGATGGGCCGGGGTTCCGTTGATTCAAAAGATCCCCCGTTGAAGACCAACTTGACCACTGAGTCGGATTGTCGCCCTCGACCGAGATCTGCCCCCCCACTTCCGGAGCATTCAAAGCCAGGAAGGTTCTCCAGGAGAACTGCATAAAATCCGACGTCGTTGCCTTCTCCGGGATCGGCTGAGGAAGGTCTCCCGGCAAGACGTAATCAAGGGAGCACACAGCCGGATCTGGCGCCGACGCAAAGGGATCATAAGCCTCTGCATCATCCGCAAAAAGAAGGATGAACGAGCCCATCGCGAAGGCAAAAAAACATGCATTCACGGCCTTCGAAGTAGCCAAGCTTCTCGCCTCTGCGTCGAGGCGAACCATCACGCCTTGCGGAAGCTTCATCCAATCACGCAAACCCAATGCAACATCCCACCTTCACAGAAGCCGCCTCAACCCAGCAACGCAGAATAGAACTTGGGTTCTAGTTTACGCTTTCACGTCCCTCTCAAAACGTTTCTCAGATGACTCAATCTCGATCTTGCAAAAAAAATCCATTCCGATCGAAACAGCCTGTGCGCAACACGGGCTCTAAATACCCGAAATCTAGGGCCAATCGGTCGGATCCACTCAGAGGGAGTACGGGCGCCTACACCTTCTTGGCCCAGTTCAGGTCAGAAAGGGTCAGGACATCCAAATGACTCCGACATCAGGGCCGCCTCGCTCAAGAACAAGCGAGTTAGGTCGCGAGGTAACCGCCGTCAACGGGAATCGCCTGCCCGCCACTGCTTCAAAGACCAGAGGCGACCGCCTCGGCTAAATCAAGTCGCTTGTCGGCCACCACGACCAATGCACCCTCTTCTGAAATGCGCTGGCACGCGCCTTTTCCGATGCCACTTCCTCCCCCAGTTTCAATCACCGAGCGTTCCGCGAAACGTCGTTCTACATAGACCTCCTCGTCAGAGAGCTACGAGCAAGTTGCAATCAAGCAGACAAACGCAACCCGCTCGGGACAGTTCGCCCCGTCCAATCAGACCACACACAAGATACCCACCCTGGTCCTCCTGCCTCTCAGCTTGACTCGAGGGGCACCTCACTTACCCGACTCCCAGCCGGCTCTTCATCTGCTTCAATACTTTGAGAGAGGTGCAGTCCTCACTTCTTCACGCTTGGCCTAGCCGTAAATTGCAGAGGGAACCGAAATCCACCCGACCCGACTGAAATTCACCTATGATTTTTGTCCTCAAAAATTCATGAAGACACTTCTACTCGATATTGGAAATGTTTTAATGGGCTTCGATTTCAAGCGAGCCCGTGATCGCTATTTACCCAAATCACCCGGCCAAACTGACCCGATCCAAGCTCTTGAACCGCTAAGGCATCGGTTCGAAATGGGTGAAATCGGCCCAGACCATTTCGTTTCAAAGGGCATGGAATGTCTTGATTTCCAAGGAACGGCTCAAGAATTCCAAAACATCTGGGAGGAAATTTTCACGCCCATCCCGTCCATGTGGAACCTGATCCACCAGGCCCGGCATTCGTACCGACTTTTCCTACTTTCGAATACCAACGAAATCCACAGATCTTATCTGTTCCGTTGTTTTCCAGCCTTTGCTGACTTCCAGGGCGGCGTTTATTCCGACCGGGCGGGCGCCCTCAAGCCGGACCCTGCCATTTTCAAAAGAGCAATCCACGAACTCTCTTTGGTCGCAACCGAAACACTCTTTGTCGACGATCTACCAGAGAACGTCCGGGCCGCGGCATCGCTGGGATTTAAAGCTGTTTGCTACAAGGCTCACAAGCATCCCGAATTTCTCGAGCTTGCTCGAGCAAATGGATTCCCTCTGCCGGATACATCCCGCCTCGCTTGATGCATCGAACCCAAGTCTCATAGGCCATTACCCGCACTCCGAGCACCGGAGAAAAGCGGGGCGCAGGAGACGCACCACTTAAAGTTGGTTAGGTATTTATACGCAATCGGGAGCACATCTCAATAAAATTGATACGGAATTCAACACAGCCCTCAAACGAGAGCGTCGTTCTCCGAAGTAATCTAAGGGAGCGCGTGATCCCTTCCGACCGGACCCAAACTCATTGTGGGTTTGTTTGTTCGAGCTTTCAGTCAGGCGACCACGGCCAGTCCAATGCCCTAGCCCACTTCCGGAGGAAGAATGTCGTTCCAATCATTCCGAAAACCCCAACTTGCCGTATTCCTAGCCCTCGCATCAGTATCCCTATTCGGAGCTCGATGCTCTGGACTCGACCTCTGGGCCTATCTCGAACTCCATGAAGCCGGCGTCGATAAGTATCTCGGCCAGTTCGAACCCGCTTCCACCTCTGAAATCGAGGATGGATGGACCAAGCACACTTTTGATCCGGAAGAAGGCGATGGACCGATCTGCATTTCAGGAACAGAATTTTCCGCTTTCACCCGGGAAGGTGATCCCGAGAAATTGCTGATTTTCGAACAAGGCGGCGGTGCCTGCTGGCAGGATTTCTACTTCTGCAACGCCTTTGCTGAAGACCAAGAACCCCCCGCACCTCCAGTTGGAATTTGGGATTTTGATAACCCCGACAATCCTTTCGCCGATTATTCCGTAGTCTACATGCCCTACTGCGACGGATCGGTCTTTTCGGGTGACAACGATGTGGAAGACGCCAACTATCCGCTGGGCCCGGTCCGCTACCACCGAGGCCTGCGCAATCAAAGCGCTGCGATGGACCTCGCCCATGACCTCTTCCCGGAGGCCAAGAAAATCACGCTGTCGGGCTCAAGCGCCGGAGGCGTCGGCGTCGATGGATTCGCGCCGTTCCTGGTCCGCTTTCTCTTCGGAGATCGAGCCAACCTGAGCGTATTGAATGACGCCGGCCCCATCACGGTCAACCTCGCAGCCACCGAGGCCATCGCGGCACGGGCGGAAGATTGGCAATTCGGACAGTTCTACCCCGAAAGCTGTGAGGATTGCGATGCCCTCGGTAAGGCGACCGCCATCATCGACTGGCGACTCAAGCGCGACCGCACAATCCGGGAAGGGTGGTACGAAACCGATGGCGATGGAACGAATCGCTTCTTTCTAGGCGTCCCGACGCAAGAGGAATATCGGGCACTAATTCTTGAGCAGACTGATGAGCTTCGCGCCCGCCACCCGTTCCGCTTCAAACGTTTCATCGTCAGCGGCGATGACTCCCACACTGCCGTTCAGACGCCTCTTTTCTACAGCCAAGAAGTAG
>JAQWNI010000216.1 GCA_029268645.1 Myxococcota bacterium
GGCGGCATCCTGTAAAAAGCGGAACACACTCTCGGCAATTGTTGGACCGACGCCTTCGATGGCTTCGATCTCCTCAATAGAAGCCGACATCAGATTCGCGAGCTCTCGAAAGTGCTGACTCAGAATCTCAGCAATCGTCTCCCCGACATGCCGAATGCCAAGCGCGATCAAGAAGCGGGGCAGAGTTGTATTCTTTGCTCGTTCGAGGGCTGCGATGAGGTTCCCAGCCGACTTTTTGCCCATCCGTTCTAGGGACTCGACGGCCTCGGTTTGAAGGGTAAAGAGGTCGGAAACCCGTGCGACCATCGCTGATTCGACAAGCTGGTCCACGAGTTTTTCACCCAGGCCGTCTACGTCCAGTGCCCCCCGACCGGCCAAGTGTTTCAGGTTGTTCTTGAGTTGAGCCGGGCAGTCCAGGTTAGGACATCGGGTCACCGACTCTCCCAAAAGCCGCAGGGTCTCGGCTTCACAGACTGGGCACTTCGCCGGGAGTCGGTAGCGGGGGAAATTGAGGCCTTGATTTACTTTTTTGACCCGTTCGTCCAGAACGACGCGGACGAGCTGCGGGATCACGTCTCCGGCGCGCTGGATGATGACGGTATCGCCCACTCGGATGTCTTTTCGTTCGATTTCATCTTGATTGTGAAGAGACGTGTTGGAGACGATGACGCCACCCACTTGAACCGGCGACAGTTTCGCCACGGGGGTAAGAGCTCCAGTCCGTCCGACTTGGACTTCAATGTTCTCCAAGAGGGTAGACGCCTGCTCCGGAGGAAACTTGAAAGCGATGGCCCATCGGGGCGCTCGAGCTACGGAACCCAGCTGATTCTGGAGGTCGAGAGCGTCAACTTTGATCACCGTACCGTCAATCTCGACCGGCATTTCGCTTCGACCAGTCAAGAGCGCAGTGTGCAAGGCGATAGCTTCATCGAGCCCTTGGCAGCGAGAAGATTCAGGAGAAACGATGAAACTCCAGCTACGCAGTGCCTCTAAGATTTCCCATTGACTCGTCGTTTCCGCGGGGGCGCCTTCCGCGAGGGCGTAGGCTCTAAATTCAAGGCCACGTAGACGTTCGAAGTCGATGTCGTGGATTTGTCGCAGGGCGCCCGCCGCAGCGTTCCTGGGGTTAGCGAAAGGGTCCAGATCCCTTTCGACCCGCGCTTTGTTGAGTTTTGTGAATTGGGCCCGAGGGAGAACAATTTCTCCTCGGATCGAGGCCATCGGGGGAATCGAGCGGCCCGACGGATCCAACCGTTCCGGCACTGAGGGCACGTGCCTTAAATTGTGGGTGACGTCCTCTCCGGTCTGTCCGTCGCCCCGAGTCAGCCCCCGCTCGAACTCGCCGTTGCGATAGATGAGCTCCACCCCCGAGCCATCGAGCTTGGGCTCTCCGATATATTGAATTTTCTGATGAGAGTCGAATGGCTGATCGAGAAATCGGTAGACGCGCTGTTCGAAGGCACGGAGTTCGTCGACGTCCATTGCGTTGTCGAGGGAAAGCATCGGCGATCGATGAGGAAAGGTTTCGAAGCCGACGGCTGGGGCAGATCCAACACGCTGATTTGGAGACTCATCCCCGAGTAGGCCCGGAAATTGCGCCTCAAGCTGATTCAGCTCCCTTCGCAAGGCATCGTATTCCCCGTCGCTCACTTCAGGACTGTCTTGTTGGTAGTAGAGCGCATCGTGACGATGCAACTCACCGGCAACTTGGCGCGCCCGTTGACGGGCCTGTTCCTGTTTTGAAGCCACTCGATGCTCCGTTCGATTTGCTCGGCTCAAATCGAAAACGCCGTTAAAGACAGCCCCGAATCGGGGCGAAAAGACAGAAGGTCCCCGCCCGGCAGGCGGGGCGTCGGGGACGATACCACGGCGTTCAAGAGTGACCCGAAAGGGGAGAGGCTTTGAGGATGAGGCTCGACGAGGCGGAAGCAGATGGATTGCTCTCCGCATCCGCCATGGTTTCAGAAGATTCTGCTTTTCTGGTCGATTCGCTGAAGTCGGCTCAGGAAGAGATCGAGATGCTTCGTAATGAAGTGGCGGCCTTCGCCGATCGTCGATCGGAGTGGATGGCGATGCTGTCGCATGAATTGAGAACGCCTCTCTGTCTGATTGCTGGGTACGGACGGCTGCTGCTCTCTGGAGAGGGGGGGCCACTCACGGAAAAGCAGTGTGAGTATCTGAACGAAGGCCTTAAAAACTACAATCGGTTGGAAGCGCTGATTGAAAAAATGCTCGATGTTGTGGACGCGAACTCAGTCAAAGAGAGCCTTGAATTCGACTTCCATGCCCCTGATGACTTGGTTCTTGACGTGCTTGCCATGATGGCTCCCATTTTTGAAAGTTCTGACATTCAGCTGGCCGTCGACATCGAGCCTGGACTGCCCGAGTGCCGCCTCGACCGGCTTCGTGTAGAGCAGGTTCTGACCAATCTTTTTCAAAATGCCGCTCGGGTGACGAAGTCGGGAGGAAGTATTTTCGTCTCCGTCCGAAAGACTTCGTTTTCTGGGAAGGATGCAGCGGAATTCTCCGTTTCCGACGAAGGCCCTGGCGTCCCACAGCATCATCGGGAACGGATCTTCGAGCCTTTTGTTCAGCTTGGGCCGCCAACTGGCCAGTTGGGTCTGGGCCTCGGTCTGACGATTTGCCGAAGAATCGTGGATGCGCATGGGGGGAAGTTGGGCGTTGACGATGCCCTGGGTGGAGGCAGCCGATTTTTCTTGGTTTTGCCCATTGGCGGCCACCGTGGGGAGATGGGGTGACTCATGCAAAAGCAATCTAATAGGGGAGGCGACACCATGACGGATCGAGCCAGTCAGGGTTCTCGGGTTCTCATCGTGGACGATACCGAGGGTGTTCGTCTCTATGTAGCGAATTGCCTTTCCGCTCTGGGGTATTCGTCCTCTCTGATGGGAAGCGGGCAAGCCGCACTGGAAAGCCTTCGTTCGGGCGAGCGCCCCGACTTGGTCCTCTTGGATATCATGATGCCAGAGATGGACGGTCTAGAGACTCTTCGGAGAATTCGCGAAATCGACCCGGATTTACCCGTGGTGATGGTCTCTGTGGTCGGTCGGGCTCCGACGATCGTTGAAGCCATGAACCTGGGCGCTTCGGACTTCATCAACAAGCCTTTTGAACAGGAAGAGCTTGCAGAAATGCTCCTTCGCGTCCTCGGCGATGAGGCCGGACGAAGAGTGGGCTCCGGCCTCACTGCCGACGATGACGCACACGCATGGACGAGCCCCGCTATGTCCAAAATTGGCGAAGTATTGAATCAAATTTCCGACACGAATGTCACGGCCTTGATTCAAGGTGAAAGTGGCGTCGGCAAAGAGATTGTGGCTCGGGCGATTCATCAAAGGTCAACGCGCGCGGACGGACCCTTCGTTAAAGTGAACTGTGCGGCGCTTCCCGAAGACCTACTTGAAAGTGAGCTTTTTGGATACGAGAAGGGCGCATTTACTGGCGCCTCGGGTCGAAAAATCGGAAAATTTGAGGTGGCCTGCAGCGGTACGATTTTTCTAGACGAGATCGGAGAAATGAGTCCCGCTCTCCAGGCAAAACTTCTCCAGGTTCTTCAAGACAGCCAATTCACCCGACTGGGTGGAAATCGTGAGGTCACTGTCGATATCCGAGTGGTCTGTGCCACCCATCGTCCGCTTCTCTCCATGGTGGCTGACAAGTCTTTTCGTGAAGACCTCTATTTCAGGCTCAATGTGGTGAATATCCAGATTCCGCCTCTGCGCCATCGTCGGGATGAAATTCCGGAGCTTGTCGAACGATTTCTGGCGCGGTACAGCGCCGAATATGGTCGTCCGCTGCCGACGCTTTCCGAAGACCTAAAAGAAAGCTTTCAATCGTATGGTTTTCCTGGGAACGTCCGAGAGTTGGAAAATATGGTGAAAAGAATTGTTGTGCTCGGCAGCCAAGCTTCGATCATGACAGAGCTCGCCTCCACGGGTGGAGCCCATTCAGCGAAAGCCGAGGGGTTCAACCAATTGCTCTCAGAAATCGAAGACACCGCTGGTGATATACCGCTTCGAGAAGTTGGAAAACGTGTCGCCCTGGAAGTGGAACGTGAGGCCATCGAAGTCGCGCTCGAACAGACCGGTAGCAATCGCAAAAAGGCCGCATTGTTGCTCGGTGTCAGCTACAAAACACTCTTGCAGAAAATTCGTGACTGTCAGGTTGAAGTTCGCTGATCGCGAACGGGCCGCTATCGAGGTTGATCGCTTCTATCTTTGCCGTGCAAAAGCCAAGGAATGTGGGATGTGACATTACGGCTGTCAAAGGTCTCCTCGTAGCATGTGCGCGACGCAAGAGACATGGCAGGGAGATTTTCCAACATTTCCGTGAGCACCAGAAGTCTTTCTTCGGCCGTTGAATTCAGCGCGACGACCCGTCCGTTTTTGTGGTCCTCGATGAATTGGGTCAATCCCTGTAGGTCCGTCACGAGAGCGGGTGTGCCATTCATCATGGCCACGGGCAGGGTGCCGCTCTGCATGACGCGACGTTGGAGGATGGTGACCACAAGGCTTGAACGGACTGCCTCGTGGATCTTTTTGTCAGAAAGCGGATTACCTGTGATGACCTCCAGTTGTTTTCGGCCCTTCTGGGAAAGGCTGGAGAGTACGGATGCAGTGTCGTCTCCAGTGACGATCCGAAATCGGAGTTCTGGATGAGTCCGCGATGCGGCTTCGATCATTTCGAGAAAGAGATCGAGGCCCTTCTGGTGGGCATGGGCAATCTGTCCCACAAATGAGATATGCGTTCGAATCGGCTGAGAAGCCAAGGATTCGTCGACGAATGGAAGAGGAATCATTTTCGACTCGGACTTGATTCGCCCGGAATATTTCTTCCATGTTTCATGGGCACTGGGCGATGGCAGAATCAGTGCATCGGCGCGTCGAGCAAGGCCGCGTGTGAATTTTTCGTAGAAGAAGAGGAGGATAGAACGCTTCCAACCGTAAACCCGTTTGTCCTCGGTGTGTGGCTCGTGTATCAGCAGAACGATCCGGACTTTCGGGTTCGCCTTTCGGGCTTCGCGAATGATGAGTCGGTCCACCAGCTGGTTGAAGTTGACGATAATGACCAGCCGCGGCGTGTTCTGCGAGAACGATCGTCTGATTTGGGCCGGGCCTCCTTTTTGGAGGAAGGCAGCCAAGCTCAAAAGAGGGTTGGATGTCTTCGGTAACTCGACTGTATCGACGTCATTTCGTTCTGGGCCGACCATCCATTGATAGGAGCCGGCGAGGAGATATCGGACTTCGTGTTCTGCCCCGGCTAGGGGTTGTCCAAAGGCGCGGGCGTGATTCCACATGACTGGGGCATATTTCATGCTGACGATCCAGCAAGTACCCTGCTGTTGTGGGTGGAAAGTCGCCATATTCGAGGAATTTTCGATCTGCCGTCAGAGGAAGGAAGGCAAGCCTCGCAGAGCCTTTGCCTTCCGGCAACCCGCTCTCTGTTCGTCCTTTATCGTCGCCTGGGTCGTGTTATCTTTATTGACTAGAGAAAAATCCAGGCCATGCGAGCCGTGTCGAGTTCGCCTCGGTAAGACGGGAGCCAGGCTGGGATGAGGATGGATTGGTCGAGTATGGGGTCCCAAGCGGGCGCGAAGGAGCCGGAGCCGGTGGCGGTCGCCGAGAAAAACGGAACGCTCTCCAAAATGTGGTCGGGAGCGCGAATCTTCTGGCATTGGGCGGTACGCCGGAGCGAAGTCCTGCCGTATCCTCCTGTCGAAATCAGCATCGAGCCGACAAATCGTTGTAACTTCACATGTAAGTTCTGTCCGCAATCGAGTCCGAGCCATTTCGATCAAGTTCCAGCGTCTGCCATCGAGCCTGATGCTGTCGAGGCGCTGCTCGAAAAAATTCGTGCATCCGGTATGGGCTCAGATCTGATGCATTGGACTCTCGACGGTGAGCCCTTCATGAACAAGCGTTTTCATGAGAATTTCGAAGTGGCGCGTCGGTACGGATTTACCAAGCATCACTTCGCGACTAACGCAATGTTGCTTTCCTTAGATCGCTTACGGCAATTGCCTAGTGACGGTATGTCCTACGTAATGACGCCTGATTTTTGCTCTGATGAGGCCTATTTCGAGGAAGTGCGAGGGACGGCTGGTTCGTGGAAAATTGTTCTGAAGAATCTGATTGCGGCGATTGAAGACCCGAATCTTTCGCATATAGAATTTAAGGTTACAGACATCTCCTCGTATCGTTTTTCCGACCCAGATGATCTGGATCGCCGATTCGAATCACTCAAGAAGCTCTTCCCGGCGAGCCAACGCGTCAGCTTTCATCGCCGCGTCTTTCATAACGCATCTGGAAAGCTCGATAGTCGGCTGTCGTCGAAGGACGGGTATCGTGTTTGTCCCTACCCCTGGTACTCGTTTTTTATCGCGCATAACGGGGATGTAGTGGCTTGCTGTCGCGATCTAGAACACCAGTCTGTTTTGGGGAACCTTTTTGAACAAGATCTGATGGATATCTGGAATGGTGAGAAATACCAGGCGATGCGCCGGGATTTGGCCACAAAGCATCCCGAGCGCCAGGCGGCCTGCGATGGCTGTGACATGCCCTACGACGCTGCGAAGTTCTCACTTCGTAACTTTGCAAAGGTCGCACTTCATCGAATGCTGATTTTCAACCGTTAAAGGCAAGAGCCGCTTTTGCGTTGCTCTGGCGCTGGGGGGCGCGAGTTCGGTCGCTGGGTAGGGAGTCCTGGGAAGTGACCGAGGCACTTCTGGTCGATTTGGTACGACGGGTCCAGTCCGAGGGGCGAGCGTTTTTGTTGGTTGCTGCCTCTTCTCATCATCAGGTGCATCCCGATCCGGAAATTCGTCGACATCGTCTCGAAGTCGTGGCGGTAGGGACTGATCATTTTTATTGGAATCGCCCGTTGGCGCAGCTGGCCGATTGCAATGGGATAGAATTCCTCAGTGTGTCCGAGCCCTTTCTCGAAAACGCAATACGATCCGGTGAGTGCTTCCATGGTTTTCCAAATATGCTGCCCTGTGACGGCCATTGGAACTTCCGAGGGCGTGCTTTGGCCTCGGATTTGGTCGTCGATCGGCTTTACGATGTTCGCGGTGGGTAATCCGCAAGGGCCGACAGAGGTTGCTGTTCGTACTCGGCCGGCTTTCGCTGGAAGCCAGTGTAGGACCGTCGGATGAATCGACCCGAGAGGCCGGGCAATTCAAGAGAAGGCGTCCGCCGAGGCCTGCCGTATGCAGCGCTTTCTGGGATTCTTCAGGTCGTTTTTGCTCTGATCGGGATGCTGCTGCTGGTTCGATATTTGCCGCCTGACGACTATGGGATTTGGGTCCTGATGGTCGGCATTGCGAATCCTCTGATCCTCGCCGTGTCTCTGGGGCATAACCAGACGATTCTGCGTTTCTTGCGTTCCCTCGATGGGGCGACAGAGCGCAACGCCTTTCTCTGGTCCGTATGGCTGCGACGCTGTGTGGCGATCGTGACGATCTTGGCGATCATGTGGATCTTCTTTCCTCTGTGGGCGCGGCCTTTCGGACTCTCTGCTCACTTTGAGGTTTTTAGGGCATTGCTTCCCGCCTATTTCGCGATTGGGTCGAGTGCCTACCTTGAAGGAGCCCTCAATACAGCGTATCAGCAGCGGGAAATTTTCTGGGCCTTTTTGGCGAGCCAATTATTCTTCGTCGTTGGCATCCTGATCGGGATACGGATGGAACTCGGTCTCGTGAGCTTTGCCTGGATATATTGCGCATCTTCGTTGATTCAGTCTGTCATTTTCTTCCTAGCTTGTATCCACCACTATGGCCGTCCAAAAGGTTGGGCGGCCATACGACCGATTCAAGAAACGCCCGAGCGTCGCCACTATCGCTTGACCTCTTGGTGGGACGATCTGGGTACGATGCTGCTGTCGTCACCGGTCAACCGGCTGGTGCTTGCGGTGTTAGGGACGACGGGTGAGGTCGCTATTTACGCGGTGGCCTCCAACTTGGTGGATCGCCTTCTTGCTTGGCAGCCCATGCAATTGTTCAGACCGATCGCCACCGTTTCGTTTTTCTCTCGTTACGAGGAGACGGGGCGTATTGAAGATGTGAACCGAATGTTTCGTTTCGTTTACGCGGTGAATCGATCCGTGACGATGCTCTTTGTTGTCCTTTTTATTCCATTCGGTGAGAGAGTTCTTGCTTGGGTGTTTCGGCCGGAATATGCGCAGTCTTATTGGCCCGCGGCCCTTTTGCTCGTCGGGGCGGTGCTGTTTACCGCGCCGACGGGAGTGATTGCGCAGACTCTCAAGCGTCCGCGAGTCTTACTGTGGAGCAAGGTCGCGGTGGGGGTGAACCTCGGACTCGGCATTCCTCTCACCCTTCATTATGGGGCTTCGGGCATGGCCTCCGCGGTGGTGCTCAGCACTTTGACGAAGAATCTCATCATCTACGTCTTACTGCGATTGGAATTCGATTTGCGATTCCCGTGGACAACGCTTTTAAAGTATTCCGCGGTGACGATGCTGGGCATTCTTGCGGCGCTCGGCTTTGAGCGCTGGGTGCCTTGGCTTGCAGCGAGCCTTCTGGGCGCAGCAGTCTATGTGTTATCCCTGCGTCTTTTCTCAGTCGTGGACATGGAGGATCGCCAGTTGATGATCACTCTAGCGCCACGCCGCGCACGGCGGCTGCTTAAGGCCATTTTGACCTGAGAGCGAAAAAAGTTCACGTGGCGTTTTCCGAGAGAACCTCTGTCAGAACTTCCAATGTTCGACGGGCGGTTACGGGCCATGTGAAATGACCTACGCGAGCGTTTCCTGAGTCGATGAGACGTTCGCGTAGAGGCAATTCGTCTAGGACTCGGTTTATCGCGGCCGCTATGGAATTTGTGTCAAAGGGGTCGCAGTAAAGTGCGGCTTCTCCGGCGACTTCTCGAAAGACATTGATGTCTGCAGCGATGACGGGAAGCTCGGAGGCCATCGCTTCAAGCAGAGGGTGGCCAAAGGTTTCTAAGTAGGATGGGAATACAAAAATCTCCGACTGCCGGTAGTACTGGGCCATTTCACCGTAGGGAACGGCGCCCGCCAGATGGACTTTTTCGGCCAAAGGCCCACATCTTAAGCGAGCTGCTGCCATGTCCCTTGAATGACTTCGGTCGACAATGTCTCCGACGATCGTCAAGGTCGGAGCGTTCTCTCGCTGCTCGGCGACGTGCTTCCACGCTTCGATCAGCCGGACGAAATTTTTGTATCGGTAGATCGAACTGACAGAAAGAATTCCGGTTCTTTCCTGATTCCGGGCAGGGCCCGCTGAGCGCCAGGGTTCCGGGTCAATACCATGGTGGATCACGGATCTTCTATTCTGTGCCAATCCGATCGAATCGCCGATCCATCGAGCGGAATCATGGCTCACGAAAATTACCCGATGGGCTCGTCGCGCTGTTCGAATGGCTGCTCGGCGTAGGGCAGGAAGGCGAAGCGACTGGTAGAAGCCCCAATTTTGCTCAAGCGAGGTGAAAACATTGGGGTTTCGGAAGCTGACGACAAGAGGGCATGCGAGTCCTCTTGGAGCGGTCTCGGCCACCGAATAGTAGAGATCTGCGTGATAACGACGGCTCAAGCGGGCCGCTTCATCGAATTGAAATCGAATTCGCTGGGCTAAGTTGGCATCAGGCAACACTTCTAGATCTAGATTGGGTGATTCGGGTAGTGAAGAGGCCACCGAATTGCCCCGCACTAAGACCAGGAAACGTGTGGTCGGTGCCTCGGAAATCAGTTCCGGAAGCACATTGACGAGATGGGTGAATCCGCCCCCGCGCCGCACCATGGCGGCGTCGATCACGATGCGTTTTTTTGCGAGTTTCATCAATTCTCCGCTTTCAGGGTACCGGAGTCTGAATCGCTTGGATTTTTCGTTTTTCAGATTTTAACCGTCATGTTTGGCCTTCCTCTGCACGGTCCGACGAGATAATTCTGGCTGCATCGGAATTGAATTGATTCGCAGAGCGAATAAACGGCCGATTCGCATGGCCCAGAGGGTGGTATCATTGCTCCTTCGCGAGGAAAAACTGATCGATGAACCATGTCTATGAGTCGCTGCCGATCTTTGCCCAGAATCTAGCCTGTACTTGGGCCGGTTACGTGCGGGCACGGGACCGCTTTTCCCGTCATTTCTATCGAACCCTTCGGGAATGGCAGGCGAGTGAAATGAGCCCGTTGGAAAATCTGTTGACCTATCAGCGTCGGCGCCTCGATGCGATGGTGGCTCATGCCCGAGAGACAGTTCCGCGTTACCGCGATCTGAGACCACCCTCTCAGAATCAGGATGCGCGTCGTGCCATTCAAGAGACTTTGGCCAGCATTCCCGTGCTTGACAAGGCCACGTACCGGGACCACTTCGAAGAATTCCTGTCGACGAAGATTCCGGTTGGGCAGATCCGTCAGAGCCAGACCAGTGGGACGACTGGAACCGCCTTGCCGCTCGCCTACACCCCCGCAGCGATTGCCGAGGAGTATGCAACGGTGTGGAGGATGCGCGCCCGCTGCGGGATCGGCCTGCGAGATCGTCACTTGACCTTTGGCGGTCAGATGATCGTGCCTTTCTCGCAAAGCGAGCCGCCCTTTTGGCGTCAAAACGTCTACGGAAGTCAGACTTTATTCAGCGTCCACCACATGACACCTCGCAACCTGCAGCTTTACGTGGATGAGATTTTCAAGCAGAAAGCAACTTACATCATGAGTTACCCGTCCTCGCTCCATTTGGTTGCACGGGCCATGCTGGAAGAGGGGCGGGTGCTTCCTGAAGGCCGGCTGAAGGCGATCTTTACTTCATCGGAATCGTTGCTTGCCTTCCAGCGGGAGTCAATCGAGGAAGCCTTTTCTACTCGAATTTGGGATCGATATGGCACAAGCGAATTCGCAGTTTCGATGACGGCCTGCGCTGAAGGGCTTCTGCATGTGGATATGGAGTACTGCGTTGTCGAAGTCGAAGTCGAGGAAGAGACGAATGAATACGAGAGAGGGCCGCTCTTAGTCACGGGTCTGAGCAATGATGCCACACCCTTTTTGCGTTACCGGATTGGTGATATTGGAACGCGCTTGAAGGGCGCGTGTCGCTGCGGCCGTCCCGGCGACGTTTACCTCGACGTCGATGGGCGGAATGAGGACTATGTGGTGACGCCGGATGGCCGATTGATCGGTCGCCTCGACCACATTTTCAAAGAGCAAGTCGAGATTCTTGAAGCACAGATCCTTCAGGATTCGCCCGAGTCGATTGAGATTGTCTTCGTCGCGTCTGATGCTTTCAGTCAAGACTCAGAAAAATCTCTCTTGCGAGAGGTTCGTAAGCGTGTGGGGGATCAGATGCATATCGACCTCAAGCCGGTGCGGTCGATTCCAAGAGAACGAAACGGTAAATTTCGGGCCGTTAAGTCGAGAGTAGGCCGATTGACGACCTAAGGTTTCTTGGGTTGATCAGAAGGGAAAACCGCCAAAATGTGCGGAATAGCGGGATTCGTTGGAAATTTTGACCCTCCCTTGCTTGAGCAGATGAGCGCGACGTTGGCGCATCGTGGACCTGACGATTCGGGCATTTGGTCAAATCCGGAGGCTCGAGTTGGGTTAGCTCACCGACGTCTTTCGATCATCGACCTATCGGATCGTGGCCACCAGCCCATGTGGGATTCGTCGAAACAGGTAGTCATTGTTTTCAACGGTGAAATCTTCAACTTTAAGGAACTCCGCTATCAATTGCGCCAGGATGGCTTCACCTTTAAAAGCGATTCCGATACTGAAGTCATCCTCAATATGTATCTAAAGTATGGAAGAGGGCTGCTGACCCGTCTTAACGGAATGTTCGCTTTTGCTCTCTGGGATACGAGGGATAAGTCCCTCCTGGTGGCCCGCGATGGTGTCGGTGTCAAGCCGCTTTATTACAGCGAGACTCATGAGGGCCTCCTCTTTGCCAGCGAGTTGAAGGCGTTGCTTTGCAGCCCAGCTGTTGAGCGAAACTTGGATCATCGTGCCATTTATGACTACCTGACCTATTTGTGGTGCCCGGCTCCGAGGACGATGCTCGAGCAGGTCAAGAAACTTGAACCGGGTCATGCCATCCGAGTTGTCAATGGGCAAATTGAATCACGCTGGAGTTTCTATGATCTCCCGTATGACAGGGCGATCGTGCCTCGGCCGCCAGAGGAGGCGGCAGCTGCGGTTCGCGAGCAAGTGCAGAAAGCCGTAGACCGGCAGATGGTTTCGGATGTTCCGGTGGGTGCCCTTCTCTCGGGGGGGCTCGACTCGAGCAGCGTTGTGGCCTGTGCGACCCGAGGGAACAGTGGCAAGAACCTTGACTGTTTCACGATCGGCTTTAAGGATGAGCTCTTTGCGCTGGAGGGAAATGCAGAGGATCTCCCTTACGCGAAGAATGTTGCAGAGCACCTTGGAGTTGACCTTCGGACGATCTATGTCGGCCCGGAGATGGCTGAGGAGCTGCAGAGGATGATCTATTTCCTCGATGAGCCCCAAGCGGACTTTGCCGCAATCAATACCTATTTTATTTGTCGGCTGGCTCGGGAGCATGGGATTAAGGTTCTATTGTCTGGCGCGGGGGGGGATGACATCTTTACCGGCTATCGCCGTCATCGTGCAATGGGCTTTGAGTGGCGCTGGGGGTGGTTGCCGAAGAGTGTGCGTCAGACTTTCAAGCGGGCCACTTCTCGTCTCCCGGCTTCCTCCGCCTCGACTCGGCGAATCGCCAAGGCGCTGTCCTACGCGGATCTGGACGGGGATGAAAGGCTAGCGAGCTACTTTCATTGGCCAGAGCGCTCGATCCTTGATTCGATCTGTTCCGATGAGATGCATGAGCGTCTTGAGGGCCGGCCGTTTTCAGCGCCCCTGATGCGTTCCCTTAAGCATGTCCCGCAAGATGTGCACGAGATCAATCGGATGCTGTATCTCGACTGCAAGCATTTTCTCGCCGATCATAACCTCAACTATTTCGACAAGATGAGCATGGCGACGGGAGTAGAGGTCCGGGTTCCTTTGCTGGATCCAGACCTGATTGATTTGGCAGCTTCTCTCCCTGTTGAATACAAACAAAAGGGAAGCGAAGGGAAGTGGATCTTCAAGACCGCCATGGAACCTCTGTTGCCGAAGGAGGTGATTTATAGACCGAAGTCGGGTTTTGGGGTTCCGCTTCGCTCTTGGCTCCGGAAAGAACTTCGTCCCATGGTTGAAGATACGCTGTCCCCAGATTCTTTAAGCCGGAGAGGTCTATTTGATCCGGAGGGCGTTCGGGGGATGCTCGAACGGGACCGGTCGGGCTCGATCGACGCCGGTTATACCACTCTGTCCATGATGTGTATTGAGTTGTGGTGCCGGATGTTCCTTGACTCGAAGACCCCGGAAAGGCCGTAGCGAGTGAAGGTACTGGTGACGGGTTCAGCGGGCTTTATCGGTTCGGCAGTCGCGAGCCGTTTGTTAGACCGTGGAGATACCGTACTCGGGATCGACTCGTTGAATGATTATTATGATGTTCGATTGAAAGAGGCTCGCCGAGAACGTCTGGTGGTTCGACAGGGTTATCAGGACCACTGTCTAGATATTGCGGAGGCCGAGGATTTCTCGACTGCGGTTCGTGAATTTGGCCCCGAAAGAATTGTCCATATGGCGGCTCAAGCAGGTGTTCGATACTCGATCGAGGCGCCCGAGGCTTACGTTCGTTCGAACCTAGTTGGCTTTCTTAATGTTTTGGAAGTGGCGAGAGAGCTTCGCGTGGAACATTTGGTTTACGCATCAAGTAGCTCTGTCTATGGCGCCAATGAGACAACACCCTTTACTGTCCACGATAATGTTGATCACCCGATTAGCTTTTACGCGGCGACTAAGAAATCGAACGAGTTGATGGCTCACTCGTATTCTCACCTCTACGATTTGCCTACGACCGGTTTGAGATTTTTCACCGTTTACGGTCCGTGGGGGCGACCTGACATGTCGCCCTTTATTTTTGCTGGGCGCATTTTGGCAGAAGAGCCGATCGATGTATTTAACTACGGTGAGCATGTTCGCGACTTCACATTCATCGATGACATTGTGGAAGGCGTTCTTCGGGCACTGGATCGTCCGGCTACGGCTTCTGAGGACTGGAACGGGAAGGCTCCGGATCCGGGAACGAGCCGGGCGCCGTACCGTCTCTACAACATCGGGAGCAATTCGCCGGTTGAGCTGCTCAGCTACATCAAGGTGATGGAAGACTGTATCGGCCGAAAAGCCATCCTGAATAAACTGCCGCGTCAGCCAGGTGATGTTCTGGCGACCTATGCCGACGTCGACGAGCTGATGCTTCAGACGGGCTACAAGCCTGGCACGCCCCTGGAAGTTGGGATGCAACGTTTCGTCGAATGGTATCGAAACTTCTACGATGTCTGAGGATGCCCAGAGCGGAGATGGCGAGGGCTACCCTGACTCCCCTTACGCCCACAAAGAAAGTGGCCGGCTGCGCAAGAGGCTCTCGGCCCTGAAATTTTCTGCTGCCTATTCGATCTGGAAGAGAAAAATCGGCCGGTACTCCCGTCCTGTCGACTTGCCGTTTTCCATTCTCGAGGTCGGTTGCGGAGCCGGAAACTTTTTACAGTGCTTAAAGACTTGGTATCCCCATGCACGCCTTCAGGCGATTGACCTCGATGCAACGGTGGTGGGTCCGTGCGCTCTCAGGCATGGGGATGTTGATTTTGTGCGTAGTCGCTCTGAAGAGCTGCCGTTCGAAGCGGACAGTTTTGACATCATTTCCGCGTTGCAAGTCATCGAACATTTCCCTCAGCCAGAAGCCTTTCTTAGAGAATCAGCACGGGTATTGCGCGTCGGGGGCCTGATTCTCCTTGCAACGCCGAACACGGAGGGCCTTGCGGCGCGATGGCTGGGGAAAAAGTGGCCGGGCATTCGGCCAGATCATATTTCACTTCGCTCCCCGGAAGCCTGGAGGCATGCCGTTTGTCAGGCAGGATTCGAGTCTCTTTCAGAGGGCACTACTCTTTTGGCCGGTTTTCGATTACTCGGCCGTCCGCCGTTGTCCTTACCCTTGCAGTTGGTTCAGGCGATTTTTGGTTGGTTCCCCTGGGCACGGGGCGAGAGCTTTATGATGGTGGCTCGTCGAGTGGAGGATTAAGGAATGGATGACCAGGTCGATTGATGCGAATCCTTCAGGTCACGCCCTATTACGAACCCGACTTCCAGAAGGGAGGGATCGTACGATCGACGAGCATCCTGTGTCGGGAGCTTGTTCGGCAAGGGCATTCGGTGACGGTGTGGACCACCCAGGCGCCCGAGGGCAACCATCAGGCTCCGCTTCACGAACCCATTGATCGAGGTGGTGTCGAGGTCGTCTACTTCCGCAATTTGGCGGGTGGGTTTTTGTTTGATGAAGTGATGCTGCGCTCGGCCTCCCAGATCCAGCAATACGACTTGGTCCACGTCGCTGCGTTTTGGCAGATATTCGGTTGGCCTGCCCTGATGGCTGCCCGATGGCGCCGAGTCCCTACGGTGATCTCGCCGAGAGGCAGTTTGGTGATGGTGCACAACCGTGCTCGGGAAGCCTGGAAGCATCGGGCTATGTATTGGCTCTATAACCATCGGGCTCTGCAGCAGGCCAGTGCGGTTCACTTTACGGCCACGATCGAGCGAAACGATGCGGTTGCCTTGGGTTTGAGGTCGCCGATGTTCCGGGTTGCGAATGCCTTGGCGGCAGAGGACTTTGACGATCTTCCCGATCGTGATGTGTCGAGAAAGTTTTTCTCGGTCGAGCCTGATCAAACGCTCATTCTTTTTTTGGGCCGGCTCGATCGCAGAAAGGCATTGGATATCTTGATTGAAGGGTTCTCTAAAGCGGATGGTGCACGAGACCGCTCCTTGCTATTTCTGGCGGGGCCCGATGATGGGGTCGAGCAGGCCTTGCGCGCTCAGGTTCGTTCGCTCGGGTTGGATTCACGTGTCCGGTTTTTGGGGATGGTGGATGCTGAAACCCGGGCCAGTCTTTTTTCTGCCGCTGATCTATGTACCTTGACTTCACACGCAGAGAATTTTGGGAATGCCGCGGGAGAGGCCATGTCGGCTGGGTTGCCGGTTCTGGTTTCTGAGACTTGCGGTATTGCGGAGCACATCGAAGAATACGAGGCGGGTCGAGTCGTTCCCGTGGAGGTCGAGGCGATCGCTTCTTCGCTGAGCGAGATGATCAGTGAGCCTACGAGGCTGCGCCAGATGGGACAACGCGCCCGTCGCCTTGTCTCGGAAAAATATACGGCGGAAGCCGTTGCGCGCACGATGGCAAGGGCTTATCAGGATGTCCTCACGGGAGAGCGATCGATCGAGTCTGATTGGTTGGAAGGCCGATGATTCGTTCAGCCCGCGGAGTCGGCGTTCCCGTCGAGAGTGTCGTGCGAATGGCCTGCTGATCGTCTTGGACTCAAGTGCCGAAACTCAGGAGTTAGCCGTGGATAGAACAGCTTGGATGGTCAGTATTTTTTTGGGTTTAGTCCTTCTGGTCCCGAATCTGGCTGGTGCGGATGCTTACGATGTTGTTGTCGATGTGACGGGGCGTCCAGGACGTGCGGCCTGCGAGGCGATGCAGGCTGCCCTGAATCCGGCTCTCGAAGGTCGGAATGTGACGCGTCGAGTTCTGATTCGAGGCCAATTGGGAACGCCTTCTCGGCCGGTTGATTACACGATGTTTCACAATGAAGGGAGAGCAGGCGCGGGCGGACGCGCGTGGCCCTACGGAGTTTGTCATGCTTTTTGGCCGATTCCCGACGGCCGATCTGAGGACGCCATTGTGAATGGGTATCCCGATCCGCTTCAAGGCCGGGTGGTGACTGAAGGGGCCGTGTCAGCTCGGAGCACGGCTTCGACGGTGTCGTTCGAAGAAAGACTTTGCCGTCAGTTTTCGATCGACCGAAAATTGGCCATCGTGAAGTCGGGAACAGGGGCTGGCCAAATTCGACGCGTAACCGGGTGTGATTCCGAGACCACCGCGTCTATTAGCCCTGATTGGGTCACTGTGCCCGACGCATCTTCGCATGTCGCCGTCGTGGCCCACAGGATTCAAAGTTTTGGTCAGGTCGACCTGTACGTAGATTACGATTTGGAAGTTCACTATCGGAATGATGAAAAGCAGGGCCCCGGAGAGTACGGAGTCTTCGCCGACATGGGCCTCGGTTGCTATTTCGTAGGCGATTATTCGCCTGCAGGTCGCGGGGCCAACTGTCCGATGAGCATTTTCGACGGTCTACACCGAGCCGGCCGAATCACGATTCATGAGTATGGACGTAGGGATGACGGGAAAGATTGTGTTCCGACCTGGATTGCTGCTGATGGCCTGACGAATCGTCCGTACAGCATCATTTGGCAGGCGTATGGGCAAGGGGTTCAGAGGGGCAGCGATTCAGTCCGCTTTGATCTGGTGGGGCAGGGGGACAGGGACAACATCGGAATTATTGCCTCCCAGACTTGGAGTAAAGACTTTGAGGGTTGGCGAGTCAAAAAAGTAGGAACAGGCCTATGGATCTCAGGGAGCCTGAACGACACTATTTACGATCCCTATTTTACGGAAAATGAATTTGGTGTGGTGGTTGGTGCAAATACCGCTTGGGGGAGCGGTTTCCCTCGATGGAAAAATTGTTATACGGGTTTTTGTGCCCCCTTCGTCAAAGCTTCAGTGGGCTTCAATATTCGAGGTGGCGTCGTTGAGGGGAATACGTGCGGCAACTTCGTGATGTTCGGGGGGTACTCGGGGGAGGTGGACCGGACGTTTATTGAGACCGCCGGCCGGAACTCTCCCGGATATGCAGGCCACTCGGTTCTCGTGGGTGCAGGTGTCTGTGACCAAAAGCCGGGGCGCTCGCCTCGACAAGGTCGAGATCGAAAGGGGCAGGCGTGTGCGGATGATCGCGATTGCCCGGGCCAGTGTCAGGTTGACGGTCGATCCAAGCGATCCTACGGGTTCCAATGGGACGCATCACTCGTGTCGAACAGAGGCTCGTCGGATTGGTTTGCCTTTGTCTTGGGGAAGGGCACCCGTTCAGAATTCTTGAAGCAGCCTGACGCTTCGGTTCAGAATATCCGCGTGATGGGTAGTGGCTTTGGAGGGGAGACCGGGCATCCTGAGTTGAAAACAAGTGGCAGCGAGGGGCTCTATTTCTTCGCCAGCCCAGGCGCGAGCGTTCGAATGGATGCGGATGATGCCATCGGAACTCGAGCGGCCGATCACCTCCCTGCCTACGACTACTATGTTTCGATGGCATCTCGCGATCTTCGTCGCTTCATCGAAAACCCAAAAGCAGGCCGCTACCCCCTCGGCCGGTTTCCTCGTCGGGCGACCTGTACTGGGGGCGAGGTGGTCGTTTCGGGGGATAAGGCCGGCGCCGTCGATTGGAGCATATGGATCAAACCACAACCGAAGCGACGCCCGGGTAAACCTTACGAGTTGATTGAAGGGGGCCGCCTCACTCGATCAAAAGCGCCGGATATCTTCCGGGCGGATCAAATTAGTCGCCCGTTTGTCCCGCTTGGCGCGGAGGCTTGGCTGGACATCTCGTCCGTTCGAGGTACTCCGAGCGACCTCACCTTGGAATTCCGATGCTGGGAAGATAAGGGGTAGATGAAATTTTCAAAGCCTGACCTTGGAGGCTGTGCTTTCACCTAGTTGAGAGCGGTCCTTCGAAGGTCGTCGAGGGCCAGAAGGGTTTGAGTGGGGTTCGAACCGGTCATGGCGCCCCGGAGCCTCCCCACAGGCGGACTGAGCGGGTGACCTGCTCGAGCACGGTAACTTGAGGCTTTGCGTACGTCGACGAGGTCTCGATCAACGAAGGCCCGCAATCGATTGAGCTCCGCCTCGCCGTTCATCATCGCGTCGTATCGCAAGCAGATTGTTGGCGAAGTGAGATGACTGACCGCATTCAGAATGCCTTCGTTGTAGGCGCTCCACGCGCGGGCGACTCGCCAAGCCCTTCGGAGATCCCACCCGCGGCAACCGTAGTGTTGCATGACCTCACCAGGGTCTCGATAAATTGCGATGACCCTATGGGGAGGCAGAATATCGGCCCAGTGGGCATAGGTGAGGCAGTTGAGGGGGTCTTTGAAACCCCAATCCTCAGCCTCACAGGCTGCGCTTTGGCAAAGTTCTTGGATTTTGGTGCCGACTGCTTCGGGCCGATCGCCGACGGGGGGCTTCCAGAAGTCGAGGCTGTAATACTGGGCCTCCTGCGCGCCGAGCATTTCGAGATTGATCAGCCAGGATTCTCTCCGCTCCCATTGGTTGCCTGCGTCATAGCTCACACGCTCATCGAACTCGGGGCCCATTGAAATGCCCGATCGATGCAGGGTCTGGGAAATGAGGGTTGTGCCGGATTTGTGCATGCCGAGCACGACGTAAATCAAGGAGAACTCCTGCCGTGGCGATCCGCCGATTTCACTTGAGACTTTAGCTCCTGTGACGTGACTTCGCGGCTACCTGGCCGTCGACAATTTTCCGGGCAGGTTGCACGAAGCCCTTTCGTCCATGATGGGCCGGCCGCGATCTTTTGGAGCGCCTGCGGTCACTGCACCCCTCTTGTTTCTGATTCTGAGATTGACTTGTCGGGGGCCGGGGGTAGAATCGCCGGAATGTGCGGGATCGCCGGCCTGGTGTCGCTCAAAACGGGAAGACCCACCGATCGCGCCCTCGTTGAGCGGATGTGTGCGCTGCAACGACATCGAGGGCCGGACGCTGGAGGGACTTGGCAGTCAGAAGACCGCCGAGTCGCCCTGGGTCATCGCCGGCTGAGCATTATCGATCTCTCCGTGTCCGGCCAGCAGCCGATGGCGGATGAGCAGGGCCGTTTCCATGTCGTCTTTAATGGAGAGATTTACAACTATCTCGAGCTTCGCCGTGAGCTTGAGGAGCAGGGGCAGTTGTTTCGGACCCAATCGGATACCGAAATTATTTTGATCGGGTACCGGGTTTGGGGACTCGAAATCCTCGATCGAATGGTCGGGATGTTTGCATTCGCGCTTTGGGATGATCAGTCGAAGGAACTCCTGATCGCGCGCGATCCGCTCGGCATCAAGCCCCTCTATTACGTTGACGGGCCAGAAGGCTTTGCCTTCGCGTCGGAGATTGGTGCACTTCGAGCGGTTGTCGATGTGGGTGATCCAGACCCAGAATCCATTGCAGAGTTCTTGCTGTGGGGCTCGATTGGCGCGCCGCGAACCCTGCATTCTGCGGTCCGTGCTTTGCCTCCGGGAACTTGGGCGAAGACGAAGGCCGGCCGATTTCATCCCCCCTGCCAGTACTACCGGTTGGAGGACCAGATTGGCGGGGTCGACAAAATGGATGCGAATGAGGCGGCTGAGCGTGCTCGCTCCGCGCTTCGTTCATCGATCAAGCGCCACCTCGTGGCGGACGTCGAAGTCGGCACTTTCCTTTCGGGGGGCGTGGACTCAGTGGCTCTTACGGCGCTGATGTCTGAAATTTCGGACCGACCGGTCACTTCAGTGAACCTCTCCTTCCGGTCGGAGACTCTC
>JAQWNI010000217.1 GCA_029268645.1 Myxococcota bacterium
ACGTTTTTGTTCAACACCGAGGACGCGATGGTGCGCATCGACATGTCCGAGTACATGGAGAAGCACGCGGTGTCGCGTTTAATCGGCGCGCCCCCCGGGTACGTCGGGTTCGGGCAGGGCGGCACGCTCACCGAGGCTGTCCGACGCAAGCCGTTCACCATCTTATTATTCGACGAGATCGAAAAGGCGCACCCTGATGTCTTCAACATCTTTCTGCAAATTCTCGACGATGGACGACTCACCGACGGCCAAGGGCGAACAATCGACTTCCGCAACACGGTTCTGATCATGACGTCGAATATCGGGAGTTCCTACATCGTCGACCTCTCGGAGGAGAGCCAGCAGAGCGAGATGGAAGACAGGGTGATGGATGCACTCAAGGGGCATTTCAAACCCGAATTCCTGAACCGGGTCGACGATGTCATGATTTTCCATCAACTCGGCCGGGATCAGATTGGAAACATTGCCGAGATTCAACTCGAACGCGTCCGTTCACTCCTCGCGGACCGAAGGCTCAGCCTGGAGGTCAGCCCCGCGGCGATGACATTGTTGGCGGACCGAGGATACGACCCGCAGTACGGCGCACGACCGCTCAAGCGGGTCATCCAACGGATGGTGCAAGACCCCCTGGCCATCCGAATCTTGGAGGGCGAGTTCCCAGAAGGATCGACGATCCAGGCTGAGGTCAATGGAGCCGGAGAGGGCCTGGAGTTTAGAATCCATTGAGTGAATCCCGACGCGGGACCGCACTGCGGTCCCGCGTCCGATCTCACCCACCCCCATCGAGCGGACGACGCTGATACAGGGGACCGTCCTCAAATCCAAGACGGCGATACCAGTCTCGGGTTCCCACCGCTGAGATCACAGCGAGTTGATCGAATCCTCCAGCTTGGGCCTTCTGCACAGCGACCTCGACGAGTTGACGCCCCAGTCCGCGATGTTGGGCGCGCCCCCGATCACGAAGCCCTAGGCCAAGCGAGGCGCCATACACATGGACTTCACGAATCACCGCGCAGCCACGCAAGACTTCGGGGGTTTCAGACTGGTGATCGGAACCGGGTAACGAAAGCCGGAGAAAGCCGGCCAACCGATCATCCTCCGTCACCATCTCAAGAAATTGCTCTTCGCCAACGGAGCTCGAATAGGCGGTTTCCCGAAGCACGAGTTGGTCCACATCAAACCGCTCGCGTCTAATTTCCCGTGAGCGAATGTCGACGCAATATCCTCCTCGGCGCCCCAATTCTTGTTCGGCGATCTGTCGAAAGTTCGTCAGCTTATTACCGGCCACGATATCGTCAGAGGAAATATCTCGAATAACCCGGGTCACGCGGCAATAGCGGGGCACCTTCGCCAAGGCGGCCACGATCACTTCGAGAAGTTCCTCGTGAGCATAAGGCCGCCACTCACCCCGGCGATAGTGGTCCATCAGCTCTGCCGTCTCGATCAGGCTGCAGGGGTAAATCTTTAGCTCATCCGGGCGAATCCCATCATCATCAAAGAGCCGATCGAAATCCCGCTGGTCCATCGAAGGGGTCGAACCAAGCAGATTGGGCATCCAATGCGCATGAATCTTAAACCCCGCCGCCCGCAACAACCGAAGAGCCTGCCGAGTTGCCGCCACGTCATGCCCTCGGCCGTTCTTTCGCAAAATGTCATCAGAGAGAGACTGGATGCCAATCTGAACCTTGGTGCAGCCAAGACGCCGAATTCGGAGAACCTCTGCAGCGTTCACGCGATCGGGCCGGGTTTCGATCACCAATCCCACGTTGCGACAAACCGCCGTCTCATTCCGGCGATGGGCTACTTCGAGATCCGACCAACTGGCCGATTCGGAACGCGCTAACAACCGTCCATCGAGCCGCTTCCTCAGGTGGGCCGATACCGTATCGTCGTAACCCCGCCCGCCTGAGTCGGTCAACGCTGAAAAATCTCGAATTTCAAAATCGACTTCGCCGCGACCGTCAACGCCCTCGCCATAATCCGACAGCGCATCAAAACAACGCTTCACGAACCAAATCTGGTACGCCTCTGGATACGCGGACCAAGTGCCTCCGAGAATAATCAGCTCGATTTTGTCAATGGGATGACCGATCGCTCGATAGGTCGCCAGACGATTCCATGTTTGGTCGTAGGGGTCGAAATGGCTGTGGGCAGCCCGCTGAGCCCCGGGTTCATCGGCGAGGTAGCTCTTCGGCATGCGGACGTCGTTGGGACAAAAAACGCAACGCCCTGGACAGGGAAAAGGCTTGGTCAGGACGGTCAGCGGGGTGACGCCGCTTTGAGTGCGGACGGGGCGTAATTGTACGCGCCGGACGAAGGTTTCTTCATCGAGCCGAGAACCAACTTCTGGACCCAGGGCTCGGAACCCCGCGATGATCTGACTGCGGGAAAAAAAACCTCGACCGTCTCGGGGATTCGCCCGAAGGATACGATCGAAATCGGCTGGAGAGACCACGCCCCCATCGTCGGGAAGAGACTCGATGGCCCGCACGATCGCCACCAAAGCCTCGCGATGCCGCGCCGGGTCAAAGTCGGCAACGTGGGGAGGTCGGAGCGAGGGCGGGTTTCGTGAGGCCATAGTCACGGCTTAGAGTACCATCCCCGATCACCCGGTCGTCAAATCGCGGCCCGAGATCCATGAACTCCCAAACCCGACAACAACTTCGCGATCTCAATCGCTCTTTTTATGAACGAACCGCAGCTGCTTTTGCGGAGACCCGAAACCACGCTTGGCCCGGTTGGGACCAGATTCCCCTGCCTAATCGACCCGGGGAACGCAGCCTTCGCGTCCTCGACATCGGCTGTGGAAACGGGCGGTTCGCCCTGGCCCTCCACCCCCGCCTAGGGGCGCCTTTCCAATATTGCGGCCTCGACGACAACCCGCTGATGATCTCGCTGGCAAAGCCCTCCCTGGCCACCCTTGAGGACGTGGAAACAGAATGGATTCAGGCGGACGCCTTGGAGGAGATGCCAAGCGACGTGTGGCCTTCAGCGCGCTTTGATCTCGTCGTCGCATTCGGCCTGATTCACCACGTCCCCGGACATTCTCAGCGCCGACAATTCATGAAACATCTGGCGAATCGGGTTGCGCCCGGCGGACAGTTGGTCGTTGCAGCCTGGCAATTTGCAGATCAAGACCGCTTCGAAGGGCGCACACTTCCCTGGTCGACGCTCACAGAGGCCGGCCACGCGACCTTGGACCCAAGCCAGCTCGAACCCGGTGATTATCTGCTGGGATTCGGTTCGATGAACAATGCGCTGCGATATTGCCACCACTGTGACGACGATGAGGTCGATTCGCTGTCTCGGAGTTCGGGCCTCAAGGAGGTCGCGCGTTTTTCGGCAGACGGCCGGAGCCAAAACCTGAATCGATACCTCGTGCTCCAACGACCCATTCCAACCGCATCCTCCGGAATGGGTTTCGATGGACCTGACGGTTCCCGCCTATCCTGATAGGGTGCCCGCACCCCGCTGACAGGAGCCCCACGTGGAAACCGAGAACATCAATCGATTCGATCGAGACACGGCCGTCACCCTCGTCGAAGAGGGCACGTATTCGACCCGATTCGATCCGGGATGGTGGATCATTCGAGGTCCCAATGGAGGCTACCTGGCGGCCATACTCCAGAGGGCCGTCAGCGCGGCCGTCGATGACGCCGATCGGCTCCCTCGATCCCTAACCGTCCACTACACCTCGCCCCCAACTGAGGGAGAGGCCCTGATCGAAACACGCGTCGAACGCCGAGGCGGGTCACTGAGCACTGTGACCGCCCGGGTCACCCAAGCGGGTAAGCTGCGGGCCCTTGCCCTTGCTGCGTGCTCGACCCCCCGAGAAAGCCACGCGTTCTACCACGCAGAGATGCCGGATGTGCCGCTGGCCGCCTCGCTGCCTCGAGGCGAAGCGATGATTCCGCTGCACGAACGCTACGACTATCGATTCATTCCCCACATGCAACCCAATGCGCAGAACGAGACCGCCGTGATGGCCGCGTGGATTCGACCCGAGACACCGCGGCCGCTTGATCACCCACTGCTGGCCGCATACTCCGACGCACTGCCCCCGGCGGTTTTCGCACGCGCACATCGAGACGAAACCCTCGGCGCCCTGCCCACCGTCGATCTCACCATCCACTACCGGATGGACCCGGCCGAAACGGGCGTCCGCTCCGACGAACACTGCCTGGCCATCTTTCGGTCCCGCTTAGCCCACGGCGGCTACATCGAGGAAGACGGAGAAATCTGGAGTGCCGATGGTCAGCTGCTGGCCCAAGCCCGGCAACTCGCCGTCATTCTCGGCTAAGCGAATTCGGTGGCGGTCTCATCGCATAGAGTCCGGCCTAAGCGGGAACCCACAGGTTCTGCGCGACGTCTCTTCAGGTGATGGATTTGAACAAATCGGAACCAGAACCTTTGAAGCGATCTGCAGCCATTTTGGGCTTCTGGATCTTCTTGGGGGCGGGCCTGTTCGGCTACCTAGTGGGCCACGCCGTGGTTGAACTGCGGGAATACGAACGAAGCGTGACCGTCAAAGGGCTCGCCGAGCGAGAAGTCCCGGCTGACGTCGTACTCTGGCCAATCAGCTTCTCGGCCGCTGCCAACGAACTCCCTGCGCTCTATAAGGAACTAGAGCGACAGACCTCAGCCATTCGTGAATTTCTCGGCGAAAACAAGATCAAGGCCGTGGAAATCACGACGTCACCGCCTGCCGTCACCGACAAGCTCGCTCAGCAGTACGGCAACACAACCCAGATGGCCTTTCGCTACGTCGCCAGCCAATCGGTCACCGTTTACTCAACCGATGTTCCCAGAGTGCGCGCGGCCATCGCGCGCCTTTCCGAACTCGGCCAGCGCGGAATTGCTCTTTCCAGCGCCGGGTATGGCGGCGGAACCGAGTACCTCTTTACCGGACTAAATACCGTCAAGCCGCAGATGGTTGAAGAAGCGACGCGACAAGCCCGAGAGGTGGCCGAGAAATTCGCCGCTGACTCTCAGAGCCAACTCGGCCGAATCAAGCGCGCGCAGCAGGGGCAATTTTCGATCCGGGATCGCGACAAGAACAACCCGCATCTCAAGCGAGTACGCGTCGTTTCGACCATCGAGTATTACTTGGCCGATTAAGAGGCCAGCCAGGCGCCTTTAGCCCGGCTCGCCGAGACCCGCCGCTTCCCGGCACCGTTCGAGAACCGGCTCCGCAATCGCCCGGGCGCGAACGGCGCCCTGTCGGAGGATGTCTTCCACCTCATCTGGACGCCCTGCATAGTGATCACGTCGCTCTCGCATCGGGCCAAAGTGATCGAGAATTTTTTCCAACAGCTCTTTCTTCACGTCGCCGTACCCGAGTCCACCGGCCCGAGCCCGGGTGGCGAGCGCTTCGCTTTCGGCTTGATCGGCGAACAGCCGCCAAAGATCGAAAAGTGGACCTGTGGGTTCCTTGGGCTCTTCAACCGGCGTCGAGTCAGTCACGATGCCCATCACGGACTTTTTTAAGGGTTTTTTCGCAGCAAACATTTGAATCGTATTGTCGTAGGACTTGCTCATCTTACGCCCGTCGGTGCCGGGGACGACGGCGGTATCGTCCAGGGTATAGGGCTCCGGCAAAACCAGGGCTTCGCAGTCGTAGGCGTGATTGAAGCGCTGGGCCATATCCCGTGTCATCTCGATATGCTGCTTCTGATCTTGCCCGACGGGGACGACATCCGCGTGATAGAGCAAAATATCAGCCGCCATCAGGACCGGGTAGGTGAACAACCCATGGTCAACCGCTTCGCCGCGATCCATGGCCGCCTTGTAGGCATGAGCCCGCTCGAGCATTCCCATCGGGGTGACGGAAGTCAGGATCCACGTCAGCTCAGTGACTTCGGGGATATCGCTTTGGCGGAATAAAATGGCCTTCTGGGGATCGAGCCCCGCCCCCAAATAATCGAGCGCAACCGCTTCGGTGTAGCGGCGGCGCAGGGCGCCATCGCGAACGGAGGTCATCGAGTGATAATCGGCGATGAAGTAGAGTGCATCGTCGTACTTTTCCTGCAGCGCAACAAACTGACGCAAGGCACCGAAGTAGTTGCCGAGGTGAAGCATTTCGCCAGTCGGTTTGGTTCCCGAGAGCACGCGCATGAGTTAGGCGCCCTCCCCTGGCGCAGGGTTTTCAGCGTCGGCGAAGGTCAGCCAGTGGACATAGTCGGGGTCTTCTCCGGACACCACCCGCTGAAAGTGTTTGTAAAGCGCTTTCGCGACCGGCCCTGGGCAAGCCGATCCGATTGGATGGCCGTCAATGGATTCGACCGGTGCAACACCCGCGGTGGTCCCGGTCAAGAAGACTTCTCGGGCTTCAAAGAGAGTCTCCGGTCGAATGCGCTCTTCGCGAACCGTATAGCCATCGGCGCTGGCCAAATCGATCAGGCTGCGTCGGGTCACTCCTTGCAAGACTCTTTCTTCATGCGGGGTAAGCAGCAGGCCCTCGGCATCGACCACGAAGACATTGGTGGTCGGCCCCTCCGCGACCCAGCCCTCTTCATCGACAAGTAGAATTTCGTCGAAGCCCTCCTCCTGGGCCCGACGCTTGGCCGTCATGCTGGAAGCGTAGTTGGCGGAGACTTTGGCATGGGGAGAAATGATGTCTTCCCGGCGCTGATGGGCCTTCTTCTCAAGCCACAGCCGAATGGGCGAGCGCCGAGAGGGTCTTTGGCCGGGTAAGCGTTCGACCACGTCTCGCTGCGGGTCGTATGCGGCGATCGCCAACGAGACCCTTTGATCAATCGGCACCACGTCGACCTCAACCGAGGCGAAATAAGCACTGGCCTTCACCGCTTTGGCACCGGGGTTCGCGCGAACCGCGGCCAGGACGCCCGCTCGAATTTCCGCGGCATTAAATTCAATCGGAAGCCCCATCAGTTTGCAGGATTGCAGCATCCGCTCAATGTGGGCGTCCAACCGGAAAACTGCCGGGCCCCGCGGGGTTTCGTGCACGCTCATATAGTCAAAAACGAGCGATCCCCGCTGCAGGCTATGGGAGAGGACGTGCACGGTGACGGATTCCCAGGGCGCGAGGGATCCGTTGAGCCAAATCAGACGATCGATCGGGGAATTCTCTTGCACGGGCGGGAAGGTATCACGCAGTGACGACGGAAGAAGTAGGAAGCCGCTGGAATTCCTCGACACCGAGGCCGCCCTGGTGGCCACTCCCCTTCTGATGATTCCGGCCAAAGATCGCCGGGAGGGAGAGACCAATGTCCAAGACGATTAAGAAGGCCACCGGAGTGCTCGTGATGGGTGCCCGGCTTTACCGAGAACTCGCCCTATCGGCCCTGACCCTGATTCCCGGGCGCCGCGAAGAGGCCTGATTTCCGGCCCCAAGCCATCCGCACCAATGTTAGACACCTTGAGGCTTAGCCGAGGCGCGACTGGACGCCCTGACCTCTGACGAGTGGTCGCCCTCACGGTTCTCCGCACGGCGGGCCTCGGCCTGAACCGCGCTGTAGGCGTCCAGCGTAGCCGCCGCTCGATCTCGAGCCACCCAGGAGGATGACGTCTCGAGGCTCTTTACCCAGCTGCGGGCCGCGAGAGCCAGCGAGAACAGTAGAAAGACCGCGGCCAGAATCGTCAGATCCATCGGCCCCAGTCCAAAAAGCTGCGGCCGGTAGGACGTGGTGATCGCGATGGCCTTCAGGGCAAACGCACCAAACAATGAGGTCCAGCCCAGCCAGATCAGTAGGTCGATGAGGGGTAGCACCGGCATCATTTTCTCCACACGACTTTCCAGGCAGGCCAATGCACCACAGGCCCGGTCCACTGCATGCTACGACTCTCCATAGGGTTCGGTCAATGCGGGACCCGCCCCGCGCGCCCCGGACGCACTGAGTCGACCCAGAGCCGGCCCCAGGCTGCGCCAAAACGACCGGCGACCTCTTGAGAAAGGGCCCGATTCTCATATCACTGCTCAGTTGGATCTGATGGCAACAGGCAGGGGCCGGGGCTAAGTTTCGCGCCCGAATGGGCCGAAGAAAGATCTGCCCCGTCAAGCCGACGTAGCTCAGCTGGTAGAGCAGCTCACTCGTAATGAGCAGGTCAGCGGTTCGAGTCCGCTCGTCGGCTCCATCTCCTCTCCGCTCGAGCCGCGAAGAGCCCCACGAACCCCATGCCGAATCAGGCGCCGCCGCCGCTTGCGAGCGAACGGCTTGAGGAGTGCCGCGACGGGAAGCTCGCGTTGCGGATCGACGATGCGTCTCATCGCGGCGATCGAAGACCCGAACATCGCCCGGCGCATCCTCGATTGTCTGAGCCTCCCCGCCCGGGCGCCTCCCATGGCGAAGGTGACCCGTCGCCCCAGCGAGCCGCCTGAACTCGAAGGCGACTGGTCCTTCGACCAGTCAGCCGGTGGCAGCTGGCCGTAGCTCAAAAAAACGCGCCCCGGGTGTCCCGAAGGCGCGCCTGCGCCCATGGCCCGCCGAGTGGGAAGCCGGAGAGACTGCAGCGGCGGCCCTGCGGCGCGCGCACCTTGAAATCGCCCCGCCACGGGGCTCCCCTATCGATTTAACATAACGCCCATACCCGGACGTTGTGCCAGAACCCAGCCTGAATGTCCTAGCCCCGGAATTGTGTAATATCTCCGGCGAATTATAATTTTCAATCGCATCGAGTAAAACTCAAAGGGAGAAGATCTGATGGGAAGAATTACACAAGTTCTGATAATGCTGTTGGCGGTACCGGCGTTCGTCGCTTGCGGCAACAACAGTGGTGGGCCGGAGGCCACGGCAACCTTCGACGCATGTGTTGGCAGCGACGCAGCCGTCGGCCCCTTCATCGGTACCGCTCAAATAACGGATTCCGGTACTGAGGGCTCTATGATTTTTAACCTAACTCAGGCCGGACTCTGCTCGAGCCTCACAGGTACCCTGACAGCCGTTTCAGGGGGTAGCGAGGCCCCTACTTTCTCCGGATCGTTAGCTTTCACCTGTCCCGATGGCCAAGTAGAACCGGACGAAATAGTGTACGATTGCGAGCTCAGTGGAACAGGTTCACCCTCTTTGGAGTGCGATCCTCCGGCGGAGGGAAATGATGCCATAATTGATTCAGAGGCCGCTTTTGAGGAAATTCTCGCCGCAGTCGAGGATGAATGTAACGCCGTCCCCAATACAACCCAAACCTGTCAGTGCCCGGGTACCGGTACGGTCGTGGTTGAGAGCTCCAATATTCCGATTGATCCCCCCGACGA
>JAQWNI010000218.1 GCA_029268645.1 Myxococcota bacterium
GATGGGTTGGCTCCAGGTGTCGATTGGCCACCCCTGGGCCACGGCGAGATAAGTGATCGTATCGCCCTCGATCTCGTTAGATTCGTAGTTTTGGCCCGATGGGCTTTGGGTCACAGCGGTAAAGACCTGCAGAGCGACCCCGCCTTCCTGAAGGCGGGGTAGGTCCGTATGGCCTCGGCGGCTGCGATGGAGCCAGTCTCTTTCCCACAGAAGGGGGTCAGCGTGCAGGTCTGCAATGAGGAGGGTTTGGTGGAGGCTTTGCGCCTCCCGAGAGACCACCCACGGTGCGTGGGGCGTCACGCGATTCAGCTGGTTTTCCACCAAGGCCGGTAACCCAAAGCGGGCAAGCAGGAGAAGGCTCGTGCCTAAAGCGATTGCGAGGATCCATTTTCTGGGCATCGGAGGTCTCCAAGGGTCAATCTGTGGGGTCAGTCGCTCGGTGATCAAGCAGGAGAGGACGGGTCGGATCGCCCCGGTTGGTATTGACGGAGTTGGGGCATTCCGAGGCTGACGGCGGCCAGGATCCCCAAGCAAGCGGCTCCTCCCGCCACGACCGAGAACGTGGCACTGGTCAGCGAGGCCAGAAAGCCCGATTCGGCATCCCCGAGTTCGTTTGAAGCGCCAATGAAGATGAAATTCACAGCATTCACCCGGCCGCGTAATGCATCGGGGGTGGACATTTGAAGAATCACCGATCGAGTCGTCACGCTGACCTGGTCGGCCATTCCTGCGGCGATGAAAGCGATGACGGAGAGGGTCAGTGACCGGGAAAGTCCAAAAACGATCGTAGCGAGACCGAAGACCAAGACCGCAAACAGCAGTACCCGTCCGGGTCGTTGGAACGGTCGAATGACCATCAGAACAATCGCCATCGAGAAGGCGCCGATCGCAATGGACGATCGCAGCAAGCCGTATCCCTGGGGGCCGACCTGCAAAATCTCTTCCGCATAAACGGGAAGCAGTGCTGTGGCGCCCGCAAAAATGACCGCCAGCATGTCCAAAGTCATCGCGCCCAAAATGGGCTGGTGGCGCAAAACGAAAGAGAGCCCTTCCCGGACAGCGGTCCAGCTGATGGGGCTCGGATGGGCCGGTTGAGCCACCCGGGGCAAGGCCCGCAGAAAAAGTAGAGCCAACCCGTAAAAAACGACGGCCACCGCATAGGCCCCGGCCAGTCCCCCTGGGCCAACCACGAACCCCATCGCAATCGGACCAGAAATAAAGGCTAGCTGAACGGTGCTGGAAGCCACTACAGCGGCATTTTGGAAAATGGCTCGGGGAACCAAGTTGGGGAGGAGGGCGCTGTTGGCAGGCCGGGCGAAGCTCATGACGAGAGCCAGGAGCAAGGCCAAGGTCAGGATGGCCGGCATGGAGTCCATTTGTTCCCGAGTTAAGTAGGCCAGGGTGGCGGTTCCAAGCAGGGAGATGGCAGCGGCTACAATGAGAATACGCCTCCGGTCATATCGATCAGCGACAACGCCCGCGACCAAAGAACCCGGGATGACCGGTAAAAATTCGACCAGCCCGAGTAGGCCTAAGGCGGCGTAGGAATCGCTCACGATAAATACGTGGTAGGAGAGGGTGGCGGCCACGAGGGAGCGACCAAACATCAGGCTGAAGCGAGCCGCCAGGAACCATCGCATCGCGGGTTGAGCGAGGACCTGGAGAGTCGGGTGCGCGGAATCACTCACGCACTTCGTGCTAGCACAGCCGAGCGCCAAGGAGCCGGCTCACTCGCCACCTGGCCCCGGGGCGCGACCCGGTCGAACACGTTCCACCGGAGGGGGCTGTCCCCGCAGGCTTGAGGGCACCTGGGCGCGGGACTCAATGCGGCTGGCCGAATAGGCGACGTTGTGGCGGTTGGGCAAAAGCGCTTCAGGTGAGGCATCCTTTGGGGTGGCGGTCTCTGGAACGGCCGATCGGGAGGCAGGCGATGCGCCTAAGAAAAATACTGGCCATTGGGCTCCTTGCGGCGACCCTGTGCGCACCCAGTTCCGCGTGGGCGGTGGATTGGGCCGAGTGGAAGCGGCTCATTCGGGAGCGCCCGGTGGCGGTCATCCTCGTCATCCCGCCGTTGATTCTGACCTCACCCTTTATGTTGGCCAGTTGGGCGATCAAGGGGTCGGAAGACTCAGATTAGGCGCGAGTCGGAGGACCCTGGGGCGAGGGCCGTCATAAAGGCCCAGGGGAGAAGGAGCGTCGGATTTTATTCTGCCCGGCGGAGTCCGGTCGGCTTAACAAGAGGCACTGGTATGGCTGAGCACCTGGAGTACACGGTTGAGGACGGCATCGCGGTCTTTCGCCTCGATGACGGCAAGGCGAACGCTTTAGGTCCGCCGATGTTGGATGCGCTGCATGCGGCCTTGGATCGAGCGCTGGCCGAAGAGGTCCAAGCCATCGTTTTGTTTGGACGCCCGGGCCGATTTTCGGCCGGCTTCGATTTGGGGGTCATGGGGCAAGGGGCTGAAGCGGTTCGCGCGATGGTCGGTCGGGGGGCTGAGTTGGCGCTCCGTTTTTTTGAATGTCCGGTGCCAGTGTTGATTGGCGCAACAGGCCATACGCTGGCGATGGGGGCGGTGCTGCTCTTGGCGGTCGACGAGCGAATTGGAGCAGACGGGGACTATAAGGTCGGACTCAACGAGGTGGCGATCAAAATGACCATGCCTGAATTCGCCATCCTTCTTGCCCGAGAACGCCTGAGTAAACGGCACCTGCAGCGTGCCATCAGCCAAGCCGAAATATATTCGCCTCAGGGCGCAGTTGATGCTGGTTATTTGGATCAGGCGGTTCCGCTTGACCAGCTCGAGACCCGGGTGATGACGCGAGCCCGAGAATTGGCCCAAACTCTGCATCCGCGCGCCCACCGTGAGACGAAACACGCGCTTCGGCATGATGCCATCCAGCGGTTTCGTCAAGAAGTCGATGCCATGTTGCACGACTGAGCCCCGTTGCCCCTTTTTGCTTTGCGAGAGAGTTGAGTCGAATTATGGCCAAGGGATATCGAAGTCAGACCACGACGCACGGTCGCAATATGGCCGGAGCTCGAGCGCTATGGCGCGCAACGGGAATGACTGACGAGGATTTTGAAAAGCCGATTGTCGCCATCGCGAATAGCTTTACCGAATTCGTACCGGGCCACGTTCATCTTCATGATGTAGGACAGCGTCTAAAGGCGGTGATCGAAGCGGCCGGTGGTGTTGGACGAGAGTTCAATACCATTGCGGTGGATGACGGTATCGCGATGGGTCATTCGGGCATGCTTTATTCGCTTCCGAGTCGGGAGTTGATCGCTGATAGCGTCGAGTACATGGTGAATGCCCACTGTGCAGATGCTCTGGTTTGCATTTCTAACTGCGACAAGATTACGCCCGGTATGCTGATGGCTGCTTTGAGGCTGAATATCCCGACCGTATTCGTATCAGGCGGGCCGATGGAGGCCGGGAAAGTCGTGGGGAGCCGCGACCGACATGGCAACGCCTTGCCGGAGAAAGTCGACTTGATCGACGCCATGGTTCACGCGGTCAATGACGATGTCGACGACGAGACGATCGGCGTGATCGAGCGCTCAGCTTGTCCGACCTGTGGCTCTTGTTCGGGCATGTTTACCGCGAATAGTATGAACTGCTTGACGGAGGCACTGGGCCTCGCGTTGCCGGGGAATGGGACGCTTCTCGCCACCCATGCACGCCGTTGGGAGCTTTTCGAACAAGCCGGCCGTCTCATCGTCGATTTGGCCCGGCGCCACTATGAAGACCGCGAGGCGGGGCTGCTGCCCCGGGAGATCGCCACCTTCGAAGCTTTCGAAAATGCGATGACCCTCGATGTCGCGATGGGCGGATCGACGAATACGGTTTTGCACCTTCTCGCGGCGGCTGAGGAGGCTGAAGTCGACTTCGGCATGGACGATATCGATCGTATTTCTCGTCGCGCGCCCTGCATTTGTAAGGTGGCGCCTTCCTCGAATGACCACATGGAGGACGTAGGGCGGGCAGGGGGCATCTTTACGATTCTCGGTTCGTTAGACCGAGGAGGCTTGTTGCATTCAAATGTCCGCACGATCCATACGCCGCGCCTGGCCGACGCCATTGCCCGAGAGGATATTCGCAGCGGGGTCGCGTCAGATTGGGCTCGACAGCGGTCCCTCTCGGCCCCGGGTGGGGTGCGGACGACGATTGCCTTTTCCCAGGACAAGTATTTCGAGGAGGCCGATGAGGACGGGGTCGCCGGTGTTATTCGCGACGTTCCGCACGCACACACCCGAGACGGAGGGCTTGCGGTTCTCTTTGGAAACTTGTCCGAGAATGGTTGCATCGTAAAGACGGCGGGAGTCGATGAATCGATCTGGCAATTCGAAGGGCAGGCCCGCGTTTTTGAAAGCCAGGAAGACGCTTGTGATGCGATCCTGAGGGACCAGCTTCAGGCAGGAGATGTCGTGGTGATTCGCTACGAGGGCCCGCGCGGTGGCCCGGGTATGCAAGAGATGCTGTATCCGACTTCGTATCTGAAATCGAAGAAGCTGGGCAAAGCGTGCGCTTTGATTACAGACGGTCGGTTCAGTGGGGGGACGTCGGGGCTCTCGATTGGCCATGTCTCGCCAGAAGCCGCCGAGGGCGGAACCATCGCCTTGGTCGAGGAGGGTGATCGAATTCGGATCAACATTCCCGAGCGCGAGATCAAACTTTTGGTTGCCGAAACCGAACTTCAGGCGCGCCGAGAACGCATGCAAGCCCGCCGAGGCCGAGCGTGGCGGCCGGAAAAAAGAGAAAGAGTCGTCTCTCGTGCTCTTCAGGCCTACGCTCTCATGGCAACGAGCGCAGACCGGGGAGGCGTTCGAGATTTGACGGGCCTTCGAAGACACGAGAGTTAGTCCTCGAAGTCGGAGGCCGATCTGGCGGCTTTAATGAGAGTCATGGATCTTCGTTCTTATGGCTCGATTTCGATTCGGGCGGATCCGGGCAGTGGAGCTCAGTTCACTCTCAAGCGGATACCTTGAGTCACGAGTAAAGTGATTTTGAATTCTGGAGGAAGCTGATGGTTCTTAAAACGGTGGCGCTCGTGGTGGTTGCGTGGATGTTGTCCACTGTGGCTTCTGCAGAGCCGGTGTCCAACCCCATTTTTCGGAACGTGTGCGATGCCTCCGCCGCATTCTTTGAGCCGCACGGCGACCTTGTTGTGGCCGATGATCGAACCGATGTGATGAACGTTTACTCGCCCGATGGGGGCGCGCCTCTCCGTCCGATCGATATGTACCCTTTTACCGGGACAAACCGGTGGGCGCGACGAGACTTCTCTGCCCTTGAAGCCGTCGCACCCTTGGGGGACAAGCTCTACTTCCTGACCTCTCACGCCCGGGCGCGAAAACGCGGTGCCAACCGGCCATATCGAAGAAGGTTTCTGGCGGTTCGCCCTGTCATGGTCGACGGGCGCCAAGAATTTGAGCCCGTGGGCGCGGCGTACAAAAAACTCAATACCGCGCTCAGTGAGTCGAAGGAGTTAAGCCGCCTCGGGATCGGGAGTTCCATTATGGAGCTGCACAGGGAGTTGCCTTATCTGAGTCCCGATCGGAGAGGCCTCAGTATTCAGGCGCTTGCTGCGGGTCGCGATGGGGCGAGCTTGTTGATTGGGCTCAGGAATCCGCGCCGTTCCGGACGAGCGATTGTGATCCCGTTCACGAACCCGGATCGGGTCGCCCTTGGACTGGCAGCACCTGCCTTTTCGGCGGGTATTATTTTAGATCTGGGTGGCGACGGGATTGCCGACATGGTGTTGGACCCCGCCCGGGGTGATTACATCATTTCGACGGGCTCCGAAGGCCAAAGGGGCGGGGGGCATCTCTATCGTTGGTCGGGTGAGGCTTCCGATGCGCCGAAGCTGATCCAGAAGCTCGGCCCTGAGAATTTCGATCCCCAAGCATTAGCCTTAGCTGCAGGCAATCGACTCTTGGTACTCAGTGATGATGGTTTGCTTCCCTTTCCGGTCAAGGACCGCAGTGAGTGCAAACGCCCGCTTGACGAGAATGGGATGTGTGCCTGCCACGATCTTGTGGATGAGAGTCGTAAGCAATTTCGGGGACAGTGGGTCGAAGCCGAATCGTTGCTTAGCGCGAAGCGGTGAGTTCGCGTTCCGAGAAGTGACGGCTTCTGAGGTTGGGGTTGGCCTTGAACTCCTCAACGTTCATCTCGGTGTAGGTGTCGAGCTTGAGTTGGCTCATTTTTGAGGATAGGGCGACCCAGACCTGCTTGGCTTGGCCGTTCTCGGTGGCCTGATACGGAGAGATGGACTTCGGATCGACGTCGAGCCTCTTGATCAGAACCCGCTTGTTGTCCCAATAGTGGGTTTGAATGGGGACGAAATGTTCCTTTTCGACGGCAATGACGAGCTTCGAGTACTCAGATTCGGTCTCCGTGTGGGGCACCACAGCGACCACATAGGCAGGTATCCCGTGCACAACCTGATCGGGCATGCGGGAGTGGCTTCCGTCTTCAAATTCAGGCGGCACGATATCTTCAAAGGAAAAATCGGTGCCTGCGACGGCCTCACCCCGCACGTTGACGCGTCGCACCTTTCGGGCACTGGGGCGGTAGACGAATTGATCGTCGGGCCCCTTGTTTTTGTTGATGATCAGGTAACCCAGATGACGCACGTCGGACGGCTCGAAGTACTTCGCGATGGTCTTCGAGACGATGGGGGACCCCTCCTTCTCAACGTTCATATATCGGAGACGAAGTCGAACGTCTTGGAATCGCTGATTGCGGCTTCCGGAGCGCATGCGCCCGACTTGTTCGAAGGCGTCAAATCGGTTGGCCACGACGCCTCGGTAGATGTCGTCACCGGTCTGGCCGTCTGCTGCGGCAAACTCATCGACAGCCAAAAAGTTCTCATCGTCGTCGGGCTGCGCAAGAGCGATGCTGCTGGCAGTTAAGAGGAGGAGCGCGAAGACCCCGCTGATCCGGGCGAGGGATTGGGCTCGCCCCACTGCCGGGCCTTCAGAATTCCTGGCCATTGATGCCCCCCCCGTTGCGTTCAGCCCTCCGTCGATATTCACCATTATAGGCGACGTTTTGACTTCCGATTCGAACGGAAGGCCAGCGTGTGCTCGGCACGGCGCGTCGATGGACGTGCTAGCGACTGACGCGAACCCGGTAGGGGAAGCTGATGTGCTCCGCACTGGTCTCCGACTGGCCAGACTCAGCTTCGCTAAATAGCGCGGACACTTCTTGGCTGTCGGGCTCGCTTTTGCCTTTTCGCTTTTTCCGGTTTGCTGTGTTGAAAGGGCTGCTCTTTGAGATGTCATTGGGCGCAAAG
>JAQWNI010000219.1 GCA_029268645.1 Myxococcota bacterium
GCCAGCAAGCCTTGGGAACAGCCGAGATCGAGAACTTCACTCCTCGGTTTGATCGCCTCGACAATCTGCATATGAGAGCGTGTCGAAGACAATTTGAGGGTGTAATGGACATCATGATCGACCAAATAGCGTCCGTCGCGAGTCAGATGGGCCTGATGGAGACGCAAACCAACCGCCGTCACACAGGCCCTCCAGCCGGAACGCCAATCATCGTGACCGCTCCCATCACCGGGCGCAGCCTCGAAAACTCTCAACTCTTTTACCGGCACTCCGAGGCAGCGGCACTGGATCAACAGCTCAGCATCGATTCGCTCGTCATCCGCATCAAGCTGAAAGGGAATCCGACGTAAAACTGCAGTCGGGTAAACCCGGAGCGAGGTGGCATAATCGCGAATCCTCAAACCAAGGATCCTGTTCTGCAGACCCGCCATCAACCCGTGACGCAGCCTTGCCCCCCCTCCCCCGCTCCGAAGCCGAGTGACCAGCAGCACGCTCTGGGGGTCCGCACGCACGGCACGGTGAACCGCCTCTAAGCTACGTGCCGGCTGCGTCGCGTTCACTTGCATCACGACCACGTGATCGATCGGTCGAACGAGGGCCAGTTCGAAGGCCGCTTTGCGGAGCTCTCCCCAGCGAGACGGCCGCGGCGGAGGATGGAAGCGAAGCCGGAAACGGCGACCCCCTAAAAGAGACTGTTCGAGGGACTCGAGTTCCTTGACCGACTGAGGCTGGGCCAGCATCACGACAATTTCACTCAGCCAACCGTCGACAGCCTTTGGAATCTCCGAAATGAACCGTCTCAAAACATCCGGATCATCCGCCCCGAAGAGAAACAGCCCCACTCGGTCGGCCCCAAGGGCGGACTTTCGATGTTCTTCGAATTCAGCGCTGGGCACGCTCGGCATTGAGGCCAGGTTTCCTTCCTAATCCGCCAACCCGCGGGCCGCACGCACTCCGGCACGGGCGAATTCGGTTAGAGTCGAATCAGCGCTCAGTATAAGCGACCGGCGAATGAATCGTGCCTCGCGTATCCTCAACCCCCGTGTTGAGAAGCCCGACGCGCTCGAACGCCAAAAACCTCAGAGCTGGCGCTCAGATCTTCCCCAGGCGCCTGCTCGGACGCAGGGCATCAGGCGCCTGTTCGATGAAACGCGCAGCTGCCGCGGGGGCCGTGCTCTTTTGGGCGGCCTGTACCGCGGGCGAGCCGACCACGACCCCAGACGTTCTCCTGATCACGATCGACACGCTTCGAGCAGACTATGTCGGGGCCTATGGCGCCGGCAGCCAGTCCACGCCCTTTCTGGACGAGCTAGCCACCGATTCGGTGGTCTTCACCCGAGCCATTGCCGCAGCGAGTCGAACGGTCCCTGCGCACGCCTCGATAATGACTTCACAGCCCACGCGTCAACACAGTGTCGGGCACGGCAACGGCGAGACGAGGCTCCTCGGAATTCCGACTCTGGCCGAGTATTTCCAGGCCGCCGGTTACCAAACCGCAGCCTTTGTGAGCAACATCTTGCTGACCCGCGGAACCGGCCTCGATCGAGGGTTTGAACAATTCGACGACCGGCTTGAAACCCCTGAACTCAACCGTCCCCACGTCGTCGAACGAATCGCCGAAGAGACCACCGACGAAGCCATCGACTGGCTCCAGTCCAGCAATCCAGCCCCACCCCGTTTTATCTGGGTTCACTATCAAGACCCCCACGGCCCCTACACCCCTCCTGAACCGGACCAAATCGCAGTCGCCTCTTCGGAACCGGCGCGAGACAGGCCCCTTCCGATCGGACGCAGCAACCAGGCCCGCGGTGTCATTCCCCCGTACCAGGCCCTGGCAGAACTCCGGCGTCCGAGCCAATACCGCGAGCGCTATGCGGGCGAAATTCACTACGCCGATCGGCAAATTCGCCGACTCGTTGAACAGGCTCAGCGCAGCGCGGCCAGCCGACCGCTGATCATCTTGGTGACGGCGGACCACGGAGAGAGTCTCGGCGAGGCCCGGTTCCACTTCATGCACACACATACGACCACGCCGGAGGTCGCTCACATTCCGATGCTGCTGTCGGGCCCCAATCTCCCCGCTCAACGCCTCTCCGCCCCCGTCGGCCACATCGACGTCATGCCGACGCTCATGGAGGCTGCCGGACTCACGCCTCCCGAGGAGGCTGGCGGGATCGCCCTCGGCCCCATCGCACGCGGCGAGTCGGCCCTTCCCGACCGATGGCTGTTCTGCGACATCGGAGGCCAACTCAGCGCCTACGACGATCAAGGCTTTCTACGCATCGGGGGGCTTCAAGGCGCCTGGAGAACACCGGGGGTCGCCGCACCCGAGATCGCCGAAGCCCGGGCGCAGCGATACCAATGGCAGCCCGGTGGAATGTGGCGCGCCCAGGGGGCCGGCCAAGAGCCCCTTCCTCCAGAGGTGAGGCGTTATGCCGAGCGGGCCGTCCCGATGGTTCCTCTTGAGCAAACGCCTCCTGAACTCGATGAACGGCTTCGTGCCCTCGGCTACCTCGATGACTGAAACCGGGGGACCGCGAACCCCCAACCGAGCCCTAGGATTTTTAGTGCAAGGCGGACTGATTGCCTGCGCGATTTTCGTGCTGGCCTACATCTATCAGTTTTCACAAACACGCTTTCTGTCGATTGATGAATTTCAATGGGGACACGCAACCTGGCTGGTTGCGGACGGACAGATTCCTTACCTCGATTTCTACGAACACCACTTGCCTGTCGGCTACTCACTGCATTCTCTGTTCTACGATGCCAGCGCGGGCTTCGAGGAAAATACCCTCCGATTTCGGAAGATCGCCTTTGGCTATCTCGTAGCGGCTCTGGCCTGCTTAGGCTGGGCGAGTTGGAGAAGCCATCGCAGCGGTCCGGAAGTTTGGTTGACTCTCGCAGTCGTTCCCTCGGTGGGCTTCGGCCTGATGTCATCCATCGACTACCGCGGAGACAATTGGGCGGCCTTTACGCTTCTGGCTTGTCTGGCCCTCGTCGAGGCCGGCCAAAAGACACGGTCCCGCAGCCTCGCACTGGTGGCCGGAGCCCTGTTTGTCCTGGCCGTCGGGATGACACAAAAAATACTTTTACTCGGCGGGGCAACCCTGGCCTTATTGTGGATCGGTGGGCTTCTGGCTGATCGCCCCCGGGCGCGGATCCGCGTCGGGACTTTTCGGATCGAACGGCCATTCTCCTTCGCTGTGGGAGCCCTCGCGGTCGGACTGATTCTCCTCAGCCTCGGCGCTCTCTTCGGTTTATTGGGAATCGCGTGGCAGATCAATGTGGTCCAGGCCCTTCAACATGAAAATCTCTATCCCGGTTTCAATGCAACTCAATTCGCCCAACCCTACTGGGCGGAAACCGGCCCTTCGAGCGCCCTACTGATTGCGGGGGCCTTGGCCTATATGACCGGGGGGCGTCGCCATTTTTGGTCCCTCCCCCTGCTGGTCGCGTCCATCGGGCTGGTCTTTGTCCGGGCACCGTTTCCTTATAATTTTGTTCTCATTTCATGGCTAGTCGGAATTTGTGCAGTGCGCGCCTGGTGCGCAGGAGTTCGGTGGCTGACCCTGCGCAGCCATCGCCCAGGCACTTGGCTCCAGCTACTCTACGGACTTCCCCTTCTCGCATTGCCAGCGCAGCTCGGTTTCATCTCGGGCACCAGTACTCTGGACGACCAATTGCGACTACTCGCCCAAGTCGAGCGCTATAGCGAACCCAATGATGTCGTGATCGACAGCGCAGGCAGCGCCTTGTTTCGTCCACATCGCGGCTACTACTGGTACCACGGCCGCGCGCACGTCCAGATGTTCACACCGTGGTTCAAGGGGCCATTGATCGACGCCATGCGATCGAGCGGGGCTCCACTTTGGATTCGAACGGTCCGTTTTAACCTTCTCCCCGAAGAAGCGGCCCACTACCTCCTCACCCATTACGTGCCCTTGGACGGGGATCTTCATGTCTTGGGTTTCAGGACTCGTGCAACAGGTCCCGCAGAAAGCCGTACGGGACGGATCGAGATCGTCCGTCAAGGCATCTATCATGTTTCGGTTCACCCCGAGCCCGGTCAGCCCCCAGCGCCACTGACCCCTCTACAGTTGGACGGGGAAATGGTGACGCCCGGATCCATGGAACTCGACGTCGGATGGCACGAAATCACCATCCCGCCCAATTCTCCCGCTTTCCGCTTTTCTTACCTGGCCCCCAATGCGTTCGGGAAGGCCCAGCAGGACAGGCCGCACACTCCTCTCTTCGAATATCGACGATCACGGCGACCGCCCAAAAGGATGGCTCCTTGATGCTCAGCGCCCAGAAAGCGCCGGAAGAAACCGGCTCCACATGGAGCCACGTCCTGCTTCTGGTTTCCGTCAGCTTGGTTTTCGAGTGGGCCTTCGTGGGCACGAATCTCAATCTTCTAGACGAGGGATGGCCCCTCTACGCGGCCATGCAACTCCACGCAGGGGGAACGCTGTACGAGGATGTCTTCTTTGTATTCCCCCCCGGTCACCTCTTGATGGCATGGATCGCCTACGGGATCGATCCCCCCGGCGTCTTCCTGGCTCGAGTGTTTTATGCCTTCTTCGATATCGCCCTCGTGGTGGCCCTGTACTTTCTCGGGCGGCGTGTGATGCCTGCCCGGTTTGCAGTCTTCGGGGCCCTCCTTCTCGCCCTTGCCGCCGAAAGTGCCCACCAGAAACAACTTCTCTTCGGCTACCGGTATCTCGTCATCAGCGTGCTCGCCCTAATTGCATTCGCTCGATATCTCGAACAGCGCGATCGACTTTGGCTCGTGGTCGCCGGCGCGCTCACGGGCTTAGCGCTGGCTTTCCGATTGACGCCGGCTTTTGCGACCGCTTGTGGAGTGGGGATCGCCCTGGTCGCCGTACATCGCAATCCTCGACAAGGGCTTCGAGACGGATTCGTCTATGGCTTTGGAATCATCATCCTGGCCCTGCCGGTTCTACTGTGGATGCTGTCACAAGCCCCACCCGAAACACTGTGGCGTGAAGTCCTGATTCGTCCGGTCGCGATGACCGACCGCCAGAGCCTCGCGATGCCTCCCTGGATTTGGATGCCCGAACAATGGACCCGTCGATATCTCCACGAGTGGTTCGTGATGTTCCAATTTCGCGCCTGGACTTTGCTCTACATCGGGTATGGGGTCGGGCTCGCATGGATCTGGGCACGCTCGAAAAAGAAAGGAACGGTCTTTACTCAGCCCCTCCTTTTGGCCATTGTGATCTGGGGAGGCGTCTACTTCGGGCGCTCCTTCGGGCGCTCCGACGCACCCCACCTCTACTCGGCTCTACCGCCGGTCTGCCTCTTGCTCGCCCATCTCTCCTGGCGAGTCCTTGGGCCACAGAAAGAGGGGACCTTTCGTGTGCCTCGATCAACGAGGTGGTCTCTCGGGGCTGTGGGACTCGCCCTATGGATCCTACTGATGGGAAGCGACCGGATTTTCTGGCCGGGGCACCTCGGCCGTGAACCGATGGCCAGCTTGCGAGGACGAATCGGGGTCAACGCCGACACCGGACTTCTCCGCGTCGATGAACAGATCCGCCAAATTCAGCAATGGACTCAGCCGGGCGAAATCATTCTCGACCTCTCAGCCTCATCGCTCTTCTACGTTCTGAGCGACCGTGTGGGACCCGGCCACGCCGACATCATAATGCCCGGCACCTTTCTTGACCCGGCCGAAGAACGAGACTTTCTCAAACTTCTGGATGCCAATCCACCCGCTCTGGTGATCTTCCCTGGTTGGATCTTTGACGAGCGTAAGGACCGTGCCGTGCAGCGTAGTTCGCCTCTGCTCTGGCAATGGGTCAAAGCTCGCTACGACCTCGCCGGCCCCTATGAGCGATTCGTCTTAATGCTCCCAAAAGAACGGATGGAGCGCATGCGGGCGAGAGCCAAATCGTCCCCTGAGCCTTAAAGGCTCAGGCCCCCGCAGCAACCAGACCCCTTGGCGGCGAAAAAACGACTACTGACCCTGAGTTGGAGATCCCCGCCAAACCAGAAGCGTCATCCACTGGGGTTGGGGCGGGGAGAGGCCCTCTGGAAGCGGATATAAGCGGAAAGGGTCTCGATCTGGGGCATAGTGATGCCTCACCCACCGATCGAGCCGCGGTGCGTATTCAGCGGCCCGGGGCATTCCCGGCCAGAACTGCCGTCCACGGACGATACGAGTGGGCGGATCCTTCACCAAACGGTCGATGATTTCCTGCCCCCCGTCTTCCCCCTCTTGACCGGGATAGAGTTGAGAGAAAGGCCACGAAAAGAAGCGTCCCGTGAGAAAGTAGAGCTGGGCTTCATGGCCGTAAACGTAGAAGGGGGCCCCTTCCGGCACCTGGTCACGAATCGTTTTGACTAGAGATTCCATCCAGGCGTTTTCCGGAGCCACCCACACATCCGCCCGCTGCAAGACGACATGCTCCGTGAGCAGGGAACGCTGGACCCAGGCCAAGCTGGCGCAGACCGAGAGAAGCAGAAGCACCCCAGCCGTCGTCGCTCTAGGCCACCGCATCGGTGCACCGACCCGAGCGAAGAGCAAAATCAGAAGCAGAAGCACCGGTGGGGCCACACTGATGATGTGAAAGAAGTCAGCCCTCGGAAAAGCGGAGGCGAGCATCGCGAGGGATATCAACCCAAAAGACGCTTCGACGGGAGGCGGTGCATCTCGCCCCGCCTGAGAATCCTTTCTTCGGATCGTCTTCACGATCCGAATCACCCACCACACAACCGACACGGTGACCGCCGTATAGACCCCTCGGCTGAAAATTTCACCCGACAGCCAGAGCGCGCCCTCCCAGCGCGGCCAGGGCAATGCGCCGACCATCAGCAGTTGAAAATAATCCAGAACGAAATAAGACGCGGCGTCAGGGCCTCTTAAGGATCCCAGATTCCACCAGGCCAACATCGGAGAGAAATCGATTCCACTGGTTGGAAGGTATCCAGTCATCGGACGCAGGAGCCCACTGTAGAGGAGCTGCCCCAGCACCCCATGACTTCCAAACCATAGGGCTGCCCCGAGCAGAGGCAGCCCAGCGGAAAAGCCGAAAAACCAGAAAGGCCCCCAGGACGTCACACCGGGCAATCGCCAAGGCAAACGACTAGGCATAAGGACCGCCAACGTGGCCGCCCCCAAATAAAGGCCCAGGTTCTGCTTGCCCGCTACGGCGATCGCCGCCAGCAAACCCGCCAAGATCACACGAAACGGTCCCGGCTGCCGACGGCTGGCGAACAGGCAGGCCAGCACACCACAACCGGCTGCAAATGCGAGGTCCGAATACATATAAGTGCTGAAGGCCGGCCAAGCGAGAAACTTCCACGCCAACAAAGCCGATCCGAATAGAGCGGCTCGGGGGAGCCCGAGGCATCGGAGTGCGACGAAGTAGAGCGCCAACACCCAGGAACAAAAGAGTGCGGCCGCCAAGGCTCGGGCGACAGCGAGGTGTTCCCCGAAAACCGCCATCGCGCCAGCGGCCAAGTAAGCCGCTCCGGGAAAGGGGTAGGCGTCGATATCGCGATAGAAAACCTCGCCTCTCAAGATGCGGGCCGCGGCGGTCAGCGTGGCCCCTTCATCTTGAAAAGGCAAATTTCGGTCGGTGTAGAAGCTAGACAGCAAAACCGCACCGGCCCCCAGGAGAAGAGCAAACACCCATGCGAGGGGGCGAACCGCGAGGCCCTCCCCAGTCGGCGGGCCCTGCTGTGTGCCGCCCGCCGTCCCCCCACTCGACATTCGCGACCCTCTCCTAACGCTCGTCACCCCGATGCGTCCTCGGAAATCCTATCGCAGACCTCCTCGTCGGGATGGGTCAAGAGTCTCATCAAGATTGCCTATGCTCTGCGGGCCACCGATCTCCGCTCATCCTCGACCGATGACCTGAAAGATGACCCGTCAACCCACTGTTTTCGCCCACTCGAAATCTGACCGGTCCGCTGCTCTTCGCGCCGGGGCGGCTTGGTGCTTCTGCGGCCTGCTCCCGCCTCTGGCTTTTCGCACCCTGATTCTGGGCGCGTCGGGTCTCGCACCCAGAGCATTCGACATGAGAGGCGCGCTCTCCGACGTAGCCAGCGGCTTTCTCGTCGCCTCCGCTCTGATGATCGGCGCCCGTGGACATCGCTGGCTGCCGAGAGCCTTGCTGGCCCTCTGGGTTGCCATTTGTTTGGGCGACACCGAGCACATCCTCGCCAACGGGGCGCACCTACAAGCCGCCTACGCAGGCTTTCTGGCCGATCCGACCTTTCTCCTGGGATCGGCGTTGCAGATCGGGTTTCCGCTGATCGCCACAGGCGTGGCTCTCGCGACAGGAATCGGAGCTTGGTATGCCGGGCGGGTCGATGAAAACTTGCCACTACCCGTCCGATTCAGCTTCGGAGCAGCTCTGGTCCTCTATCTGGTTTCACTCGGATGGACCATTGACCTGGCCCAACCCGAATGGCGACAAACAAGCCTGTTCGAGGCACAGATCCGGAGAGAATTCGCGCACACGCCCACGAACAAGGCACCCGGTGTCGCCACCCGGCGTGACCCAGCCAACCTCAGCGGGCAGTGGTGGCCGCAGGAACCGAAGAAAACACCCAACGTCCTGATCATCATGCTGGAGGCAGTCTCCGGCGCTCACATCCCCAGCCTCGCGAAAGCCCATGGAATTCAGGCGGACCCCGCTCTGCCTGAATTGGACCAACTGGCCCGTGAACACATCGCATACAGCAGTTTCATCGCCCAACAAAGGCAAACCAACCGGGGTGAGTTTGCCCTGCTCTGTGGAGACTGGCCGAAACTGCGGACCTCCGTGCCTCGCATGTCCGAATACGCCCGCGAAACAGGTCCGACTTGTCTCCCCGAGGCCCTCAAGGACCGCGGGTTCACCACGGTCTACCTTCAGGCAGCGCCGTTAGGCTTCATGCTCAAAGACCAGTTCATGCGGCGCATTGGTTTCGAACGCGTCCTCGGCAATGCGTCATTTCCGACCGCCCGGTCTCGCACGAACTGGGGGGTCGATGACGCCACCCTCTTCGAAGGAGCCCTGGCCGAAATCGAGGTTCTCCAAAAACGAAACACGCCTTGGATGATGACTCTTCTCACGGTCGGTACTCATCATCCATACAACGTGCCCACAGAGTCCCCCTTCAAAGAACTCAACGGCTTCGAGAAGGCCGCCCGATATGCCGACGCATCTCTGGGGCATTTCATCAGCGCCCTTGAGGCTCGCGGAATCCTCGAAGACACCCTGGTGTTGATCACGAGCGACGAATCACGAGGGCTCCCCGAGCAGGCCAACGTCGACCCGGTCACCCTGCTCCTCAGCCGGAACTGGAGCTTTCTGATTGCCTTGACTCCGAAAGACTCACCTCGACAAATCGACACGCCCTTCGCACAAAGCGACCTGGCTCTATCGGTCCTCGACTACGTTGCAGCCTCCTCGTCTTCTGCCCCCCTGAAGTCGCCCCCCGCCGGTGGGCGCAGCCTGTTCCGCACCTATCCCCATCCCCGACAAATGGCCTTTGCAAATACCTATCAGAGAAGAATCTTCCACGTGGACCCCAAAGGAGAACTGGCCGTCTGCCGGGAAGACCTCTCGGCCTGCAGCCGTTTCCCAATGCCCCCCAACCGACCCTTCCAGGCTCGGTCTCCAGCGACCGGTGAATTGGCCGCGGACCAGCGTCGGAGGCTACGCGACTGGCTCTTCGACCCTGAAAATGATCCGCCCCAGAGCCCAGGTCCAAAATCCCTTTCGCTGATCGGGCGCGAAGCCATCCCAGTTCTTCAGGGATCCGCCCGCTACCAAATCGTCTTCGGCGGGCAGGGTTTAGAACTCCCCGCCAATACAGGCGTCGACCTTTCCATCGATGTCCGCTTGCTCGAACTCGACCCATCACTGCAACGCGACGGAGCCATTACGATCCGGGCTAACCTTCTCTCATCAGATCAGCCCGCTCCCCTGCTATCCGAGGAAGTGCCGCTTGAGATCGGCGAGCGCTTGCGTCTGCAGTACCACATCGAAGTGGGCTCAACGCTCCATCAGGCTGAGGTCCGCTTTGTGGTCATCGACCGGTCCGGCGGGCCTTCCCGGCTGGTCTTCGAACACGCCAAGCTTACGGTCGACACTCCGGGCCCCCCGGGCGAAAGCGGCCCCCACCGCGTCGCTCTCAAGCGGCGTGAAATCGTCAGCGCGGCGGACGGTTCAAAACCGACGAATCGATAATCGCCCCACTCTCTTCAGGTTGGGAGGAAGACCGATCCGGCAAACCAGCCCGCCAATCTAGACCCGGGTACTCGCGTTTGGAGAATACGCCCTCGAATGCAAACGTCAGAGTGACACTGATCCAGAGAATGAATAAGGCGACAAACCCCAGAAAACCTCCCAGCCTCGCCCGAGATCGAAACCAGTGCCAAGCCGCGCTCAGAGATTCGCTGGCATAGATCGCGAACGGGGCCGCCAGGCCCAGAAGAAAACTCCCCTTGAGGGTCGCAAACCAAGGGTTACGCCAAGTAAAAAAAACGTACCCGGCGACAGTCAGCCCGATCAATCCCAGCAAGAGACCGTCGGTCGCATTGGTTTTCTTCACCATTCGCCCAAAAGCCAAGAAGCAACCCGCTAGAAATGCAGCCGTCGGGATCAGGCCGAGAACAGCAATGACGACACCCGCCAGCACCAAACCCGGTGCGTCCAACGGCAGAAAATGGCGATGCCCGTCGAACCAGACCGTTGCATAGGTCGAGCCCCACACCGAGTGAATCAAATCCGCCGAGAGAAGATCCGACCCGGTCAGGGTGGCGAGAGGAAAGGAAAAATAGTCTGCCAGGCTTCTATCCCCAGGCGGCATCTCAAACATGATGCGGTGGATATCGAGGCCGCTCGGATAGAAATATCCTCGGGTCCACCAGCGATACAGATAGAACCAGCCCCCTGTGAATAAGGCACCGAATCCCAGAGCAAGAGCCCGCACGGCGCCCCACGCCCCTCCGCGCCCGGTCCAACCCGCGATCAGGTAGCCGCCGCCCGCAGCCAAGACCACCAGAAGACCCGAAAGCTTTGTCAGCACAGCCAGGCCCGCCAGCCCCCCCCACACCCAAGCGCGACCCACCCCGGATTCTCCGCGCAAATCGCTCAAAACCCCAACGACCACGAAGGTCGTCAACGACGAAACAAGGATCTCCTCGCTCAGCATTGCGCTCATATAAATATGAACGGGAAGAAAGAGAAGTAGTGCGCCGGACAACCAAGCCCGCCCCGGATTAGACGGATCGAGCTGACGAACCAAACCAATGACCGCAGCAATCGCCGCCAAGCCGATTCCGGTCGAAAGGAGACGGGTCGCAATCACGACCGTATGGGGATCAGGATGGCCCAGCCCGAGGCTCAACCCAGCCGAAAGGGCATAAAACAAGGGAGGGTGCGCCGCGGACCAAGTCGTTTCAGGATCGGGCAAGACTGCGAGCGTTCGCAGGGAATCAATATAGGCCCAATTCCCTTGGGCATCGAAACCCATACCGAGGGGATACAGCCAGGCATTCCGAAACCGAAGCACCAATGCCGACGCCCCCAGTACAAGACACGCACCGAGCCCAACTCTGTGTTTCCAGCGACTCTTGGATCTCGGCTCATTCACAGCAAATCGCTCCTCAGGGGATCATTCCACGAGCCCACGCGTCCAGCCAGCTCGGCCTAAGAGCCGAACGATCGGGCATGGCCGCCCTCCAGCCAGACGTCTAGAGTTGGCGGTTATGTCTCCCCAGGCTGCCCTCCGGATCAACATGACCGGCCTTGACCCCGATCCTGACCGGGAGGCCGATCGATATCAGGCGGCTCTCGAAATGGCGGTGTACGCCGAGGAAAGCGGGTTTGACGTCGTCAACCTTGAAGAACACCATTGTGCGAACAATGGGTGGTTGGCCGCACCACTGACCCTTGCCAGCATGATTGCCGCCCGGACAAAGCGAATTCGGATCAGCGTCACAGCCCTTCTGGTGACGCTGTACGACCCGATTCGGCTCGCGGAAGACATTGCGGTGATCGACCTTGTCAGCCGAGGCCGCTTCATTTTTACCGCGGGCATGGGCTATCGCCCCATCGAGTACCACGCGACGGGGCGAACCTGGTCGGAGCGGGGCCGCTTGATGGATGAAACCATCGAAACCCTTCTGAAAGCTTGGACTGGCGAGCCCTTTCTTTATCGGGGAGAGACCGTCCGCGTGACCCCCAAGCCTCTGTCTCGCCCCCACCCCTTCTTTCTGATCGGGGGGCAAAGCCGAGCTGCGGCACGACGCGCCGCTCGATTCGGGCTGCCTTTCTACCCCCCCGAGCACTCGGATGAACTGGAATCGGCCTACCTCGCAGAACTCGAACGCCTGAAGAAGAAAGGGTTCTACATGCATCCGGGCACCGGTAACTCGATGGTCATGGTTGACCCCGACCCGGAAAGAGCTTGGCCAGAACTTGCGCCCTACATGCTCCGGGAGCTTCAGGAGTACACGACTTGGCGGCGGGCCGGCGTACCCCGGCCCGGGGAAGAACCCGTTGTCAGCATCCAGGACCTCAAAGAGCAAAAAAGATTCGAAATCCTGACGCCCAAGAGATGCCGGGACCAACTGATCTCTGGACAGCGACAGGTGGCTGTCCTTCATCCCCTCGCCGGCGGGATCCCGTTGGACCGGGGATGGTCCATGCTCAGGAGGTTCAGCGACGAAGTTCTCCGACCGGTCCGAGGTCAGCACGGCGGGTCCCGCTAAACCACCGCTCGGCGGCTTCAAATCAACCAACGCGCCAATACGCGTAGCCCAGCATCATGTAATACATCACTGGAACCGCCAGGAGCGGGGCGTCGATGCGGTCGAGAATTCCACCCATCCCGGGCAGGAGAGCCCCCGTATCCTTGACATCGGCATCCCGCTTCAGCAGCGATTCGACCAGATCGCCAATGATTCCCACCACGGAAAGAACGATTCCAAAGGGGATCACCAATTGCCACACAAAGCCCGCAGACTCCATCGGCCAGAGTAAATCGAAGACCAGCTTGAATAGAGCACCGCCGAGCGTCCCGGCGACGATTCCCCCCAAGGCGCCCTCGACTGTCTTATTCGGACTGATCTCCGGCGCAAGTTTTCGGCGTCCCCAGGCGCGTCCGGCGAAGTAGGCACCTGCATCACACAGCACCACGACCCCCAGGCAGTAAAAGACGAGAAAGATCCCCGTGCCCGGGTTGATTTCAAGTTCAGCGAGCTGCACAACGTCGTAGTGAGCCATCGCCGAACCATGAAAAAAGCGCAAAAGCACGATATGAGAGAGCAGCCACGCAACATAGAAAACGCCAAAAAAAGTGCCCGAGATACTGCCGAGCGCCTCGGTGATCTGCTGTTTACCCAGCTGTGCGACCATCATGGCCAACAGCGAGGCCGTCATCAACAACATCGCGAGGTAATCACGACCGAGCAAGTAGGCCACGGCGATCACCGCAGCCCCAAAGCCCAATCCTAAGCCGACAAGTGGTCGGGCCCCCTTGTCTTCGATCAGTCCATAGAATTCACGCTGGGCGAGAAGTCCAAAAGCCAGAACCGTTGCCAAGTAGAGGTATCCACCGGCCGCAATGATGTAGGCGACGAGCGGAACGAGCACCGCCGCCGTCAAGATCCGCTGCTGCAGATCGCTCCGTTTCGGGAGGGTATCCTTTGACTCCACCGGAGTCGCCGGCAGCGGATGGACACCCGCCCCCGAGTCAACGGAAGTCGATCCGGAGCTCTTTCCCTCGCCATCAGCACTCATTACAGAGTCCATTCAACAGCAGATTCCGAGCGAGCGCTAATGACGAGCCGATTCAGGTCGGTCAGGCAGGCTTAGCGGCCGGAATGTTTCGCGGCCGCGGCGTGCGGCCGCGGGATTTCTCTCCGGCGCGTCTTCCTTTGGCCGAGGAGGAGGATCGCTTGGGCTTGGGCACGCCGCTCCGAGACGTCGTCGGCCGGGCATCCACCGCACTGAGGGCTGCCGCGCTGATGCGCGCAATCCGAAGATCACCAAAGGGTGTCCCTAAACCGGCATTGACCACCATGGCGACCGAGAGATTTCGGCTCGGATCCGCCCAAGCGCCGGACCCACCAAATCCGAAGTGACCAAACGCGTTACGGGGGCTGCCTTGAGTCGTGAATACGCCGTGATAACCGAGGCGCCAACGCATATCGAAGGGAATCACAGCCAACTTGCTGCCCCGCCTCTGGCGCCGCATGGCCCTTCTGAGGGTTTTACGAGAGAGCAACTGCACGCCGTCAAGTTCCCCTCCGCCGGCAAGCGCTGCGTACACTCGGGCAAGAGAACGCGCCGTAAATAGGCCATTTGCGGCGGGGATTGAGGCCCTCAAAGTCGCATTGGCGCCAAAATCAAAGCTGCTGATGCCGCGCGGGGCGAGAGAGTCCAAGATACTTTGAACGTCAAGCTCAAGCCCGAACAGCCGTGCGCCTTGGTTGAGCGCAGGCGCCGAAAAACCCAGTAACCCCCGGGTGAATCCTCTGGGCAAATATGGCTGAAGGCGGCTAGGGCTAGGCCAAATCAAATCGGCGGCGCGATACAACTCTTCCGATGGGGCCCCGATGTACATCCCGTCCAGTTCAAGGGGATCAACGAGTTCCTCTTGGACGAGTTGACGAAACGGTTTCCCGGTCACGCGCTGAAGGATCTCTCCAACCAGATACCCATAGGTCAGACCGTGGTAGCCCGTTCGCTCGCCAGGAGGATGCACGGGTTCGGTCTGCTCGATGGCTTGGATCATGTAATCCCAATCCACCATGCGCTGCGCGCGGTCCACCATTTGACGAATGTGATACAGCCCCGACTGGTGGGCCAAAACGTGGCGCACGGTGACGCGCTCTTTACCGGCCTGAGCGAATTCAGGCCAGTAGCGCGACACCGGGGCGTCGTAATCGAGCAGTTCCCGATCGACCATGATGTGAAGCAGCGTTGAGGCGATTCCTTTGGTGGTCGAAAAACTCGGCGACATGGTGTCGGCCTGCCAGGCCCGACCCTCCGCGTCGCGGGCTCCACCCCACAGATCAACCACGCATTCGCCGCGGTGATAGATACAAACCGCCGCGCCCCCCGGCGTGGCCGAAAGCTGCTCCCGGAGCAGCTGCGCCACTCGATCAAAAGCCGGGTGGATATACCCATCCATGTGGGGCTTCTTGGTCCAAGGCAAAATGCGTTCGATTCGTGGATCCATCGCCGTATGGTAAACGAAGACGGGGCCAAAAACGCATAATTTTTGTTGGAAACCCCGACCGTCCAGTGCAGCCCGTGTGCAGGCCGCCACGGAAAACCGCCCACGGGATGCGTTAACGACCCGTCGAACCGAAGCCGCCCGAACCCCGTTCGGTCTCATCGAGCGCGTCGACTTCCGATGATTCCACGGCGGAGACAGGGGCAACGACCAGTTGGGCAATCCGGTCGCCTCGTCCAACCAAACAGGGATCAGATCCGTGGTTGATGAGAATGACGAGGATTTCACCCCGATAATCTGAGTCGATGGTCCCAGGCGAATTCAGCACCGTGACCCCCTGCCTGAGAGCCAGACCACTTCGAGGCCTGACCTGCCCCTCGAAACCCCGCGGGATTGCGACCGCAAAGCCGGTGGGCACAGAAGTTCGCTGTCCGGGCGCAATTTCGAGCGGGCCTGACACGGCCGAACGCAAATCGATCCCCGCCGCGCCGGGCGTCGCGGGTGCGGGAAGGGGCAGGTCCGCTGCGCCTTCTAGCCTCCGCCAAAGCAGACGAACCGCCGACGTTGGCTTCTCGTCGGCGGTTCGCTGGTGGGTCATGGGTTTAAACCTCGGTCTCGGGATCCGCGGCGAATGCGATCACTCGCTATCCGACGCGTCTTCCTGGGCAGCGACCTCGGCCAAAGCTTCCTTACGAGAAAGCCGAATGCGGCCCGAGGGATCGATGTCGATGCACTTGGCCAACACTTCGTCGCCTTCGTTCAGGATGTCGGTGACATTGTCGACCCGCCCCTCAGCGAGGTGGCTGACATGAATCAGTCCGTCCGTTCCGGGGAAGATCTCTGCAAAAGCACCGAAGTCGGTGACCCGTCGAACCTTGGCGAGATAAATCTTTCCAATCTCCGCCTCCTGGGTCAGCTCGCCCACCATCGAGAGCGCCTGGTTGACTGCATTGACATCGGGGCCGAAAACCGAAACGCGACCCGAGTCCTCGACGTCAACCTTGGCACCCGTGGTTTCCTGAATGGCCCGAATCACTTTCCCACCAGGCCCAATGATGTCCCGGATCCGGTCCGGCTTGATGAACAGCACCTCCAGACGCGGGGCGAACTCATGGAGTTCAGCCCGGGGCATCAGGCCACCAAGTTGGCTCTCCGTCTCCGTGCTCATGCAATTCAGGATATGCAGACGACCCTCGCGGGCTTGAGCCAAAGCCGTTTCGACGATGTCCCAATCGATCTGCGTCACCTTGATGTCCATCTGCAACGCCGTGATGCCTTCGGACGTTCCGGCGACCTTGAAGTCCATGTCCCCAAGATGATCCTCATCTCCGAGGATGTCCGAGAGAATGGACGTTCGCGTGCCGTCGGTGATCAGCCCCATGGCGATGCCGGCCACCGGAGCCTTCAGGGGGACTCCGGAGTCCAACAAGGCCAGCGTAGAGCCACACACCGCCGCCATCGAGGAAGACCCGTTCGATTCGAGCGTTTCGCTCACGACCCGAATCGTATAAGGGAAGTCCTCATGCTCCGGAAGAACCGGACGAATGGCACGCTCTGCAAGCGTCCCGTGCCCCACTTCGCGACGACCGGGACCACGCAGTGGCCGCGCTTCGCCGACCGAGAACGGCGGGAAGTTGTAGTGCAGCATAAAGGTCTTTTTGAATCGCCCCGTCATGCCATCAATGGTCTGCTCATCAAAACCGCTTCCGAGCGTGGCGCTCACCATGGCCTGGGTCTCTCCCCGGGTAAACAGCGCGACTCCGTGGGGCCGCTCGACAGCCCGAACCTCGCAGGCGATCGGACGAATTTCATCGGTCCGTCGACCATCGATTCGGTCACCCGTTTCAAGCACTCGATTCCGCATGATCTCACCCCCGAGATCGTGCAGAATGTTTTTGACGTTGGAGCGGAGTTCGCCGAGCCCATTTCGGCGCCCCTCCCAACCTGCGAGGGTGTTCACTTCGACCGGCTCGTTCGCATAGTCGTCAACGTACTGATTGACGATTTCCTTCTCGATCGCTTTGACCGCCGATCCGCGCTCGTGCTTGGCCTTGATCCGATAGGCCTCACCCAATCGGGACTCCGCTTTGCCGCGCAACTCCGACTCGAGTGCCGAAAGATCGGCGGGCTCGGGAAGAGTGAGCTTCTCCTTGCCGACCTGCGCCGCAAAAGCCTCGATCTTCTCAATCACGGTGAGAATCTCGCCGTGGGCATGTTTCAAGGCATCGACCATCTCCGACTCAGACGCCTGGTGGGCGCCCCCCTCGACCATAACGATCGAGCCCCGGGTTCCGGCCACGATCAACTCCATGTCGTTGCCTTCGAGCTGCTCGGGGCTGGGATTAATGACGAATTCACCCTCAATCCGAGCGATCCGAACCGCTCCAATCGGCCCGAGAAACGGAAGCTCAGAGATCGACAAGGCCGCCGACGCGCCGATGAAAGCGCACATATCCGCCGGGTGTTCGCTGTCTGCAGACAAAACGGTCGCAGTGATCTGGGTGTCGTCGTTGTACCCGTCCGCAAACAGCGGCCGGATCGAACGATCGATGAATCGAGAGACCAAGACCTCCCGATCCGACAGGCGTCCCTCGCGCTTAAAAAAGCCGCCCGGAATCTTTCCGGCCGCCGCAAACTTCTCAACGAAATCGACGGTCAGCGGGAAAAAGTCGATCCCGGGTCGCGGCGACGAGTGCACCGCCGTCACGAGAACCGAGGTTCCTCCGCAACTGACGACCACCGAACCGGCTGCTTGTTTAGCGATGCGGCCGGTTTCAATTTTGACAGTGTGTTGACCGAGCTCAATCGTCGTCTCGGTCGGTTCAAACCAATAAGGCATTTCACGCTTCTCCAGCTGGACCACCCGACTTCGCGGGGCCAGCATTCACTGATCGGAAAGGGGAGAAGGAGCGTTCGTTCTGAAATGCAGGATCACTCATGCGCAAAGTGAAGCGTTCGCATCGCTTCGCGTATGACCGACTCCCGCACCCCATCACGGAACGCCCATTCACAGACCATCCCGATCGTTGGTGTCGCTCGCGCTGCAAACCCTGCAGCGGGCGAGGTGTAGTCGGAGCGGGCGCCCGGTCCCTACCGGACCCACGCACCCCGACGACTATCGCCGCAGTCCGAGCTCGTCGATGAGCTTGCGGTAGCGGTCAAAATCCTTCCTCTTCAGATAGTCAAGCAGACGACGTCGCTGGCTCACAATTCGCATCAACCCTCGACGTGAATGATGATCCTTCTCGTGGCCTTTAAAGTGCTCGGAGAGCTCGCTCAGGCGCTGGGTCAGAAGACCGACCTGAACCTCCGTCGAACCGGTGTCCGTGGGATGCCTTCGATGGGCCTCGACCACGCCTTGCTTAACTTCCGCGGTACTCAAATGTCTTTCCTCTCGTTTCGTCGCTTTCGCTCGCGAGCTTGACGGTCTTCTCGCACAATTTGCCCGTGGGCAGGAATGGCGCCGGAGTCTGACAGACCCCATGCGCTCCCGCAATGGGCCCTTTTTCTCCTGTCTGGGAAGCTCTCATCCACCCCGGGGCAACATCCGAACCGGCCAAAGGCGGCGATCAGCCCGTAGCTCGATCACCCCAGCGAAGCGCCCGGCTGCATCCAGAGCCGAGAAGCGTGTCCCGGGAGCCGACCGTTCAAGCTCGCCCGGGGCAATTTCTCGCCCCTGGCCCAAATTATCGATGGCCGGAGGCGCCAAGCGCGTCGTGGGTAACCCTAGAGCGACATCCGGGGAAATCAAACGTCCCTCAAGCGTTCGTTCTCGGGCCGAGGCCTCACAGATTTCAGGCACCAAGGCTTGGTCAAGACCGAAAGGCTCGCTCCGGGTTCGACGCAAGGCGGAGAGGTGAGCTCCGCACCCCAGCGCCTCGCCCAGATCCTGAGCGAGGGTTCGGACGTAGGTTCCGGGCCCGCAATCAACGCGGATGTCGATCTCGGGAGAATCAAACCGAAGGAGCTCCAAAGCGTGAATCACCACTTTTTTGGGGTCGCGCTCAACCTCTTCCCCTTGTCGAGCGAGCCGATGCAGCGGAACCCCATCCCGCTTGACAGCGCTGTACATCGGCGGGATTTGTTCGATTTCCCCCACGAACGTCGCCATCGCTTTTCTGACCTCGGCCTCACCCGGCAGTGCACCCTCGAAGCGTGAAACGACCTCTCCCTCCCCATCGAGGGTGTCGGTTTCGACGCCCAAACGAATGGTTCCCAGGTACGACTTTCCCGAAGACTGGAAGAAAGGCACCAGCTTCGTCGCCTCGCGAATCGCCAGGGGCAGAACCCCGGTCGCTTGGGGGTCTAGGGTGCCCAAATGGCCGATGCGACGAATGCCGAGCCAAGCCCGAGCCTGGTCTACGACGTCGTGGGACGTGCAACCCGCCGGCTTGTCGACGACCAGGAACCCTGCCGGACCGGGCCGATCACGCCTACGCCTTTTCGCCATGCCCCCCCTCCCCGCCTGCAGAATCGACCGGTTCTTTCGAGTCTCGGCCCGTCTCCGGCAAATCACGCAACACTGTCAAAATCCGAGTGCCCTCCTGAATGGAAGCATCGTGGCGAAAGGACAATTCAGGGGTCCGCCGCAACCGCAGCAAAGCGCCCAGCCGGCCGCGCAAAAAGCGCCCGGCAGACTCCAGCCCCTGGGCCACCTGCTCCAAGTCGGTCTCACCATCGATGTCCAACGGGCTCCAGAAAACCAGGGCGGTGGAAAAGTCGGGGCTGACCTTGACGCGGGTAATGCTCAGCAAACCAATCCGGGGATCGCTGACCTCTTCTCGAAGCAGCCGGGCGATTTCGGCCCGAACCTGCTCGGAGACCCGTTGGATACGAATCGACAAATGCTGACCTTCCTTCTTCAACTCTGATCGACTGGGGACAACGATGAGCCCTTGAGCCACTGCGGCTATCGGCGCTTCAGTTGACCTCCTCGAGCCGTCCCTACTCGGGCGAAAAAATTTCCTCGAGGGACTCGGCAAAGAGTTCCTCGTCACTTTCCTCTTCCTGGGGTAGGTCGACGATTTCCACGTCGGAGGCCCGAATCTCGGCCAGATGAAGCGAGTCAATGAATGCCACCGTGCGGTCGAGGGTCTGACGAACACGCACTCTGTCGCACCCTGAAGCCGAAATTCCAAGAACGGCCCTCTGCCAGGTGTCCTGGCCACCGACCTCGGCGACCGACACATTGAACCGATTCCTGACACGAGAAACGACCGACCGAACCACCCCTCTCTTCGCCTTCAGAGAATGGGAGCCGTGCACGTGCAGTTCAACGAGCGCCGCGCCCACAATCATAGAAGCGACTCGTGCATCACAGGGTGGCGGGCACCTCCTCGACCTCGAAGAACTCGACTTCGTCACCTATTTTGACGTCGTTATAGTTCTCGATGCCGATGCCGCACTCCACCCCGTTGGCGACTTCGCGAACGTCATCCTTGAAGCGCCGCAGAGATGAAATTTTTCCTTCATAAACCTGGACACCGTCCCGCACCAAACGGCAGTGCGCATCCCGGGTCACCTTCCCTTCGACAACCAAGGACCCCGCAATGGTTCCAATCTTGGGAATCGTAAAAGGCTGTTTAACCTCGGCCCGACCCAACATTTTCTCCCGTCGAACCGGCGGGAGCAGCCCGGCCATCGCGGCCTTAACCTCGTCAATGAGGTCCATGATCACCGTGTAGGTTCGGACATCGACGCCACTGCTCTCCGCCGTGCGGCGGGCAGCCGGATCCGGCCGTACGTGAAAACCAACCACAATCGCCTTGCTGGCTGTCGCGAGCATGACGTCGCTCTCCCCGATGGCACCAACCCCCGCCGAGAGAATCTTCAATTTCACATCTTCGGTTGCCAGTTTCTCAAGCGAGTCCCGGACCGCTTCACAGGTTCCTTGAACATCAGCTTTCAGGACGAGGGCCAGCTCCTTGGGCCCCGCCCCATCGGCTTGCGCAAAAAATTCTTCCAAGGACAGCTTCCGAGGGGCCGCGGCCGGCTTCGCTCGATCGCGATCTTCCCGATGCGCCGTGATCTGTTTCGCAATCCGGTCGCTCTCCACAGTATGGAAGGCTGCGCCTGCCGCGGGAACTCCCGAAAGGCCGAGAACCTGCACCGGAGTGGAAGGACCGGCCTCTTTAATGCGCTCTCCTAGGTCATTCTCCATGACTCGAAGGCGCCCAGATTCGGTCCCCACCACCATGGCGTCGCCACGCTGAAGGGTGCCGTCTTGTACCAAGACCGTTGCAACAGGGCCCCGGCCTTTATCCAGACGGGCATCGAGTACGATTCCCTTCGCGCGACGCGAGGGATCCGAGCGCAATTCAAGCAACTCAGCTTGCAAAGCCAGCATGTCAAGCAAGTGATCGATGCCGTCCCCAGTCTTGGCCGACACATTGCAGCAGATCATGTCGCCACCAAAGTCTTCAGCCACGAGGCCATGCTCTGTCAGGCGCTGTTTGACTTTTTCTGGGTCAGCCTCTGTCAGATCCATTTTATTGATCGCGACGACGATGGGACAGCCGGCCGCCTGAGCGTGTTCGATCGCCTCTACGGTTTGGGGCATCACGCCGTCATTCGCCGCCACGACCAGAACGACCATATCCGTCACTGAAGCGCCACGCGCTCTCATTGCTGTAAAGGCCGCGTGGCCGGGCGTATCAATAAAAGTCAGCCGCTTCTCACCGGATCCGACCTGGTAGGCCCCTATATGCTGAGTGATTCCCCCTGCCTCTTGGTCGGCCACGTTCTTCTTGGAATCACGGATCGCATCGAGCAACGAAGTCTTTCCGTGATCGACGTGTCCCATCACCGTGATGACCGGCGCCCTTACCGTGAGGTGGGCCGTCTCCGGCGCGGATTCAACCTCTTCCTCAAGGCCCAACGGTTCGAGGAAAGTCTCCTCCTTAAATCCGGTATCCTGCACTTCGAAACCGAACTCCTGCGCAACCTGCCGAGCGGTTTCGATATCCACGGTCTGATTGACCGAGACCATGGTCCCGAGCGCCATCAACTTGCCCTGCACGACAGCAGATTTGGCCCCGAGCAACTTAGCGAGCTCTCCGACGCTGATCTCTCCCTCGACCTTGACCAAGCGCTTCTGCTCGGAGGCAGGCTTGACGACCGGGGCCGGAGCGAGCTTGTCTCGGCGCTTTCTTCTCGGGTTGACCGGCTGACGAGTTGAAGGGGCTGCCACGGGTCGACGCGGCGCGGCGCCCCGGCCTGTGATCTGACGCGCAAACCGCTCCTGCTCTTGCAGGTTAACCACCTCGCGGACGCGCTTGCGCTGACGTCCCTTGCGATCATTTCCCGCGCCTCCGCTGGGCTCTGCCGGAGTGCTCGGCGCGACGGCCTTGCGCTCGCCGTTCTCCGAAGCAGGCTGGGGGCTCTCCGAGACGGCCAAAGGCTTTTCAATCTCAGGCTCTTCAGAGACTTCAGGCGGCTCCCCGCTCTCCGAGACGGTGTCGACTGCTTCGGCCGAGTCTTCGTCATTCAAAATTTCGGAGACCTCAGATGATGACTCGCCCTGGGGCTCATCCTCAGTCGCCTCGACAACCCGCTCTTCGACGACAGCAGGCTCGGGTTCAGGTTCGGGTTCCTTCTGGGTCCGCTTCCGACGACGCAAGACGGTGGTGCCCCGCTTGCCCTCGACGCGACGCTCTTCCATTCGCCGGCCAGACTCCCCGCCCCGGCCTAATTTTTCCCGCAGCAGGGAAACCTGGCCGTCATCCAAGGAGGCCATGGCGCTCTTGACCTCGACGCCTACCGCGGCCGCCTTGTCAACGAACTCATGACGATCGATGCCCAGCTCTTCAGCGAGCTTGTATGCCCTGATGGTTGCCATTCACTCCACGTCCGCGGGCCTTTCGCCCGCCTCTGCAGTCGAACTCGATACATCGCCCGCCTCGGCGACTCCGTCATTCGCTGCCGCCTCGGCCCGAAGTTTTTCCTCGTGCTCGAGCTTTTCGACCGCCAACTCACGGGCGCGATCTCGAATCTGAGAAGCGCCGGAATCGTCGATTCCTGGGAGGGATGTCAGCAGTTCAATCTGACAGTCGGCCAAGTCTTCAAGACTGGTCACACCCTGTTGCAGCAGGAGCTCCGCTTCCGGATCGCCACAGCCCTCCACCACCGAAACAGCCTTGGAAAGCCATTCCGCGATTTCTTTCATCTTGGACTCGCTCTTAATATCGATCTTCCAGTTTGTAAGCTGGACCGCGAGCCGAACATTCTGCCCCCGACGACCGATGGCCAACGACAGCTGATCATCCGGGACAATCACGTCCATCGACTTGGTTTCCTCGTCGATGATTACTTTCGAGACCTGGGCGGGCGACAGCGCGCTGCAAACGTATCGTGCGGCGTCGGGGCTCCAGGGAACGATATCGATCCTTTCGCCACGCAATTCCTGGACGACCGCTTGAACCCGGCTGCCCTTCATCCCCACACAGGCGCCGACCGGATCAACATCCCCGTCCCGCGACGAGACGGCAATCTTGGAACGGCCTCCCGGCTCGCGGGAGGCGGACTCGATCGTCACAATTTTTTCGTACATCTCCGGAACTTCCTGCTCGAAGAGCTTTGTCAGCATCTCCAGGCAGGCCCGGGACAAGATGATCTGCGGCCCGCGTGTCGCCTTGGTGACATCGATTACGAAAGCCCGAATTCGATCACCCGGCCGATAGCTCTCACGCGGAACCTGTTCTTTGGCCGGCAAAATGGCTTCAGCCCGGCCGAGATCCACGATGATCGAGCCCTTCTCGAAGCGTCGGACGATGCCGTTGACCACTTCCCCTGCCCGATCACTGTATTCGTCGAAGGTCTGATCCCGCTCAGCATCCCGGATACGCTGGATGATCACCTGCTTAGCCGTCTGAGCGAGGATGCGGCCGAAGTCCGAAGTGTCCATCTTGACACCAATTTCATCACCGACTTCCGCATCGGGATCGTAGTCGCGGTGGGCAATCTCGATCGCCACCTGCGTATCAGGATCCGTGATCCGCTCAACCACCTCACGAAACTCAAACAGCTCGATTTCGCCCAGTTCGTCATTGAACCGAGCTTCGATTTCTTTGTCTTGACCATGCCGCTTCCGTGCGGCCTGCTTCATCGCCTCTTCGAGGGCGCCGATGATTTCATCACCGTCAATACCCTTGTCTTTGGCAATCTGATCAATTTCACGTTTCAAATTAACGCCGAACATGCTTCGCTCCAGTCAATCGTCCGTTCGACCCTGACGGTTCCCGCCCGCCCTTTGGCGTGATGGGGGGACCGTACCGGTTCGCCCCTTCCGCCCTCGGCGACCCGGCCGCTCGCGATTCTTGATCGCTGCAGCACCGGTTCCGTCCTCGGTCGTACTCACAAAGTCCTCACTGCTGAATGCGTAGACGACATTGGCTTTCTCAATGTCGTCGAAGGCCATCGTTGTCTTCTCGACCCCTCGATCGCCTTCCACCTCCAACACGACTCTCCCGTCCCGGAAGTCGACCAGTCCTCCTTTGAATCTCCGCCGCCCGTCGAGGGGTCGGCGCGTCTTTATGTTCACCTGGCAGCCACATGCCGCCGCAAAGTCTTTCTCCCGAGCCAGTACTCGATCAAGCCCTGGGGATGAAACCTCCAACCGATAGACACCGTCCACGGCATCGGCTGCGTCGAGGTTCGTCTCGATTTCACGCGAAACAGCTGCGACATCATCAACCTTCACTCGACCATCGCCTGCGCGACTATCGATTGTGATGCGCATCAGCACGGACTGACGACCGTGTTGCGTTTCGACATTCATCAACTCGTAACCGTGATCCTCCACCACGGGCTCAATGAGCTCGCGTATTTTATCGGGGATGTCCGCATACACGGCCGACCGCCCTCGTCGTTCTCTTGACTCGCCCCACGCTCAGCCGTGCGGGACCTTTGCCCACCTCGGCACTGTCTATTTTTAGACGGGGCCCACTCAATTCCCGGGCCCATCCCTTCTTTTCTCTTCCCAAACAAAAAAAAGCGGACTCGAGTCCGCCTTCCCGAACCCCGGCCGAGACCGGACTCGTACGTTCTCTTTCCTTCGTCTCCGCGCCCAATTCCTCCACTCACGATTCCGGTGAAGCACTTCCACCGGCAGCGTGACTCGACACAGGTGGACTCACCGCGCTCCGGGCTTAACCCGAAACCCCGCCCACCGCCTGTCAAATCGAATGAGAACGAAAACACTTCGCTGCCGTGCCGGCTGCTTCCAAATCACTAAAAAACACCGGGACTTAGCCGCGTAAGCCCGCGCAATGTAAATGATTTGAGGCCGGAAGGCAACTCAGGAGACAGGGGCCCGGTCCAGCTCTAAGGCCCCAGTCAAATCAGCGACCCGTGAAAATCCATGACGCTGCGCGTAGGCGAGAATGCCGTCAGCAATCTCCCCGGCCGCCATCGGGTTCACGTAATTGATCGTGCCCACTTGAATCGCGGTGGCTCCGCAGAGCAGGAACTTGACGGCATCCTCTGCGCTGGCGATCCCCCCCACCCCGCAGATCGGAATGTCGACTGCGCGACTCGCCTGCCACACCATTCGCAGGGCGATCGGCCGGATAGCGGGTCCCGAGAGCCCCCCCAGGACATTCGCCAAAACCGGGCGACGGGTCTCTACGTCCACCTCCATGGATTGAATTGCGTTGATCAACGTGATGCCATCTGCACCAGCTTCTTGGCAGACCTCAGCCATCGGGGCAATTCGCGTGACGTTGGGGGAGAGTTTCACGATCAGAGGACCGGAAACATGCTCTCGAACGCGTCGGACCAGATCTTTTAACAACTCAGGGTCCTGGCCGAATTCGATCCCCCCGCTCTTGACGTGGGGGCAGGACGCGTTGATTTCAACACCGGAAACCCTCGGGGAATCCGAAAGCCGTGCAGCCAGCCGTGCATAATCATCGGGATCGGTTCCGAAACAACTCGCAATGACGACAACGCCTTCGGGCAGGGCGGGCAGCTTTTCTTCCAAAAAGGCGTCGACGCCGATATTTTCGATGCTGATTGCATTCAGCATCCCCGCGGGTGATTCGGCAATTCGGGGGGGTGGGTTTCCGAAACGCGGCTCGAGGGTCAAGCTCTTGCCCACAAATCCCCCGATGCGGCGAAGGTCGAGAAAGGGCCCGAATTCGCTTCCATACCCAAAGGTCCCCGAAGCGGTCAGCACTGGGTTCCGCAGCGGGATCCCTGCAAACTCCACGGCAGTTTCGACGGGACCGCTCACGGCAATCCCGCCCAATCGACGTCCCGGGCGTCGTAAATGGGCCCCGCTCGACAAACCAGGGAAAAGCCCCCTTCGGTCATGGGCACTGCGCAACCGAGGCAGACCCCAAACCCACACGCCATGTTGTTCTCCAGGGAAACGATGCACCGCACGCCCGAGCGAACGGCCATTTGAGAACAGGCGCGCATCATCGGGGTCGGGCCGCAAACATACAGCGACAACTCACCGGGCTCCGCTTCAGCCAAGAGAGGCTCAAGCAGCGCCGTGACTCTTCCGAGAGTCCCCCGCGAACCGTCCTCCGTGGCACAGCGAAGATCGACCCCCAGAGCCTCGAAATCCGCAAGTCCGACCAGCTCTTGGGCGCGGCGCGCGCCCAGCAGAACACTGACCGGCTGGGTGCGGGCACACTGAAGCGCCCATTCGTACAGAGAAGCTGTCCCCGTCCCCCCACCGACCAAGCACACTCGCTGATCCGGGCCCGGAGGCGGAAAACCAACGCCCAAGGGCCCAACCATTCGCACCCGCTGACCGGGTGCGGTTTCAGCCAGTAACCGAGTCCCGGCGCCCGTTGCTTTAAAAAGGATCTGGACTTCGGTGGTTCCGCCGGCTTCCGCCGGCCGATGCCCTCGGTAGACCGCCATCGGCCGGGGCAGGAGCGGGTCCCACCGCTCGACCGCCGCACAGGCCCCCGCCGAGATCATCACGAACTGGCCCGGCAAAGCCCCGGGCCATCCCGGCACCGAGAGCGTCAAGCAAAAGCCTCCCCCGCCCTCCGCTCGGTTTTCCACCACCTCGGCCAGCGTGCGAATGGGCAGGCCATTCACAGGGGGGGACTCAGTCAAAGGATCGATTCTCCATCTGGCGCTCCCTGGCCCACCTCATCAAATGGGCGGGTCATCAAGAGGGCGGCCTCGCCGTCTCGGTAATAGCGCGGCCGGGACCCGACGACCACGAACCCTGCCTCCTCATAGAGCTGCTGCGCGGCCTGATTCGAGGCACGGATCTCGAGTAGGGCCTGCGAGCAGCCCTGCCCCGTAGCGACCCCCAAGGCCCGCGAAAGTAAATCTCTCGCCAACCCGCGACGCCGGCAGGCCACTGCCGTCGCAAGGTCGAGAATGTGGAACTCATCGAGGATGATTCGACCCAGCAGGGCAGCCACGACCGCAGGCCCCTGACCAATCCACAGGGCGAGGCTGTCCCCGCGTGCTTTTTCTTTTTGCAACCGGTCCATAGACCAAGCTCCGGGCTGGATCGAAGCGAGCAAAGAAAACAACTGGTCGAGATCGCCCGGGCGGGGCGCTTCCCCAACGGCTTCCGGCCAGCCCACAATGCGGTCCAAGGGCCCTCTGCCCATCCTGCCTCCTACCCACACAGCCTTAGGATTCGAAGCACCAAGCCGGTAAAATTACCGCAATTGTCTACCAAGCCTGAAGCGGCTCTGTGGGATGCCCCGATGCAGTCAAACCGCGTAGAATCCGAGGTTCCTTGCTTGAAAGGGGCTCGCCCGTCATGGGATGCGTCCCCTTGGAGAATCCACTGTGCAATTCCTCGTCCATGGCCCGAATCGCAGAGGGCATCGCCCGCTCTCCCAAAGACAAGTCGCAGGAGCCCTTCTCCTGATCGGCCTGCTGTCCCTTCCCGCGGCGGCCACTGCCCGATGTCTTCCGTGGGAACCCGACCCGGTCACGCTTGTGGGCGTGCTTGAGATGCGAGAACTCCCCGGTCCCCCGGCCTACCGAAACATTGCGAAGGGTGACTTTGCAGAACCCGTTTACTTCGTCCATCTAGACGAGGCGGTCTGCGTCAATGAAGACTTAGAAAGCAGCCTGCCCCGCAAAAGGCATCACGGCATGACCGAAATCCAACTGTCCATTCCGAAGGAACGAAGATCGACTCTAACGCCGCTGGTCGGCAAGCGGATCCGTCTGTCGGGCACCCTCTTTAGCGGAGCCACGGCGTACTACCGCACCCCTGTGGCGATTCGCGTGACTTCGTTCCGGGGCGGATGACTCTCTCGCTTCTGACCAAAAGCGCCGCCCCCCTAAAACGGGACTCTTTCTAGACCCAGCCCCAGGCAGACGGTCGATCTCGCAAGGTCCGCATCCAAGCATGATGGGCCGCATGCCCTCCTCGGACCACTCTGAGATGAGCGCGTAGGGGCGCGCCAAGAAGGGCCAAGTCACCGATCAGGTCCAGCACCTTATGACGGACGAACTCATCGGGCCAGCGCAAACCCGAGTCATTCACGATGCGGTCGCCATCGATGACGAGGACATTCTCCAACGAGGCTCCTCCGGCCAGCCCCGCAGCCCGAAGACTCTTTAGATCGCTCAAAAAACCAAAAGTCCGCGCCGGGGCGACCTCTTCCTTGAACGTCTGAAAGTCCAACTTCGAAAATGAGATCGTCTGACGACCGATCGCCTTTGCCTCAAAGTCAACCGTGTATTCAACCGAGAGCGTCGACGCCGGAGCGGCGCTCACTTCCACGGCCCCATCCTTCAAGACAACTTCCTCTCGAAGTTCGATCTCCGGCCGCGCACCCGCTGCGACGCGCGTCTCACCGGCCTCCAAGGCCTCGAGAATGGGCGCCGCACTTCCATCCGCAGCGGGAGGTTCACCCCCCTCGACATCGATGATCAAATCGTCGAGACCCAACATTGAGACACAGGCCAAAAAGTGCTCGACCGTCCCAACACGCACGCCCCCCCGGCCCAGGCTCGTGGCATTCCGCTGGTCCACGACCGAATCGAGGCATCCGGGGATTTCACTAAGCCCGTCGCCCATCGGAACCCGAAAAACGATGCCCGAGCCCGGAGCGCCCGACCGAACCTGAAGCGATGAAGGGCGCCCCGAATGCAGCCCGATCCCCTCGAGGTGCCGCTCTCCGACGATCGTCCTCCTCAAGCTCTTCTCCCCCCTCCGGCCGGCGACTCCAGTCGAGCCTGACGGAGGGTAGTCCGGACAACGATCCTACACGAACGCCGGGGAACTCGAGGGCAGCCATCAGGACTGCGCGATGGATCCCCGGATTTCGTTGAGAATCTCGCGGGCCGATTGATATCGATCCGCGGGGTCTTTAGCCAGACACCGTTGGATGATCTGGCCGATCACGAGAGGAAGATCCGGACGTCGTGCTCTGACATCAGGGGCCGGCGTATGCACATGGTGATAGGGGATATTGCCTTCCTTGAAAGGCACCGTGCCCGTTGCCATCTCGAACATCGTCACACCGAGGGAATAAATATCCGTTCGGAGATCTACGTTTTTACCCAGAGTTTGTTCCGGGCTCATGTAGTAAGGCGTCCCCGCGACAACCGTCGTGTGATTGCGAACTTCTTCTACGACCTTAGCCAGGCCAAAATCCATGATCTTGGCTTTCTTGTCTCGGGTCCACATCGTATTCGCGGGCTTGATATCACGATGGGCCAGCTTCTTTTCATGCGCGTAGGCTAGCGCCTCGCATATCTGCACGGTCACGTGGAGAATGCCGGCCGCTGAAATCTGGCCTCTTCGTCGTAAAATCTCTTTGATCGTCGTGCCGTCTACATATTCCATCGCGATGTAATAGTGACCGTCTTGTTCGCCCGTATCGTAGACGGTGACGATACTGGGATGGTTCAGTTTGGCGGCCGCTCGCGCCTCTCGCATAAAATTCGTGACCGCCTGAGGGTTTTCTTTCACGGTGTCGGGCAAAACCTTAAAGGCCACCATGCGGTCAAGCGCTGTGTCCTGGGCCTTATAGACAATTCCCATCCCACCACGGCCCAACTCCCCCATGATCTGATACCGGCCTCCTTCGCGGGACAGAGCCTCGCGAAGGGAGATGTCACCGTTCCCCGCCGGCAATCCATTCGCGATCCCGCCCGAAAGTCCTGGGTTCTCGAGGGCCGAAGCCTTTAGGCGAGCGAGGCGACCTTGGACATCTTGATAGCCATAGTCCACCGCAAGAATTTTTTCGTAGATCTCCGACGCGCGGAGCCCGTCGCCGTCTTGCTCAAAAAGAGTCGCGAGGGCATAGAAACCCGCCAAGCTTGCTCGCTCGACCTTGCCCCCGCCCACCACTTGGTCCAGTTGACGAATGGCCAGGGACAGTTGCCCCCGCCCCCGAAAGATATCGGCCAAAATTGCAGCGGCTTTCGCGCGGCTTGGATCGTCAGGGCCAACTTGCTGAAGGGCTGCAATGGCCTCTTCATCTCGACCTTCTCGGTGATACCCTTCGCCCGCTCTCAAAAACTGGCCCGCTTCCATGAGCAATTCCGCTTCCTTGAGAAAACGGCCTTCGAGAGCCCAGCATTCAGCGGCCTCTGTCAAAGCCCCCGCTCGCTCGTAGCATTCCGCGGCTCGAGGTCGATCATCTCCCGCGCGATACATCTCCGCCGCGGAAGACCAATCGCCCTGATCTGCGTAACACGCCCCCGCCTTGTCAAATGCCTCGAGTTGTCTGTAGAGGTCCCCGGCTTCTCCGAGATCACCGGCTTCTCTCAAGCACTCGGCCGCGTCAGACAACCGACCCGCTTCCCGATGGTGATCTCCGAGCAGTCGAGCCGCCGAAGCTTCATCCCCCGTGCGTCTCAGTGCCTGAGCGGCTTCATCCAATCGACCCGCTCGAGAAAAAAAATCAGCCGCCTCATTCGGTTTATCCAACGCCTGCGCGAGTTCTCCCGCCTCCTGCCAGCACTGAGCTTCTTCGAGGAACCGGAGACCCGCCTCCGAACGCTCTGCCCGCTGAAAGAGAGCCGCCATCTGCCGAGCCCGGCTCTGCAGGGCCTTCCATTCATCCGGATCCGATTTCGCTTTGGCGAGTTGCTCGCTGAATACGCCCTCAAGGGCCTCAGCCGCAGCCCCCCAATTTTCTGCTTTGACCCAGCAGTCCGCTGCCTGTTGACTGAACTCAACGGCGTCGTAGCACTGGGCCGCTCGGCTCCAGAGCCCAGCCTTTTCGTACATCTCGGCCGCGACGCTCACCGATTGGGCCTTTTCCAAGCACTCCCCGGCTCGGCTCCATTCTTCCTGTTGAGCAAAAACGCGACCGGCAGCCTCGAAATCCCCCACCTGAACGTACAACTCGGCCGCATCGGTGAAGCGATTCTGATCCTGGCGAATTTCGGCCGCCCGGGAGAGCTGATCAGCCTCGATGAAATAGTCTGCGGCCCGATCGAGTTCGCCTCCATGCCAGAGCATCTCGGCCGCCTCTTCGAAAGCCCCTCGCTTTCGAAGCCTCGTCGCGGACTTCAACAGCATTCGGCGGGCCCGTCGAGTTTGGGGCATCGGATCCGACCCGGCGGAGAAAGTGTCGGAAGCCGGCTCAGGGGCGGCTTGGCCCCGGCGCCCCCACGAGACAGCGATCGCCATCATGAGCAGGCCCAGAGGCATCCAGGCAAAGCGGAGGGACGATTCGAAAATCCAGACCTGAGTCCCCCCTCCCAGCCGCGGGAGGCCCACGGCATACCCCGATCGATCGAGCTCTTGAGCCAAAGCCTCGAACGGCCGTCCCCCGCCCCACTCAACTCCGAGATCAGGGCCCAGGGCGAACGCCCCGACGCCCATCAGGAGCAGGCCGATGGCCGCTCCAAAGATTCCGACTATCCGCTGCACGCCCAATCGACCTCGCCCGTATTCAAGGAAGTTCGACGCCCACGCGACGAACCGGGCCAGTGCAAGCGGCCCACCCGGGCCCTATCGGCCAACCCGCTCAGGGCTTTGAGACCTTCCTGTCCCCTCAGGGCCTCGGCGAACAGCACGGCCCGTCAACTCGATTGGGTTGAAGGCCCCCGCTCTCCGGAGCGCTTCCAGTGCTCGACGGCACGAGCGGTCGCAACCCGACCGCGGGGCGTCCGGTCCAGAAAACCTTGATGGATCAAGAAGGGCTCGACGACGTCTTCAAGGGTCCCCTTGTCCTCCCCAACGGCAGCAGCCAAGGTCTCTAAGCCGACGGGGCCCCCATCAAATTTGTCGATCAGCGTACCCAGCAGAGCCCGGTCCAAAGAGTCGAAGCCGGCCTCGTCCACCTCTAGGCGTTCAAGCGCGAAACGCGCGGCCTCCAAGGCGACGCCCCCCTTGGCGTTGGAGACCTCCGCAAAATCCCGCACCCGCCGCAGAAGCCGGTTGGCGATCCGCGGAGTGCCTCGGGATCGGGACGCCACTTCTCGAGCAGCCGGCCCCTCAAGGTCCATTTTGAGCAAGCCGCCCGATCGCGCCACGATGCGCTCGAGGTCTGAGACCGGGTAGTACTCGAGCCGAGCACTCCAGCCGAAACGGTCTCGCAACGGAGACGTCAGCAACCCGGCTCGGGTCGTTGCCCCGATGAGAGTGAAGCGCGGCAGGTCGAGCCGCAGGGACCGGGCCGTTGGCCCTTCGCCGATCAGAAGATCGAGCTTAAAATCTTCCATCCCGGGATAGAGGATCTCTTCGACGGTCGAGGACAAACGATGAATTTCGTCGATAAACAGTACCGAGCCCGGCTCGACGTTGGACAGCAGAGCGGCAAGATCTCCCGGTCGCTCGATGGTCGGACCACTGGTGGCGTGAAACGACGCATCCATCTCATTGGCCACAATCCGGGCCAGCGAGGTCTTACCGAGACCGGGCGGCCCATAAAAGAGAATGTGATCGAGGGGTTCCTGTCGCTGGCGAGCGGCCCGAACAAAAACCGAGAGGTTCTCTCGTAGACGATCTTGCCCGATCATTTCCTCGAGGCTGCGCGGCCTCAATGCGTCGTCAGCCGTGCGCTCCTCGGCTTGCTCTTCGGGGCGGATCGGACCTCGATCAAGATCACCCTGATCGTTCATGGCGCCAACCTCCTGAGCGCAACACGAATCAGCGCTTCGATGGAGACCCCAGCCCCGGCCTGTTCCGCCGCCTCCTCAGCCACTCTTTGAGCTTGATGACGGGGATACCCGAGATGAATCAACGCCGAGATCAACTGTTCCTGCGTATCCTCAAGCAGGTTTCCTTCAGGTCCCACCGCCCCCGCGGCGAGCGGGGAAGCCTCGCTTTGACCCAGCAGATCCCGAGCGCCGTCGCGAAGCTCGACCACCATGCGCTCGGCCATCTTCGGCCCGACCCCAGGTGCCCCGCGAAGTACTTTGGCGTCTCCATCCCGAAGAGCCCGCAGCAAGATCTCTGCAGGCAAACCGGAGAGCATCGCCTGCGCGAGCTTGGGGCCTACTCGGTTGGCGCGAACAATCAGGTCAAAGGCGGACCTCTCAAAAACATCCCCAAATTCGTAGAGGAGGAAGGCGTCCTCTCTCACCACCGTGCGGACACGAAGCGTGACGGTTTTGCCAAGATCAGGCAGGCCCTCGAAGGTCGCCAGAGAAACGAGCAGCTCATAGCCCACTCCGCCCACGTCGATCACGACGGCTGTCGGGTTTTTTTCGATCAGGAGGCCCTCGATCCGGGCGATCATGGAAGATCTCGGGTGAGGTCTGCCAATCGGCGGGGGCGCCGCCGACCTCGTCGAATTTCCAGACCCGCTAGGCGACCCGCCTGACTGCGGCAGATCGCAATGGCCAAGGCATCGGCCGCATCACTCGGTGGTGCCGGCACAAGACCCAACAGGCGGCTGACCATCGCCTGCACATCTTGCTTGGTAGCGCCCCCATTGCCCGTCACCGCTTTTTTGACCTCCCGCGCGCTGATTTCGTCTACGCCTAGGCCCGATCCCGCCAGAGCGGCGAGCGCCGCCCCACGAGCCTCCCCCAGCACAATCGCTGATTTCGGATTGCGTGCGACAAAGACGCGTTCAATCACCGCACATTGCGGCTCGAATTTCGTCACGACCTCAGCCAGGGCCCGATGGATTTGCGCCAAGCGAGCGGCCTGAGGAATTGAAGCCGAAACACGGACGATCCCATGGGCGACGTGGAGCAGCTTTCGCCCATCCAAGTCGACCACCCCGTATCCCGTGGCCCTTGAACCCGGGTCAATCCCGATGATCCGCATCGTCCCCCCGGTCGATTCACGGCCATCGCCCCTGCCGTCCAGCTTACTGGTCGAACTCAGGCGAAGTTGGCGAGTTCCTCATCAGAAATGTCGAAGTTGGCGTAAAAGTTCTGAACGTCATCCAGATCTTCCAGAGAGTCCGCCAAGCGGATCATCTGCTCCGCATCCTTGCCCGTCAAGGCAACCGTCGTCGTCGGTTCCAAGCTCACCGTGGCGTGATGGGGTTTGAAACCCGCCGACTCCAGCCCCGACTTGACTTCCGTAAAATCCGCCGCCTCGGTTGCCACTTCGAGGATCTCCTCAGACTCGATGATATCCGCAGCCCCCGCCTCAAGCGCGGCCTCCATCAAGGCATCTGGATCGACTTCTGACCGGTCAAACTGCAACAGCCCCTTCTTCTCGAAAAGGTAGGACACGCAACCGGTCGCCCCGAGATTCCCGCCGTTCTTGCTCAGCACGTGTCGAACGTCGCTGACGGTTCGGTTTTTATTGTCCGTCAAGGCCTCGATCAAGATCGCGGCCCCACCCGGGCCATATCCCTCGTAGACCATTTCTTCGTAATTCGCGCCGTCGCCACCGCCCACACCCTTCTGGATCGCCCGCTGGATGTTGTCCTTGGGCATGTTGGCCGACTTCGCCTTATCGACAACCAGGCGCAGGCGAGGATTGCTATCCGGGTCACCACCGCCGATCCGCGCCGCCGTCGCCAGCTCACGGATCAGCTTGGTGAAAATTTTGCCCCGCTTGGCGTCTGCGGCGCCCTTCTTCCGCTTGATAGTTGACCATTTTGAGTGGCCCGACATGAGAAATCCTCTTTCTTTGTCAGTGATTTAGCACGCGGCGGGGGCCTCATCCACGCGCCTGAGCCCCAGCCGGCTGACCGAGCAGGATTGTCGTTTCAGATGTCGGACCGAGCAGCCGATAAATGGAGGAGGGAAACCCGCCTCCCCTGTGGGGATATTCGGGACCCGAAAGACCCGAAGAATCCGAAGCGTTCGAAGTCGCACCGCGACACAGCGAAGGAGATCAGATGGCGAACTTAGCCGTCGGCATCGACCTGGGGACCAGTTATTCGTGTGTCTCTGTTCTTGAGCAAGGAAGTCCGCGCGTTTTGCCCAACGCGTACGGGGAGCGAACCACGGCGAGCGTGGTCTTCTTCAAGCCGGACGGACAGATCGAGGTGGGGAATCACGCCAAAGCCAACATCATCCACCATCCGGTCCATACGGTGAGCTCGGCCAAGAGACTCATCGGCCGTTTTTTCTTTTCCGAGGAAGTCAAAAAGGCGCGCGCCATCTACGCCTACGACATCCGCGAAGCACCCAACCACGGCGTCCGGATCGGAATTCGGGATGAGCAATTCTCTCTCCCCGAAATTTCCGCGATGGTGATTCGCGAAGTCAAGCAGGTGGCAGAGGCCCAGCTAGGCCAGCCCGTCACCCAGGCGGTCATTACAGTGCCCGCTTACTTTAACGACAACCAAAGACAGGCCACCAAGGATGCGGGAAAAATCGCCGGCGTCGAAGTCCTGCGTATCCTCAACGAGCCCACTGCAGCCGCCCTTGCCTACGGATTTGGACGAGGCATCAATCAACGAGTGGCCGTCTACGACTTCGGCGGGGGTACTTTCGATATCTCGATCCTCGAAATCGGAAAGGATGTCTTCGAGGTTCTCGCCACCTGCGGCGATACTTTTCTCGGGGGTGACGACCTAGACGATCGGGTACTCGACCTCTTGGCCGATGAGTTTGTCGCCCGCCACGGCATTAACCCTCGAAATGATCCTCATGCCTTTGAAAAGTTAAAGGCCGCCGCCGAGGAAACCAAGAAAGGCCTCTCGGTCGAAGATGAGTTTCGCGTTGAAATCACAGATGTCATGAAAGATAAATCGGGAGAGTCCCTCGCCCTCGACCGAACCATCACTCGAGTCGAATTCGCCAGCCTCGTTCAGGATCTCGTTCAACGGACATTCAAAGTCTGCGATGAGGCCTTGCAACAATCTGACCTCACGACCCGTGATCTCGATGGCGTCATCCTTGTGGGCGGTCCTACACGGCTGTCAGTTATTCGCCAAGCAGTGACGGACTACTTCCAACAGGAACCCAAGGCCGATGTTGACCCGGACGAAGTCGTCGCCATGGGGGCGGCCATCCACGCCGCCTCCCTCATCGGCCAAGACGCGGCCGCAGATTCGATCCTTCTGGATGTCACGCCTCTCGACCTCCGCATCGGCGTCGTCGGCGGCTTCGCGGAGCCAGTCATCGAAAGCAACACTCCTGTTCCGATCGAACAATCGCGCCGTTTCACCCCGGCCCAGGACAACCAAGAGTCCGTCTCGATTCGCGTTTACCAGGGTGATTCCCGGGTCGCCGAAGAGAACGAGCTGCTCGGACAATTTGAATTCTCGGGCTTCACCAAGGGTCGACGAAGCGAAGTCGAAATCGAGGTCGCTTTCGAAATCAATGCCGACGGCATCGTGGAAGTCACCGCCTCGGATCCGAACACCGGCGAGCAAGCCTCGACCTCGATCACTCTCTCCTCCGGCCTCTCAGACGGAGACCTGGACAACATCTTGCGCCGCGATCGTACGGCGCGGGTTGCCGCAGCGGACGTCACGCCTTCGCAGTCGAGCCCACGGCACGAAACGAGGTCCGAGAAGAAATCTCCGGAGCCGAGTGTCGACACGACGGAAGCCTTTGTCGAATCGGATGCGATCGATCTCGGTGATCTCGATCTCGATGACGAGGACCTTGAAATCGACGAGGAGAAACAAGGAGCGTGGGACCGGGACGAGAACGAAGAGAGCGGGATCGCCCTTTTCGACGCCTCGGTTCGCGACCTCTCAGCCCCCGATGAAAGTTCCGAGGAGCTCTGACGCAGAGTGGCCAAAATGACGAGACCGGAAATCAGAGCTCTGTCCAAAATTGTCGACGAGCTCGACTACTACGAAATTCTGCGCCTGCAGCCCGGCGCGGGCTCCACTGAAATTCGCCAGGCCTATCACGCCACTTCTCGTCACTTCCATCCCGATGCCCGAAGACATCTCGATGATTCGCTCATAGAAGAATGCACGCGAATTTCCAAACGGGTGACCGAGGCGTACTGCGTGCTCAGAGACCCCCGAAGACGTCAAGCGTACGACGCAAAGCTGTCTCGGGGCGATGGACTGCGCATTCAGATCGCGGAAGCCCGAGCCGTCCATCAAAAAGAAACCGTCCAAATCCGCCAAGGGCGAACGGCCCAGGGTCGGGACCTTTTCCGGAAGGCCACCGAGGCCATGGCAGAAGAAAATTGGCCGGCGGCGTTTCAAAACCTTCAGCTGGCGCTGACCTTCGAGTCCGACAACGCCTTCTTCAGGGATCAGCTCGACAGCTTACGGGACGCGCACCCCTCCGAGATCTAAAGCTTCGTTTGCCACCCACAGGGGGCGGGCGTCAGGCTCAGAAGAGCCTCTCGGTCGACGACCGTAAAGGGGCAGCGACGAAGGGGCATCGGTCTGTCCAACGGGTTGGCACTTCCCGCTCGCCCTTGGCATCCTTGGACGTCCGCTCCACCGACCCGTCGAGTTGATGCCCGCTTGGCCTCAGCTGCCCGTACAGGCGGGCTTGCGGTTGAATCCATTGAGGAGAAATCATGCCCCCGAGTGACAAAAACCCGTCGACGAGCGCCCTTCTGCCGGTCGTTGATTTCTTAAAAATTCCGGAAGGAGGCGACCCATACCTTGAAGGGTCTCGCTGCTCGCAGTGCGGCGCCACCTTTCTGGGCGAGCGCAGCGCGTGCTCAAGCTGCGGTGCCCGAGAGCAGCTGGAATCTATCCGGCTCGCCGATCAGGGCGAACTCTACGTATACAGCATCGTTCACCGCTCTTTCCCCGGCATCGAAGTCCCGTACGTATCGGCGATCGTCGATCTCGAGGGAGGCGGCACCGTCAAAGGTAATCTGATCAACATCGATCCCGAGCCTGAGCAGATCAAAATGGGGATGCCCGTTGAGTTGGTGTTCCAGAAAGCCCCCCGAAAAGATGCAGAAGGCAATGAGTATCTGACCTACTACTTCCAGCCGAAATCCTGACACGATGCGATTCGGCCGTCCCCTTTAACTTGAACAACGAATCCGCAGGGATCTTTCTCGGTGCGGATCAGGAGGTGCGTTATGAGTGACGTGTATGTGATCGGTATCGACATGATCAAATTTGGACGATTCCCCGACATCACGGTGCCCAAACTCGGTGCGACAGCGGCCAACATGGCCCTCGACGATGCAGGACTCACCATCCAAGACATGCAGGCGCTTTATAGTGGAAACCTCGGCCAAGCAGCGGCAATGGTGGGACAGCGGATTCTGGCCGAAATAGGCCAAACCGGCGTCCCCGTGGTCAATTGCGCCAACGCCTGTGCGACCGGCGCCACGGCGTTCCGCGAAGGCTGGATGGCCATCAAGGCGGGCGTCTACGACATGGTGCTCTGCGTCGGCACAGAGCAAATGGGTAAAGGCCTTCTCGGGGGCGGCGGAGCCAGCAAGGGCATCCCCACTGAGGGCCTGCTGGGCTCGGGCACGATGCCAGCGGTCTTTGCCGAAGCGGGTATGGAACATGCCCGGAACTACGGCACGTCCTTCGAACAATTCGCCAAGGTTTCGGTCAAGAATCACCATCACTCGACCCTGAACCCGAAAGCGATGTATCAGATCGAAACCCCCTTGGAGACTGTCATGGGGGCCGAGATGATCGCGTATCCGAACACAAAACTGATGTGCTCGGTCAACGTAGACGGCGCAGCGGCGGCAGTCATCTGCTCAGAGGAGAAGGCACGGGAACTCGGCAAGATGGACCGGGCCGTGAAGGTCCGGGCCTCCGTGATGACCAGCGACCCCTTCCAGGCAAGGAACATGTCAATGCCAGACGTCAACACCTGCACTCAGCTCGCCGCCAAGCAGGCCTACGAAATGGCTGGTGTGGGACCCGAAGAAATCGACCTCGTCGAACTGCACGATTGCTTTGCGACTGCCGAAATTCTCCATTACGGCAACCTGGGCTTGGGCAAGCCGGAAGAGGCCGGCCGCATGATTGATGAAGGCGAAACCGCACTGGGCGGAAGAGTTCCGGTCAACGTATCCGGGGGCCTGCTGTCCAAGGGGCATCCCTTGGGCGCCACCGGGATCGCGAACATCTACGAAGTCTCAACCCACCTGCGGGGGGAAGCAGGCCAACGCCAGGTCGAGGGCGCCAGGCTGGGCTTGACCCATGTGATCGGCCTCGGAAGCGCGTGCGCGATTCACATTCTTGAGAAAGCGCAGTAAGAGCTCCGGAACCCAGCTCCCCATCGGGGAGTCTGACAAGTTCTCGAATCCGGGGCGAGCCGAAGCGGTGGATGCCGCCCTCGACTTGCCCCGGGGCTGTTGCTCGACGGTCAGTCCGAACTACTCTCTCTGCCTATGCGCGTCACTGCCCTCCTGCAGGCGATCGGGCTCTGCTTTTTCTTGGTCAGCGGGCTGATCGCCTGCGAACCCCGGAATCCAGCGAGCGTCGATGGAGCCTCCGGCGTCCCCTCAACGCCAGCCGCCTCAGAGTCAAAAGACTCCGCCACGTTGCCAGACATCGACGCAGATCGGCAGCCTGCCGCCGCTCTGGCAAGCGACAAAAGCGAGGCCCACACTCAGACCCGGGCCCGGCGGCCTAACGAACGGCCCCTCCCTGGCTTCAGCGGTCGTACGCTCGACGGTCAAACACTTTCGGTTTCTTCTCTCATTGGTCGGCGCATGCTGATTTTCTTCTTCAACCCTGAAGAGGAAGGAAACACGAAGGTCGCCCAAGCCATTCGTGAAGTCGCCGCCCAACAAAAGAGTCACAACTTTCGAGTCCTGGGCGTAGGGATTGGGAGCAAGCCCTCGCAGGTTCGAAAATTTGCCGAGAAGAACCAACTCGATTTTCCAATCATTGACGACTCAAATGGCCGCATCAGTAGCCAGCTCGGCTTGAAAGGGACCGCTCTGATCCTCGGTGCTGATGCGGAAGGGTATGTGGCCTTCGTCCTGCCGGGTTTCGATACGAGTGCGGAGGACGCCTCGGCGACAATTGCCAACAAAGTCCGTGAATCCATGAGAATCCCCACTCTGGCCCACGCCGGGGCGCTCATCGCACACCCTCAGGCCCCGACGTTTACGACCGAGTACTTAAATGGGGAACCGTTCGACTTTGCCGAGCTCGAAGGGCGCCCCAAAATCGTGATGTTCTTCCTGCACACCTGCCCCCACTGCCACCACGCCCTGGCGTTTTTTAAGGAGGAACTCGCCAAAATTCCCGAGGACAAGCGCCCGGCCCTGGTGGCCATCAGCCTTCAAAACCGCCCGAGCGCAGTTCGACTCGCCCTCGACGAGGCCGATCTGGACTTTTTTACGCCGTTGGTTGATCCCGGACAGGAAGTCGCCGAACTCTACGGGCCGATTGCCGGTGTTCCGGACATCTCGTTGGTCAACGCCGAGGGCGAAGTGATCTACCAGATGCGAGGCTGGCGGGAAGACCGAGATCCCGCTCTGATGCGAATGTACTTGAATCGAATCGCTGGGGAACCCGTGCCGATGCTGCTGAGCCGCGAAGGGTACTCGGGCAACGACGTCTGCGCGGTCTGCCACGAAGAACAAAATGCCACCTGGGAGATCACGCGTCACGCCCAAGCCTTCGACACACTGGTGACTCACGGAGACGAGCGCGACGGAGAATGCGTGTCCTGCCATGTCGTCGGCTACGACCAGCCTGGCGGGTATTCCTTCAGCAATCCAGCTCCTTACCTTGAGGGCGTCGGCTGCGAAACCTGTCATGGCCGCGGCGGGCCCCATCTGTCCCCGGAACATCTCGCCGATGGCGGCTACGCATCAGTCTGCGTCGGCTGCCACGATTCGAAACACTCTCTCGGCTTCGACTTCGCCACCTTCCTGCCCGGAGTTTCTCATGCCGCCATCGCAAGCCTGAGCAACGAGGAACGGGCCGCTCGTTTCACCGAGGGCCTCTCGCATCGAGATCTGCTTCCGGACAACGCCGATTACGTCGGTTCCGATGCCTGCCAAAGCTGCCATGCCACGGAGTACGCCACTTGGGCCGACAGCCCCCACGCGCATTCGCTGGACTCTCTGAGCGCAAAGGGCCAGGCCAATGAGGCAGACTGCCTTCGATGTCATACAACCGGTTACGGCCGCGCCGGCGGATTCCCCGAGGGAGGAGACCCCGCCATCCATGCTGACCGGGCCCAAGTCGGCTGTGAGTCGTGCCACGGACCGGGCGGCAACCACGTGGCCGAGGGAGCCCGTGGCATCGGCACCATCACAAGCCTGGGCGACAAATGCGACTCTTGCGTGATCCTTCAGATTTGCGGCGGTTGCCACGATTCCGCCAATGACCCGGATTTTGAGTTCTCAGTTCAAGAACACATCGAGCGCCAACGGCACGGAACCATCGAGGCCGGGACCGGAAAACCCATCGGCCAGTCGGCCGCTCGTAGCGAAGCGGCCCAAGCCGCACAGATCGCCTGGGCATTTCGAAACACCGCCCCCTCGACCACTCAGGGTGGCTAACCGCGGAAGGCTTGGCCGATCGTGAATGAGGACGATCAAGAATGGCTTGAATGCCTCGCGAGCGCGCGGGCTTGGGTTCAGGAATGGGCGGCTGAAGGCGTGGACGGCTTCTCTCGTCTCCCGACCGCAACCAAGCTCCAAGAGAACCCGTCACCTCGGCTCGAATCCGCGGCCCCTTCCTCACAAGTGAAAGCACCTAAAACGGCCCCGGTCGAAAGGCCGGAGCCTCACCGGTCCGCCGCGGCGCCGGTGACCCTTGAGGCTATCCGCCAGGAGCTTGGCGAATGCCAACGCTGCGGACTCTGTGCCGGTCGCCAAAATATCGTATTTGGGGACGGCCATCCTCGGGCCTCGATCCTTTTTATCGGCGAGGGGCCCGGCCAACAGGAAGACGAACAAGGCCTTCCCTTCGTCGGCCGGGCGGGCGCCTTGCTCACCCAGATGATTGAGAAAGGAATGGGGATTCCGCGATCTGACGTCTACATCTGCAACATCGTCAAGTGTCGCCCCCCCAACAATCGAAACCCTTCGCCTCAAGAAGCCAGTACCTGTCGGCCCTTTCTCGACCAACAAATCGACGCCGTTCAACCCGATGTAATCGTGACCTTGGGCAAACCCGCAGCGAGCCTCCTCCTTGACCGCGAGGTCGCCATCACGCGCCTCCGCGGAACTTGGCAGGAGTACCGCGGCATCCCGATGATGCCCACCCTTCATCCCGCCTATGTGCTCAGGCAGTACACGGCGGAAAATCGGCGGGCCGTCTGGGAAGACCTTCAAGCGGCCTTGACACGCAGCCAAGGCCGCTGAAGCATCACAGAGGACACCGCGACAACCCTGGGCAAGAAGGGCGCCCAACCTGGAAGGCCCGCTCGGGGTCTAGAAGGGAGTCTCCGGCACACCGGCTGTCTGGGCTTCTCGGAACTCGGCCAAAGCCTTTCGGACCGATTCATCGCGGCCGGCCAGGATGGCTCCAGCAAAGAGCCCCGCATTCTTCGCCCCGGCTTTGCCAATGGCAAAAGTCGCAACGGGAATGCCTCCGGGCATTTGAACTGTGGCCAACAAGGCATCGAGACCATCGACCGCAGAGCCATCCAGAGGTACACCGAGCACGGGCAAGGGGGTCAGAGCCGCCGTCACGCCCGCGAGGTGAGCCGCCATACCAGCCCCGCAAATAAAGATTTCAATGCCTCGGTCCTCGGCCCCGGTCACGTACTCGTGATGACGGGCGGGCGTTCGATGCGCCGAGATGACCCGTACGTCAGTACCCACGCCGAGCTTGGCCAGTACGTCTGCTGCGGGTTTCATCTTTTCCCAGTCGTTCTTGCTTCCCATGAGGATGGCCACTCGGGCCTCGTGATTTACTGTCATGCTGTCCAATCTAGCATTATCGTCTCGAAATCGAGGGGGGTGGGGCCGTGGTCGAACGGCGCCTGATCGGTTAGTTGTAGCCATCCGGAAGGAGAGTCCACCGTGTCCGTCACGACTGCACAGACTGAGGTTTGCGGCATCGTCCTTCACCCCGCGGGCCACACGCGATCCCCCGCCATGCACAAAGCGGCTTACGCGGCACTGGGCCTCGACGCGACCTACCACGCCTTCGATGTGCGACCCGATAGTCTCGCCGCAGCCATCGCCGGCGTTCGGGCCCTGGGCCTCCGCCAGATCGCGGTTTCAATTCCCCACAAGGAAGCCGTCCTCAAGCACCTCGACCATTTGGACGAAACCGCTGAAGCGATCGGCGCCGTCAATACAGTCACCCGCGTCGGAGACGACCTGGTGGGCAGCAACACGGACTACACCGGGGCGCTCCAGGCGCTCCGGCGCTTGGTCGAACCCTCAGGGACCCAAGCGGTCGTCCTCGGCGCGGGGGGAGCCGCGCGGGCCGTCGTGCGTGGATTGGTGGACGCAGGCGCCCAGGTTTGCATCCTGAATCGGACCCAATCCCGGGCAGACGCCCTTGCCTCAGAACTCGGGGCCCACGACACCGGTTCCCTTGAGGTTCTCGGAAGTCGTCCGTATGACATCCTCGTCAACACCACAAGCGTAGGCTTGGGGGACGACGTCTCCCCAGTCAAACCGCAAGATCTTCGGGCCGATACCGTCGTGATGGACGCGGTCTATCAGCCGGAAACCACCCGTCTTCTCGCGGACGCGGCCGAGGCCGGGGCACGGCCACTCGGTGGAAAGTGGATGCTCGTCTACCAAGCCGCCGCTCAGCTCGAACTCTGGAGCGGTCGGACCGCCCCCATCGACGTCATGGCTCAGGCCTTTGACCGAGCCGGCGACGTCTAGCCGTTGTATCCCCACTTTTCCTTGTTCGCCTGAATCTCTTCGGGAGACGGGGCGTCGGTATCGGGCTTTTCTGGCACGATAAAATCGTCCCGGGTGTCGGTAATGCGCGCGTTCAGGGCGATGTCCTCTTGGAAGATATCCGGCACCTGCTCGTCTTCGAAAATCGCTTCCCAGGGACATTCCGGCTCACAGACACCGCAACTGATGCATTCATCTGGGTCGATGTAGAGCTGATCGGGCCATTCCGCATCCGCACCATCTTTTCGAACGACGATGCAGTCCACGGGACAGACCTCGACACAGGCCATGTCCTTCTTGTCTCGGCAGAGGCTCGTAATCACCCAAGTCATGAACATCCCCTCACTCACGGCGGACACCACTCTGAACCGAGTGGGCCGGATCGAATAATGCGTTCGGCGCGGTCTACTTGAGTTTAGTTTCCTTGTAGATCACGTGTTTCCGAGCGACTGGATCATACTTCTTGAACTCGAGTTTGTTGGGCGTATTGGTCCGATTCTTCGAGGTCGTGTAGAAGTGACCGGTGCCCGCCGAAGATTCGAGATTGATTTTTTCACGCTTACTCTTCGCCATCGTTCTCTGCTCTCTTCAATCGCCTCTCGCTGTACAGCGAGCGCGTTCTGGAACGGTATCGAATGGAATCCGGACCTTCCCGGATGTCAGCCCACCGCCGGTTCGGGAACGTCTTGGCCGCCTCGGACGAAAACCCGAGTCCGCGCGCCATCCCGATGCTCGATTCTGACCCGGCTCGGTTGATTGTCCTCAGGGTGAACCAGCAGAACATTGGAAGAATCGATGAAACCCTCATCTTCCACCACCCCACCCTGCTGGGCGCCTGCCCGTCCTGGCTTGAGGTGCCGCTTGCGCATTCGAACACTCTCCACGCGAACCCGGCCCTTGCTGTGGTCCACTGCGATCACGCGCCCTTGCTTGCCCCGGTCCGTGCCGGTCATAACCTGAACGAGGTCGCCCTTCTTAATGTTCTTCATATCGATGATCCTTCTGCGAGGAGGCGAATGTATCGAATACCCAGGCGGTTACGTCAAGTGCCCCTCCGGGGCACTTGGCGTTTTTTACCAACTACGAGCAAAGCGCATGACGACACAGCCCAGGCCCCATCCGTCGAGTACGCTCCTCTTCTCAAGGAGAGCCCGGCACCATGAAAAGAACCCTTTCATTCCTTCTGCTTCTGGTCATCGCCGCAGTGGGTGCCTGCTCACTGCTCCTGCCCGAACGCTTCACCATCAACGCCCCCCTGGGTCAGCTTTTTCTGGGGCGCGGCATTGAAGCCCCCGATGAGGCCACCATCGACCAGCGCATGAAGGCCCCTCCCGGATTCCGAGTCTCCCTCTGGGCCGAGGGAGCCCAGGGCGCCCGCGTGCTGCGCTTCACCCCGGCGGGCGACCTGCTCATCAGCGCGCCGAGGCAGAACGCAGTCCTTTTGGCAGAACGCGACGCCGACCGAGATGGACGGAGCGACGGAGTCCGCACGCTGGTCTCCGATCTACAGAACCCTCACGGCGTCGAATTGGACTCGGGCTGGCTCTACATCGGCGAAACCGGGGCCCTCAGCCGCATCGCTTTTGATCCCGGCGAGACCGGGCCGTCCAAAGACCCAAGTGGGGCCCACGTTCAGGGGGACCTTGAACGAATCGTGACCGGGATCCCGGCCGGAGGCAATCACTGGACCCGAACCCTGAGAAAGGGGCCCGATGGATGGCTCTACATGAATGTTGGGTCATCCTGCAACGTGTGCTGGGAGGAGGACACCGAACGCAGAGCCGCCCTGCTGCGCTTCAACCCAGCCGGAGACTTCGCCGAGGAAACCTTCGCGACCGGCCTTCGCAATACTGTCGGCTTCGACTGGCAGCCGGGAACCGGCCAACTCTATGGAGTCGATAATGGTCGCGACCTTCTCGGAGACAATTTCCCTCCCTGCGAATTGAATCAGATCGATCGCGGCGGATTCTATGGATTCCCGGTGGTCAACGGGTACAACACACCGGACCCCGATCTCGGAGAGGGCCAGGAGGCCCTGATTGCGACTGCCCGCCCCCCGGCCCACGCTTTCGGGGCCCACACGGCGCCCCTGGGCTTCCACTTCATTGAAGGCAAAAAGGCGCCCGCCGAGTATCGAAACGCTGCTCTCGTCGCTCAGCACGGCTCATGGAACCGAACCGAGAAAGCGGGCTACCGGGTGGTGTCTTTGCATTGGCGAGACGATGGCTCTATCGAAGAGCGAGACTTCCTGGTGGGTTTCGAAGTTGAAGAGGACGTGACGGGCCGGCCCGCCGATGCCATCGAGGGCCCAGACGGAGCCTTTTACGTTTCGGACGACTACGCGGGCGTAATTTGGCGAGTGGAATGGACGGGCGGTCCCTAACCCCTGCCCCGGACTGCATGCCGATGCACAAGGGCGCCATCGGCGCGGCGCTCGGTGATACATGCACCTTGCTCTTCGAGCACGTCGAGGGCCCCGATAACGGTCAACAGATGCGGCCACATCTCTTTAACCGGGTCCTCGCCGGGAAACAGCGCCCGCCAGATCTCAAAAGCGCTGACGGCCTCACCCAGCGCCGATACCGATCGCAGGCTTCGCTCGATTCTCTGAATGCGTACGTCATAAAAAAGAGCCGCTTCCCTTAAAGCCCGCTCGGGCTGCAGAATCGGTGGACCGTACCCTGGCAAAATCGCCCGGATCGACCGCCGACGCAGACCCGCGAGGGAGCGACGGTACTCAACCAGTCCTCTAAACCGTGGACGACGGCCAAGCGGGTCTGCCGGATCGGGTCGGTCGTCGGTGTAATAGTTTTCGGTATTCGCGATCGCTCCGGACACCAATTGGCCCCCGGACCACAACACCCCGCTGTCTGACTGATGCAACATCAGGTGACCAGCGGTATGGCCCGGCGTGTGAATGACATCGAGTGCAAAATCCTTGAAGACGACCGAGTCCCCCTCCCGGAGCCGGCGGTCAACGACCGTCGGACTGCACCTCGGCGGTTCGGAATCCAGAACGGCCCTTCGCCAGTTTCGAATCCCCTCGACGATCTCTGCCGGGACGCCGAACTCTAAAAACAAATCTGTCACACCGGCCACATTGGGATTTTCGCCCAGAGAGAAAGCCTCGAGCATGGGGGCAGCCTCGACATGAGCCAGAATCTCCAAAGAAGATGCCCGACTTTTCAGGGAAGCAGCCTGGCCCATATGGTCTCGGTGATAGTGGGTAATGACCAGGCGTCGAAGATCTTCGACGCCATAGCCCAAGCCTTCCAGTGCCGTGTCCAACGCGATACGAGAAGCCCTATCATCCAGACCGCAATCGACCAGGGTCAACGGATCCGATTCGATCAGGTAAGCCTGGACAGAATTGCTCCGCCAAGGCGTCGGGAGCCGAATCGAATGCACGTGAGGCCAACCGGCCAGCGGTGACCGCTCAAACCGGGCGACCGATGCTTCACCAGTGCGGTGATCCAAACTCATCCCGAGCACGGTAGCGCCGAGTGGAGCATTGGCCTAATGCCTTTGGCAGGCTCAGCGTCGGTCCGCGCGAGCAGGCACCTCCCACAGCGGTGCCGCATCCACTACCTGGAGGCGATCATTGCCAACCGCAACGACATGTCGTCCCAGGGCAGTCACTCGAGTTTTATCCTCGACGTCGACAGACTGGACAACATCATGCCCTCCTGGACCCATCAAGAGAAGGCCTCGCTCTCCCAGAAGGAAAACCCGATCATGGCTCAGCACTGCATCCCAGACGTGGCCGGTCTCACTCCGCAATAGCTTGGCGACGACCCGAGGTGAGGCGGGGTCTTGCAAATCCACAGTGACCACGCCTGCCCCGCCCAGCACAACAACCCTAGAGCCCGCGCTGAGCACTCGCACCGCGTCGAAAGACTTGCCCAACGAAAGCTGGGCGTATACCCGATTTTCAGCCAGCAATTCGCGGCTGGAAATATAGACCGACTCCGCATCAATCAAGACCAGAACCTCACCCGACACCGCACAGCCTTTGATGACGCGCCGCATGAGACGCTGGACTTCGCCGGTCTGAGGATCCGCCATGAGCAGCCCTCGAGACCCTGCGATCAAAAGCTCTCCGCCCAACGGTTCAAGATCGAAAACAGTTCCGATTTCGCGACGGGTGAGTGCGAAATCAACCTTGGGCTGTCCGGCTCCAAAGTGCACCCGCTCAAGCCCCTCCTCTCCAAAAATCACGACGTGATGGCCCATCATTCGGACTCCCGACCACTGTTTGAAATCCGCTGGGCGAGCGAACTCCGCGATAATCTGAGGCTGGGCCGGGTCCGCAAGGTGAACCATTTTCAACCGACCCCCTTCAAACAAAACAACACTTCGGTCTTGGGAAGCATCGACATCGACGATCCCCTCGTGCAGCGCGACCTCGGGGCGAATCAAAGCCTGGGTCTGAGCAGTCGCCACCGGTGTAAAGAAGGCTTCCCAGTAGCGGGGCGATGCGGTGGAAAAGAGCACTGAGGTGCCCTCGATGTACTCCGTCGAGTCCACCCTCAACTCAAAAGTGCGCTGGAAAACAGGCGGGGCATCCGGTGAAGCCGATAGACTCACTTCCGTGCTCGCCCGATGACCCGGTCGAGAGAGCTCTTGTTCCTCAAGCCGCGTGGTCACCGGGGCCTCGGAATGCTGAATGGTCAAGCGCGCCCTGGGCCACTCCTGAAGATCCGTCCCATCTTCAGGATCCGGCAATTCGACGAGTTCGACCCCCGCTCGCCGATACGCAGATGCCGCCCGTTCTCGGAATTCGGCCCGAACTCGCTCGGGTTCCGGCGTCCCCGGAGCCAGAGCGATCCTCAGGCCCACCTGATAAAAACGGCTTCGCGAAATCAAGCCCGTCACCCGGTTTGTACGAACCGCCTCTCGGGCGAAGTCACTTTCTGGGAACTGCTCCGCGAAGCTGGCGAGCGCCCCCGGGTTCCCGGAAAAACCCCGGGCATCGATATATGCGGCGTTTCCCTCTGCCCGACGGGCCCGGGCCCGATCGGGATATTCGCTCGCGAAGGCTCGGTAGGCTTCGCCAGTTCCGTTCGACTGCGCTCGGGCAAATGCATGGGGTTCAAGATCCCCATGGAGGGTCTCGACGAGCGAACTGCCCGGATAGTTTTGAACGAAAGCATCAAAGCCTTCCCGGGAAAGGTCTCGCTTCAAGAGGTGATAGTCGAGGCGCTCCCGCGCTTCAACGACGTGATCCGAATCGGCGTGCTCGCGGAGGTATCGGGAATAAGTTGCCGGCTCATCCGCACGGAGAGCGGCTTGCCAGGCCCGGTCCGCACATCCGAGGCCGCACGTCACACAAAGTAGGCCGAACATCATCCCGACAACTCGGAAATCCATGAATCCTTCTCCTCGACAGTCCCTGCGAGGAAAATCGGCTTTCCGATCCGAGTGCTTGAGCCCTTGGGGGCACCGGGGTAACGTGGCCAGTTCTCGGCCCGATCGAGCCGAGGGGAGGAGTCTTCTGTGGAAGTCGGAATCTGTCTGCCCTACATGGAACGTGATTTTGGCCGGGAGGGGATTCTCAGCTACTGCCGGAGCGTGGATCAGGGCCCGTGGTCAAGCCTTTCCTGTGGCGAAAGGATCACAGGCTACACACTTGAAATGCGAACCATGCTGGCCGCCGCCGCGGCCGTCACAGAGCGGGTCCGCATCATGCCCAGTCTCTACGTCCTGCCCATGCACTCAGCAGTCTGGGCCGCAAAAGAAATCGCCACACTCGACGTCCTTTCGGGGGGAAGAGTGGCCGTCTGCGTTGGGGTCGGAGGCCGCGAAGTCGATTACGCGGCTGTGGGCTCGAGCTTCGCTAGAAGACACGCACGAATGGATGAACAAGTACGAACGATGCGCGAGGTCTGGTCCGGTCGCCCACCGATTGAAGGCGGGGACGAAGTCGGCCCCCGTCCGGTTCAATCAGCAGGCCCGCCCATCCTGGCCGGGGCCATGGGCCCGAAGGCCATGCGACGCGCCGCGGAATGGGCCGATGGGGTTTACACTTTTTCAATGGGCGGGGACCCGGCCGAAATCAAGAGGATGCTCGACATGGCGGATGCCGCCTGGGCGGACGCCGGACGAGACACGCCGCCACGAAAACTTGGCGGCTTCTGGTTTTCACTCTGCGATGACGCCGAGAACGCCCTCAAATCATACGTGCATCAATACCTGGCGGTTTTTGGAGACTCAGCGGCCCGGTCGATCGCAAAGACGATGACTCGATTCACGGCCGACCGGGTTCAAGCCTCGATCGAGGGACTTCACGAAGCTGGATGCGACGAGGTGGTCCTCTCCCCTTGCACCGCAGACCCAATCGAGCTCGAGCGAGCGACCCCCCTCTTCGCTCAATAATTTTCCTTCGAGGGCGCAACTGCGAAGTGGGGTCTCAAGGAAATGGCCTGGTTAAGAATGATCTAAATAGAAATCGAGGGTCGCTTCGGTTTCCGTTTTGCTCCACCCTACGGCGCACCGAAAGACGCTTCTGTGGACAACCTCCCTGGCAGCGCATTCAATCATTCAGAAGGAGATGACGAACATGGGACTCTTGGATGGCAAAGTGGCGATCGTAACGGGCGCGGGAGGAGGCCTCGGCCGCTGTCACGCCCTGTGCCTGGCCCGTGAAGGGGCAGCCGTTGTTGTCAACGACCTAGGCGGCGCGGTCGATGGTTCCGGAGAGGGATCTCGCGTGGCCGAAAAAGTCGTCGAGGAAATCCGAGCCGGCGGCGGAACTGGGCTCGCCAACTTCGGATCGGTCACCGACGCCGAAGAATCCGAGGCACTCATTGACGCCGCCTTCTCCGAATTCGGCCGCCTGGACATCCTCGTCAACAATGCGGGGATTCTCCGAGACAAATCCTTCAAAAAGATGACCGAAGACCTCTGGGATCCGGTCATTGCCGTCCATCTAAAGGGCACTTACTTCCCGACTCGCGCCGCCTACAACCGGATGATCGAGCAGGGTGAAGGCGGTCGCATCATCATGACGAGTTCGACATCGGGGCTGATCGGAAACTTTGGACAGACCAACTATGGCGCCGCCAAGGCCGGCATCGCGGGCTTCATGCGCTGCCTGGCCATCGAAGCCCTGAAGGCGCAAATTACGGTCAACGTGCTCGCACCGAATGCCTACTCACGGATGACGGCTTCTTTGTTTCCAGAAGGCTCGGAAAATCGTTTTGCCCCTGAGCGCGTTTCCCCGGCCATCGCCTGGCTTTGCTCGGACGAAGCTGCGGACATCACGGGACGCCAATTCGTGATCAGCGGCAACCGGGTTTCACTCCTCTACCCGGCGGCCTTAGAAATTGCCAACGCCGCGCCGGAGGCCGAGCCCTTCACACCCTCTGAGATTGGAGAAAAAATTAAGGAATCAATGGCCCAATGGCCCGAGCCGGCCACTGTTCCTAAGCTTCTCTTTTAAGCTGGGGGTCAGGCGCCTCGAAAGTTCGAGCAGAAACAGAGGCGCAGACTTGTGCCAAAAAAACGCGGGCCCCTAAGTCGGGGCCCGCGTTTTTTTCAGCCGCCGGCCTCGGCTTGAACCCGAGCAATGCTCGGTCGCTCGGCGAGTCGTTGCATCAGCTCCGCCACACCGGGTTGCTCGGCCAACAAGTCAAGCCCAACGACTTTTTCAGCCAACATGCTCGCCAGGCCGAAGCAGTAGTAGACGTAGAGATCCGCGATCGTGAAGTCAGAGCCCGCGGCATAGGGGGCCCCCACGAAAAGGCGAGAAACGGCTTTCACGCCCTTACCCAGGTCACCCCGAACCTGATCCTTCGTCTCATCGCTGACCGGTTGCCCCATCAGCACCTCGGGCAAACAGCGTCGAGCCACCAACTCAACATCAAGCTTGATGTGGCAGGCCAGCTCCAACGCCTTCCCCGCTTCGAAGGGATCCGCCGGCAACATTGCGGGCGCTGGTTGCAGCCGCTCGAGATAGGCAAAGATCGCAAGAGATTCAGAGAGGAATCGGCCGTCCACCTCGATCGAGGGCATCTTGCCCATCGGTGAGCGCTCGAGGTAGTCCTCTTTTTGTGAAGGAGGTGCTTTCACCTCCTCGAAATCGAGTTCCTTCTCGATCAAGAGCGCCTTGGTCAGGCTGTAGTAGTTGCTCATCCTCAGACCGTACAGTTTGATCATATCTAGACTATTCCTTGATTAAGACAGAAGTCGCGTGACGCCTGCTTGATTCGATTTAATGCGGAGACTAACCCTTCCCGGATCATCCTTCAGCCGTAGTTCCGCCTCACCTTGCCTCCGACTCCACGTCTCCCCGCCGCCGTTTTCGAGCTAGTCTGTCTCTGTGGCCCGCACGACTTCCGAAAATTCCTTAATTGAGCGGGATGCTCGCTCGGTCTGGCACCCCTACGCGCCACCCGTCGCTTCTCCGATATTTGGCGTCCAATCGGCGCAGGGCGTTCGACTCACCCTCACCGACGGGCGAGAACTCATCGATGGCATGTCGTCTTGGTGGGCGGCGATCCACGGGTACCGGCACCCCCGGATCGAAGAGGCGCTTCGACACCAGCTCGAAACCCTTCCCCACGTCATGTTTGGGGGGCTCACCCATGAGCCTGCCGTACAACTCTGCGAGGAGCTTGTCCGCCTCACACCGGTCGGCCTTGAACGGGTCTTCCTCTCGGACTCTGGCTCTGTCGCGATGGAAGTTGCGATCAAGGTCGCGTTTCAATACTGGCTGGCCCAGGGTCACCCAAATCGACAAAAACTCCTGACCGTCCGTGGCGGTTACCACGGAGACACCTTCGCCACCATGGCGATCTGCGATCCCGTGAACGGCATGCACGATTTTTTCCGTGGGATCCTGCCTGACCACCTCTTTGCCGAGCGGCCCAGCTGCCGTTTCAACGAAGTCTGCGAAGACCGACATCTCGCCGACATGGAAAAACAGCTGGCGAGCCACTCGGGCGAAATCGCCGCCGTTGTACTTGAACCGGTCGTGCAAGGAGCCGGAGGCATGTGGTTTTACTCGCCCGCCTACCTCACACGTCTCAGGGCACTTTGCGACCAACACAAGGTCCTCCTGATTTTCGACGAAATTGCCACGGGATTCGGTCGCACCGGCGAACTCTTCGCAGCCACCCACGCCAAGGTCTCTCCAGACATCATGAGCGTGGGCAAGTCCCTCACCGGCGGCACGCTCAGCCTAGCTGCCACCCTTGTGACCGAACGCGTGGCGGAGACCATCGGTCAAAGCGATCCCGGGGCACTCATGCACGGACCGACATTCATGGGCAACCCGCTCGCCTGCGCGGCCGCCCTGGCAAGCCTTGACCTTCTCGGCCAGGAACCCTGGCAACAGAGAGTGCAGGCCATCGAAAAGCAACTCCAGGTTGATTTAGAACCCTGCCGAGACCTCGCCGGCGTCGAGGACGTGCGGGTGCTCGGCGCGATTGGGGTCGTCGAACTCCGCGACCCGGTCGATATGGCGGTCATCCAGCCGGCCTTCGTCGAGCAAGGCATTTGGATCCGACCCTTCGGCAAGCTGGTCTATACCATGCCGCCTTTCATCATCGGCCCCAACGACTTAAGCCAGCTAACTCAGGGCATCAGCAGGGTTCTCGCTCAGCACGCTTCATGCTGAGCGATCGCGCTCACTCAGTCTCCCGTCAGACCAAACACCCGCGCCGCCGTCCACACAACCCAGGTCAATGCGGCACGGTGGGGGCCTTCCGGCACGGAGATCAACCCGTGCGATCAAAGGCCCCAAAGCGGGTATCCCAGCTCTTTTGATGACGAAACTGAACGACAACATGATTGTCCGCCATCCCGTGAAATAGCGTGTTGTGCCACCACACATTGTCAAACACGGGTCCCGAGGCATGCACCTCCGCCACCGCTTCGATCTGCTGGCAGCGAGGATTGAAGAGCTTATTGCCCGTATCGGACTCAAATACATTAAAGACCAGGGCACAGCTCGACCGTGCACGCAGAGCTTTCACGAGCTCTGATTCTTCAGGAAGCAAAGTCGTCAGCGTATCGGGTTCAAAATCTTCCCTCGAATCGTAATATGAAAGCAGGTAATCGATACCGCGGTCGTAAACGTGTCGAGCGCCCTTTTCGATGCTGTCTTCGTAGAGCCCTCGGAATTCTTGCGTTTTTTTCTCAAGCTGCGAGGCCGCAGGAAGCAAACCACAGACAATGCTGTGCGCACTGCCGCCAACGGCAACGCCCGGGCGGTGAACAAAGAGCAGTGGCACGACCCCAATATGCGGCGCGCCATTGCGCTCATGCATCGTGTGGCGGCGAAGCTGCACCTGCCATTCGAGAAATTCTTCGGGGAGAGGGGTGCTGGCAACAGACATTTCAAAGACTCCTGAGCGGGTCACCTGGACCGTGAATGTGAATCCGAATCGGATCTTGCGAATGGTCAACTTCCGACCGGACG
>JAQWNI010000220.1 GCA_029268645.1 Myxococcota bacterium
GGCTTCGAGAGCAGTTCGGCCAACCGATCGGTCGCTTCCAGGCGGTGCGTCATCATTGTGCCAATATGGCGATCCGCATCGCGAGCAGTCGGGGTTTGTGCTTTGAGGCCATTTCGGCCCTGCAGGCGGGTGATCGGGATCCGCTTCGCCCGGCCGCCGCCAAGGCTTCCGCCTCCCGGGCAGCTCCCGAAGTCCTGATGCTGGCCCATCAAATTCACGGTGGAAACGGCGTGATCGAAGAAAATGATCTCTACTTCTTTACGCTGCGAGGCAAGGAACGTTCGTTGGCTTGGGGCACGGTGGACGAGTGTCTCGAAGTCATCGGGGAGCGGGTTGATCAGCCCGTTGATTGGCTGTGAGGCGCGGTTGGGGGCGTTGGCGGGGCTACGCCGACGAGCTTGAGGAAGCGCTGAGGATGGCTGGAGAGCATCTGGCCGAAGTCGAGCGAATTTGCGCAGAGGCCTGGGAAAAAGAAACTTGGAAGTCCCGTCAATCAGGATCGATCGAAGCCGAGATGGTGCGTCGTGGGTTGGATGTGCCGGTGCTGGGCGATCTTCTGAGAGCCGCCTTAAAGCTGAGCCCAGATTCTGTGCCACCGCCTCCGGATTTGGATCAGGAGCATTGGTCTGAGCCGGGTCAGACGGCCTCGCTTTCCTCAACAGCGCGAGCGGGGGGGCGCCCAGCGGTGGCCGAAATTCCACCGCCAGCCGATCAGGAACCTCCGGCGCGGATTCGTGCGGCCGAGCGAGCTCTTCAGGAACGAACTCGTTCTCTTGTTGTGGTCCTCGATGATTTGGTTGGGGCTCGGAACGCTTCCGCCGTGGTGCGGACCGCCGAGGCTCTTGGCTTGCAGGAAGTGCATATCGTCCAGCGCGAGGGACGCGTCGCTTTGGAGAGGACCGTGACCATGTTGGCGGAGCGTTGGCTGGACCTTTTTTGGTACCAGCGTGCGGAAGAGGCCATCTCCTCGCTTCGTGAGGCGGATTACAGCATTTGGGTGGCGGATTATGCGCCCGACGCGGTAGCGCTATCGGAGGTCCCCATCTCGAACCGAATGGCATTGGTCTTGGGAAGTGAGCAGAGGGGCGTTTCCTCGGCAATGCGAGATGCGGCTGATGGTTTTTTCTACATGCCGACTGCGGGCTTCACGTCGTACGTCAACGTTTCGGTGATGGCCGGGATCGCGCTCTATGACATTGATTCGCGAATGCGTGTCAGCGGCGTGCGGCAGCCGCTGGAGACTAGGGAACAATCGGCGCTGCGCGAGGCTTGGTATCCCGCCTTGGCGCGGGGAGATCGCGAACGCGCGGCTCGCTATCTTGGTTGGGTCAATCAAGGAGTTGCTCCGGCGCAGCCCAAGCGGGCTTCGGCCGAAAGGCCCGGTTCTTCCACGGACGGTTGATCAGTGAATGAAAGCAGGTGGCCTGCGAGACCGCATAGGCTTGGGTAGGGAGTCACGGGTGGATTTTCTGAAAACGCTACGAGAAAAGATCGGAGAGCAGGGGCCTCCGCTGTCGAGTCGGGATGCGGTGAACCAGGCGATGATTCGCCACTGGTGCGATGCCATGGAGGATGACCATCCGGTCTATACCGACCCCGAATGGGCCGCCCGATCCCAGCATGGAGAAATCGTTGCGCCTCCAGCGATGCTCAATGCGTGGACGATGCAGGGTTTGCGGCCACCGGCCCCTTCGGCTGGGGTGACGTCCGATCCAGCGAGTGAAGTGTATGAGGCGCTCGATCGAGCCGGCTTTACCTCGGTCGTCGCGACGAACTCAGAGCATGAATACGATCGATACCTCAGGCTCGGCGATCTAATTTCTGGGACTTCGCATCTCACGGAAGTAAGCGAAGAAAAAGCGACGGGTTTAGGGGTGGGTCACTTCGTGACCACCGAAACGGATTTTCGCGACCAGCATGGCGATCCGGTGGGCCGTATGCTGTTTCGCATTCTCAAGTTTCGTCCTGGGACGGGCCGAACTTCCTCCTTGGCTGATGCCTCCAGTGCGCAAGCCGGCGAACGCCCCTCGCGACCTGCTCCTGCAATCAGCCGAGACACTCGGTTTTTTTGGGAAGGCCTTGAAAACGGCGAGCTCCGGATTCAGCGGTGCGAAGGCTGCGCAGAGCTATTTCATCCCCCGGTTGTGCGTTGTCCCGTGTGCGGCGGATACGCAATGGGTTGGCAGGCGGCCACCGGGCGAGCCCAGCTATACAGCTTCGTGGCGCCCGAGTACCCACATTTTGCTGCTTTCGACCCGGGTTATATCGTGGGGCTTGTGGAGCTTGAGGAGGGAACACGTCTGTTGACGAATATCGTCGACGTTGATCCCGACGAGGTCAAGGTGGGGATGGGCCTCGAACTCGTCGTTCGATCAGATAATTCGGACCAACCGTTGCCGATGTTCCGGCCCGTTCGACCCGAGCGCCGGAAGGAGACGCCTAGACTGGAAACCCTCAAAGTGGGCGAGCGCCTCGAGGCGTGCCCGATTCCAATCACGACGACCTCGATTGTGGCCACCGCCATGGCTTCTCGGGATTATCAAGACGTTCACCACGATCGAGAATTGGCTCAGCATCGGGGGTCTCCTGATATCTTCATGAACATTCTCACGACATCTGGGATCTGTGCACGCTACGTCACCGACTGGGGGGGGCCTGACGTGATGTTGAAACGTTTGGCGATTCGTCTCGGCGTGCCCAACTACCCTGGCGATACGATGACGATGAAGGGCTGCGTGGAGGCCATTCGAGGCCGGCAAGTCGAATTGAGCGTGAGCGGACGGAATCGAGTCGGGCCGCACGTGACCGGCGAGGTGCAGCTTGAGTGGCCAAAGGACGGAGATCGAACAGCTCCATTGGCTGATCCGAGCACCCAATAATTAGACTGCTCGGACACATCAAGGACATGGTAGTCTGAGGCAGCAGCGGCGATCTGCTTCGCTGCAGGAGGTGAGTCTTGAAGGTACTCGTCACAGGGGGCTGCGGGTTTTTAGGCTCACAGGTTTGTGAGCATTTCCGCCAGCAGGGCTGGGACGTTGTTTCCTATGACAACATGACGAAGTCTGAGCTGGTCCGAACTGGTTACCGAACCGAGGCGGCTCGTGACTTCAATTGGAATGCCCTGGAGCGCCTAGGGGTTGAACTCGTGCAGGCCGATATCGTCGATCTGGAGGCGCTCAGCGACCATGCCAGCGGCTGTGACTACATCGTTCATACTGCGGCTCAGCCCGCGGTGACCATCAGTATCGAGGACCCACTGCTCGATGTTTCGACGAACGTTCTGGGGACAGTTCATGTGCTTGAGGCCGCGCGTCGTCATGGTGTGCCGGTCGGGAGCTGTGCCACTGTCCACGTGTACGGCAATTGGGTGAATGAAAAGCTCGTTGAGGCAGACTCTCGATATGTTCTCGATCCGCCCGAGATCGCCGAAGACGCAAAAACGATGGAGGGGTACCTGACACCTCTTCATGGTTCTAAGGCTTCAGCTGAGCACTACGTTCAGGTTTACGCCTCGACCTACGGTTTGCGTGCGGCCAGTTTTCGTCTGACCGGCATTTATGGTCCGAGGCAGCTGGGAGGAGAAGATCACGGCTGGGTGGCGAATTTTTGCATCCGGCATGAAATCGGTTGGCCCATCACTTTGTTCGGCACCGGCAAGCAGGTGCGCGACATCATCTTTGCCTCGGACGTCGCAACGGCATTCGAGGCTTTTTATCACAGAGGGTCTTCGGGCATCTACAACATCGGGGGTGGGCAGAGTCATATGATTTCCCTGCTCGAATGTATCGATCTGATCGATCGGACGAGTGGCCGAAAGAGTGAGGTTCGTTTTGAGGATGCCCGGTTTGGTGATCTCAAGTATTTCGTTTGCAACATCGATCGAGCCCGTCGAGAGCTGGGCTGGGAACCTCAAGTGCGGCCGGAAGAGGGTGTGCCGCGTCTCCTGGAATGGGTGCAGTCGAATCGGCACCTCTTTACGGGTGATGAGAATGAGAACTGAGCTGACCATGTCGAGGCGAATCGATTCAGGGGCGGGGAGAACCCGGTTGTGAAGGCGCTGATCTTGGCCGCCGGTCGGGGGAGCCGTCTTGGGGAGCATCCCGACGAAGGCAATAAGTGCATGCTTCGCCTGTTTGGAAAGCCGTTGGTTCAATACAGCTTGGAAAATGCAGTGGGGGCCGGGGCAGAGGAAGTCGTGATGGTTGTCGGACACCGCGCAGAGGCAATTATCAACGCCTTCGGAATTGACTTTCGCGGAGTCCGGATTCGATACGTGATTCAAGACGAACCCCGAGGGCTGGTTCATGCAATTGAAACGGCCGCTGACCCGATCGGTGGCGACGACTTTATGCTTTTTCTGGCGGATGAAATTCTTTGGCAACCCCGGCATGTCCCGATGCTGGAGCTCTTCGAATCGGAGAACCTTTTCGTGGTTTGCGGAGTCGTGAATGAAGAAGATCCCGAGCAGATCAAAAAGACCTACGCATTGATCGAAGATGAGCGAGATCGACGAATCTATCGATTGATTGAAAAACCTCGCCGACCGCTGAATCGTGTCCGAGGGACCGGGAATTGTGTGTTCCGATCGGCGATTTTTGATTACGTAGAGCTGACTCCGATCAATCAGAGTCGGGGCGAGAAAGAACTTCCGGATCTCATTCAGTGCGCGATCGATGATGGCCATGTCGTCCGTGCTTTCGACATCGGAGACGGTTACGTGAATATCAATACTCCCGATGATATTCGTGAGGCCGAGAAGGAAAACTCAGGCTTGTCAGAGGAGAGTAAGCCGTCTGGTTCGGGAGTGGTCATTGGCTGAGTCTCTAGAGCAGGTCGATTTAAAGACGGCTGTGGTCATCCCAGCTTACAATGAGGCGGAGACGATCGGAGAGTTGGTTCGTCGGGCCGGTCGCTTTGCGGATGTTTGCGTTGTGGATGACGCGAGTACGGATGGCACAGGCGATTTGGCGGAGCGCAACGGCTGTACCCATTGTGTTCGGCACGAATCGAATACTCATATCGCCGGTGGGATCCTCTCAGGGTTTCGTTGGGCGCTCTCTGCAGGGTATGACCGATGTGTCACCATGGATGCCGGCTTGAGCCATGACCCTGATGTGATCCCGGCCTTCATGCAACATGGTCGGGCTGATTTAGTTTTGGGTTATCGCGCAGCGCGGGAGAATGTGCCCTGGTATCGCCAAGGCCTTAGCTGGGGTGCTAATCGACTGATGAATTTGGCCCTTCCGGGTCGTTTTTGGCCGGGAGCCGGAGCGGGCCTAAAGGATGCGACTTCGGGGTACCGAATGTACTCAAGGCGAGCTATGGAATTGCTCGTCGGAGCGCAAATGCAGAGTCGAACTTTTGATTTCCACATTGAGGCGCTCGCCTATGTTTATCGCGCGGGTTTCAAGATCGAGGAGGAGCCGATTCGGTATGCCTTTACCAACTCGTCTTTGCGCATGGCGATCGTTGTGGATGCGCTGAAAACCTGTGGTCGAATTTGGGTAACCGAGCTGCGGTAGGCTAAGGCTTGCGGTTTTAGAACCGGTACATGGCACCGAGGCTAAAATTCAGGAAGTAGTTGTCCCAGACGGAACCAACACCCCAGACAAATGACGTCTCGCCCGTCAGTGCCCAATGATTATTTAAGTAGACGTCGACGCCGATTCCGTTGCGGAAAGCCCAGTCCCCTTTTGATACGTTGGCGCCGGGGACTTTGACCCACATCGCCCCGGCTCCAAGAATCACATAAGGCTGGATTCGGTCTTCGAGAAGGAAGAATTTTCCGTTAACGCCGAGAAGCCAACTGCCGTCGGTGGGCTGTTCGTGATTGATGATCCACTCGAATTCTGCTTCCAAGGCGATGCGCTCGCTGTTTCGCCAGCCGATTGCAAGATCAAAGGCGAAGTCAGGCTGCCAGGAGACCGGCGCAGCGGGAAAGGTTCCCTCTTGGGCGGTCCATACGGCGAGTTGTGCGGCCCCGCGGAAATAGGCGCCTGTTCGGGCATAGTCGGGTTCTTCATCATCCTCGTCTGCCCACGTTCCGCCGGCGCAGAGAAAGAAAAATAGAAGGACGAGGAGGCAACCAGCGAATAGGCGTCTCATTTGACTCATGTGATCGACGACCTCCTTGGTTGATTCAGGCTGCCTTCTGAGGGAAAGCGACTCCGGGTACGTTTCCTATGGGCGGACTTTACGCGGATCGACCGGATTTTTCCAGCCAGCTTCTCGGTGTTACCGAGGGTTCCTCTTCGGGGGCCGGGCGCCTGCAGCCGAGTGTACCCAGCTCTCTTCCTTTGAGCAGGAAGGCGGAGTCGCCGCGGTTCTTTCTATCCTTCGGGCAGGAATCGTATACGGCCGACCTTACAAAGCCGTTGCGAATCAAGCAAAGTGTGTGGGCTGCGGCGAAAGGGTGGAGGGATGACAGGAGACCGCCACCGCAATTCGCGTGATCATGGGTCTTTGTTCGCTTCGCGAGGCATTCCGAGGCCAGGAACCGCTTAGCAGTGCTTCCGAATCTGCCGACGCCAAGTCGCTCCGAAGGACGTCGGTGCTCGGCTGGGTGACTGCTCGAATTCCGAAAGGAATCGGATCATTGAAGCCAGGCGGGGCCTCGCCACTGATGTTGTGAAGCGCGATCTCTGTCCGGAGGCCCGAATGCTGACGATTCGGCGACCCCAAAAGAATCGAGCGGAGCTTCCCTGGGCCCCGTCTCCCCCTCCTTTTTTAGGATTTGGGGGTAAAAGTGCAGTCTGAATGAGATCAAGTCGACCGCCCGGGGAGACGGAGATTTGTGCCGGATCGCTGGGCTCTTGCCTTCGCCTTTGCGCGGCGGAGCCTTCAGCTCGTCGGTACACTCGGAATCGGGTAGAAACATTCTGTCCTGAATAGGGAAAGCGACAGCCATGAGTGAAAGCGCAGAGACAAATTGGGACGAAACAGTCGATCTTCTCGTGATTGGGTCGGGGGCCGGCGCCATGACGGCAGGGATCGTGGCGCACGACCTCGGCAGCGATGTTTTGCTGATTGAGAAGTCGGAAAGCTACGGAGGTTCCTCTGCGATGTCAGGGGGCAGTCTGTGGATTCCGAACAATCACCTGATGAAAGAAGCGGGCATCGCAGACAATCGTGAAGAGTCGCTTGACTACCTGCGCGAAATCACAGGCGGCTTGGTCCCGATCGAAAAGCTTGAGACCTACGTGGACGAGGCACCTAAGGTTCTGCGTTACCTCGAGGAGAAAACCCACCTTCGCATGCTCGCGTTGCCCGCTTATGCGGACTACTACCCGCGAGCCAAAGGAAGTCGGCCCGGGGGCCGCTCGCTCGATCCGATGACTTTCGATGCGCGTTCGCTTGGGGATGACCTGCTTTCGATGAATGAGCAAAATCCGCAAATGCTGGTGATGGGTCGAATCTTTATGACGATCCCCGAGTCGAGGATGATGTTGACCCGGGCTAAGGGCTGGATCGGCCTCATGTCGAGGCTGATGTTTCGTTATTTGTTCGATCTTCCCTGGCGATTTAAATCTCGACGGGATCGCTTCCTTGCGATGGGCAATTCCCTTGTCGGCATGCTTCGCCAGTCTATGGTGGATCGGGGGATTCCTCTCCGCCTAGAAACACCTGCCCGGGAGCTGGTGGCCGAGGACGGACGAGTCGTGGGTGCGGTGGTTGAGCGCGGCGGCGTTTCGGTTCGTATCCGAGCGCGCAAGGGTGTCATCCTGGCCGCGGGTGGGTTTGAAGGCAATCAGAACCTGCGTGAGAAGTACTTGCCTCAGCCGAGTCGAGTGGAGTGGAGCTGTGCAAATAAGAAGAACACGGGGGACGCCATCGAGATGGCTCGTGCACTCGGCGCGGCCCTAGAGTTTATGGATGAAGGCTGGTGGGGACCCGTTACTGTGGTTCCTGGTGAAATAAATGCGCGAATGCTCGTCATCGAGAAGTCGCTTCCGGGCAGCGTTATGGTCAATCGGGCAGGGCAGCGCTTCGTGAATGAAGCGGCGCCCTATATCGATGTGGTGAATGCTCAGTACGCCGACCACAGCGAGGAGTCGCCCTGTGTTCCTTGTTATCTGATTTTCGATGCACGCTTTAGGAAGAGTTACCCCGTGGGCCCGTTGTTGCCGGGGGCCCAGCAGCCTGATGCTTTTCTCCCGAAAGCTCTGAAAGACGGCTATGTGCAGAAAGACGACACGATCCGCGGGTTGGCGAAGAAACTCGGGATAGACCCTGACGGACTTGAGGCCACTGTGGCCCGGATGAACGAGTTCGCTCGAACTGGCGAAGACACCGAGTTTGGTCGTGGAGATACTGTTTTCGATCGGTATTACGGCGATGAGAAAGTCGAACCGAATCCGTGTCTCGCACCCATCGCGGAGGCGCCGTTTTACGGCATGGAATCCTACCCCGGTGAACTGGGAACGAAGGGCGGTCTGCGGACCGATGTCCATGCGCGGGTTTTGACGGAGTCGGGTGAGGTAATTGACGGGCTCTACGCCGTGGGGAATTGCTCCTCGCCTGTGATGGGGAAGACGTATGCAGGAGCGGGGGCGACCCTTGGACCCTCGACGACTTTTGCCTCGATTGCGGCGCGTCACGCGACGGCCCGAACTGAAGGCTGAACCTCACTCTCCTGTTGAATGAGTCGGGCTGGATGGGGTGAGAGTCAAGATGAGAAGGAGGTCGTGTGCGTGTAGAGACTGTGATGCTGGGGCCGGACACGGATCAGTATGCTGGGGATGGAATTGCTTCTGCAAGCCTGGCTGACATTGCTCAGGCATCGCGGCGTCTCGAGGGATTGGGTTTTGATGGGATCACGGCCCCTGAGGCAGGGCATGATCCCTACCTTCCCCTAGCGATTGCGGCGGAGCATACCGAGAGTGTTGGCCTGGGAACGAATGTTGCGATCGCGTTCCCGCGAAGCCCGATGATTACTGCTCAGCTTGCATGGGACCTTCAGCACTACTCGGGGGGGCGCTTTCGCCTTGGTATCGGGACGCAGGTAAAGCCTCACGTCACGCGTCGTTACGCGGCGGACTGGAACGGAGCGCCGGGTCCGCGCTTGCGCGAATATATCCTCTGTCTGAAAGCGATCTTTGACAGCTTCCAGCATGGTGTCGCGCCGGACTTTCGGGGAGAGCAATACGAGTTCTCACTCTGTCCTCCGTTTTTCAATCCGGGCCCCATTGAGTTCCCACAGATCCCGATCCAGATTGCCGCGGTCAATCCCTATATGGGGAGGCTGGCCGGAGAGCTCTGCGAAGGTTTGCGGCTCCACCCCATCGCGACTTTTCGGTTTACGCGAGAGGTTCTCGTTCCGGCGATTGCGGCCGGGGCGGCAAAATCGGGTCGGACTCCTAGCGATGTCGACCTCGTTGGGGCTCCTTTTCTCGTGGTGGCCAAGAACGATGAGGAAATGGATCAGGCGAGACTGGACCTGAAGCAACACATCGCTTTTTATGCATCAACGCCCACCTACCACTCGGTGCTCGAATTTCACGGGTGGATGGATGCAGCCGAGGCGCTGCATCGTCTGTCACGAGAGGGGCGTTGGAAAGAAATGCCGTCTGTAATCACGGATGAAATGCTCGAAGAATGGGCGATTATCGCAACAGCGGACAAGTTTGCTGGCAGTGTCCGCGAGCGATGCGATGGACTTTTTTCCACGGTTTTGTTGGATTTACCCGGCGGTTTGCGGGCTGATGATGACTGGGTCAAGGAGACCGTCTCTGCCTTGAAGTGAGGGAGAGCTGGGGTAGGCAAAAGTTTTGCGATTCGCGACTTCATGTCGAGTCGAGGGGAGTATCTGAATGAGCGTAGAGGATTGGTTTACCTACGAGATCGACGAGAAGGTGGGCATCATTACCTTGAACCGCCCGGAACGGATGAATGCCATTAACTGGGATTTGTCTGGCGCGATCGCGGAGAAGCTTCGTGAGCTACGAAAGGATGATGGGGTTCGCGTCATCGTTTTGACGGGAGCCGGCGGCAACTTCTGTTCGGGGGGCGATGCGGAGTTTTTGAGTGGAGCTGATAAGAGCCGGCCCATCCCCGGCCTGACGGATGGTCCTCTGGAGCGATATCAGCGTAAAACACCTGCCGGGAATTTTGCGGAACTCACACGGTGGATCATCGAAGTCGACAAGCCGGTGATTGCTGCCGTAGAGGGTGTTTGTATGGGGGCGGGGCTTGCGTACGCCCTGGCCTGTGATCGTCGATTCGGGTCGACAACTACACGTATGAGCGCGGCCATGGTGAGGCTTGGTTTTGCGCCAGACTGCGGCATTACTTGGTTTCTTCCTCGTATCACACGTTTGCCCACGGCGCTTCGCATGGTGACCACTGGAGATATTCTTGAGGCTGAGGAGTGTCACCGAGAGGGGCTGATTGATGAATTGGTCGAGCCCGGTGAGGCGCGAACGGCAGCCCTTGCCTACGCCCATAAGCTGGCGAGAGGCCCCAGTGTCGCAGTCGATCTCGCACGGCGTTTTGTCTATAAGGCAATGGTTTCGACAGTCGACGAAATGTACGACTACGAGGGGGTGGCGGCAGTGATGTCGGCCATGACAGAAGATGCCCGTGAGGGCACACAGTCTTTTATTGAGAAGCGTCGCCCGAAATATTCCGGGCGTTGAGGCGTCGAGCAAAAACGCGGAGTGAACCCAACCGGCCCATGGGTTGGTATCCGGACCAGATCGCTTCAAAGCGGGGGTCGGCCCGCAAGAAATTGAGCAGGTCCCAGTGTCCAGGGGGCAAGCCCTGAAGCGAGCCCGGCTGGGGAACGAAGACCCAGGAGGGGGGGCGTCGTGAGAAATCTTGAACGATGCTGGTGCGAAGATAGGCCTCGATTTCGGCGACCCGTGACGGGAGTAGCCGAGCTCTGTCCTCCGGCGATCCGTAGCGGCTTCGAAGGACCGCGGGCAAAGGCCAGAGGCAGGAAAACCGTAGCGTCCACTCGGCCGCGGCGTAGGACACTGCTGGAAATGCGGGCGGCACTGAAGTCGATAGAACGGCGACGGTCTGAGGGGCTTCGCTGCGCTTGATCCAATCGGCTAGCCGCGCACTGAGTCCCTCCGATCCAATCTCCCCCTGTGCCCGAAGAATGCGCCCCGCATCCCCCGGTGATGCAAAGGCTATCGCGACGACGAGCACGGCCGGGGCGATCCCATGAATCATTCTTTGCAGTGAAGAGACCTGCGCGCGGGATGATCGAGTCGGGGCTCGCGTGATCCAAGGTGCCAAGTAGACGACAGCAATGAGGGTGCGAAACGGCAGTGCGTGATATGCCCAAGGGGTTCCGCCCAAAAGGTATGCAACAAAACTACCGATCGCGGCGACGAGAAAGACAGAGGACAGCGTTCGTGCGGATGAGCCTCGGGGGGTCCAGCGAATGCTCCAGGTGGCCCCAGCAATCGCGAGAAAGGAAGTCAGGTTGATCAAGCCCGTCCAAGGTGTCTGATAGGCCCAGTAACTGGACAAGGCCAGAGGAAGAGCCAGAGTCAGGTAGCCGGGGGTCACGAGGGGTAAAGAGAGGAGGTAGCTCAGGCCCGTGCCCGCAATCGCGAGGTTCTCGGGCCGCAGAAAAGAGGAGCGAAGGGGTCTCCGTAGGAAGACGAGTCCTTCCAATCCAATCCAGACCACGAGATAGTGTGGTTTGATGCAGAGGGCAATTCCAAATGCGATGCCCATGGCCACGGCCCAGGAAGATTTAATAACGAGGCCCTGAATTCGGAGAGCGGTCAGGATGAGAAAAGGCAGCGTCAGTAAGAGAATCCAATATTCCCGTTGGGCGTAGGCGACCGCTTCGCCGTTCAGGAAGAGGGCGGGCATTAAGCACACGGCAAATGTGAGTCCGGCGAGCCACCACAGCGCCGGACGCTGATCTGCCGAAGTGAGCAACCGGATCAGCAATTGGAAGCAAACCAGTAAGGCGAGGCCCGCGGCCAGCCACGTCTGCACGATGACTGCGAGAGGCTCCGCGATGCCTGTTATGCGGGCGAGCGCGGTCGCAGGAGCCATGGCATAGACAGCGAGTGGCGGATTCACGTCGATGAAGCCTTCACCGTATAGGGGGATGCCAGAGGCGAGCCGGTTGGCTCCAACCATGAGCCAGGCCACGTCGTAGTTGAGCCGCGACCAGAGAGAGAGCAAAATTCCGATCAAGACCAATCCGGCAGACAGGCCGATGGGTGTGGCCGAATCCTGTCTCCAGCGTTCGATGGTTCGTCGGCCACCGACGCGAAGGGTTTGCCAGGCAGGACCCGCGGTGTCGTGATCCACCCAGAAACCCTACCCCAGCCTTGATTGAGGCGACAACAGCATCCGGACGAGTGTATGGCCCCTCAGGTTCCATGAGAAAATCCCCATCGTGACCTGAAGTCGTTTTATACTAACGGAAATTCGTCAGCCGGAATTCGATTGAGTAAATCGTCCGCACCCACTTACGGATCCACCGAGCGCCGCTCGGCAGAATCAATGGCCAACCGTTGGCTGCACGGACCCGTGTGGGATGTGTTGCTGGGTTGCGGTGTTCTCTATTTCGTTTTCTTCATCGCCCTGGGCTTGAGCGGTCCAGCCTTGACGGGGAAAATTTCACTCGCCGGGCTCGCGATCGTCGCAATTATGACCGGCGCTCCCCATTACGGGGCCACGTTGCTGCGGGTCTATGACCAACGAGAGTCCCGCCGTCGCTATGCGGTGCTCGCGGTGTGGTTTACCGTCGCGCTCGTTTTTCTTTTCGGTGCTTCGCTGTATTGGCATTCACTGGGGATTTTTCTGGTCTCTCTGTATTTTAACTGGAACCCTTGGCATTACTCGGGCCAGAACTACGGATTAGCGATGATGTTTCTACGTCGGCGCGAAGTACCCATAAATCGCCCGACTCAGAATTTATTCTACGCATCATTTATTCTCTCGGCGTTGCTGGCCGTGGTCGCAATGAATGGAGCCCGCCCTGAAGGGTCGACGACTGGTGCCAAGGTGATCGGACCCTTTTACTATTTTGAACCGATGGGGTTGCCGAGTGTTTGGAGTACGGGTCTCCTTACAGTCGGTTTGGCTCTCTACGGAATTTGCCTGTCGGTGGCGATCGGGTCGCTGCTCCGCAGAAGTCGATTCATAGACATTCTGCCAGCGCTTCTTCTGGCTGGGACCCAGGCGCTTTGGTTCGTGATTCCTATAGTGATGCGCCATTGGGAAGTCGGGCAAAGTTTTTTGCCGTTCAGCGCAGAGCATGGCGAGTACGTGTTCCTTTTTATTGCCGCGGGGCATTCGATTCAATACCTCTGGGTCACTTCTTACTTTGCTCGAAAGACCGATCGTTATCCGGGTAATTTTCGATATTGGCTTCGCTGCGTTTTGGCCGGATCCGCGCTCTGGAATGTGCCTCCGATTTTTTTGGCTGCTCTAGCAGTCGGCGTGGCTGCATATACCGAGGGTCTGGCTCTGCTGGTCGCCGCGGTCATCAATCTTCATCATTTTGTTTTGGATGGCGCGATTTGGAAACTGCGGGATGGACCGGTGGCGCGTGTCTTGTTGCGGAATAGGCAAGAGGTCGGAACGCAGCCTGTTGACTCCCGGACTAATCGACATTTAGTGCGACTCTGTATCAGCTTGATCGGGTGCGTAGGGGTTTCGATCGCTCTGCTGTCCTGGTGGGAGAACGAGTTCGGTTTCGTTAGAGCGAGTCAGCGTGGGGATGAAGTCAGGATGCAATTGGCGGCCGAGCGTCTCGAAATGATTGGCCGTCCACGTGGTCAATATCATCGACACTTGGCTCAGGTTGCCCTCGCTCGGGGCGATCAGAGCGAGGCGCTGGAGCAACTCGACAAAAGCCTCGAGGTGAGGCGGCATCCCAAATCTCATTTTGCCAAAGGGCATATTCTGCGGAGCCAGGGAAACTGGGAGGAGGCGACCGTCGCCTATGAGACGGCATACGAGATCGACCCGCAGCCCGTCAAGCTGATCTACCGGCTCTCGGAGGCCTTGATTCACGCCGGGCATTTTGATCGGGCTTCCGAAGTGTTGAGCGAGGGTTTGCAGCGTCACCCAGGAAATCCGGTCTTGCTGCAAGAGAAGGCCGCCCTGAGCCGCGCTCGGGCGGAAGCCGGGTGAAATTCCGGGCCACGTCGCGCATAACCTTGCTCGTGTTACTGATCCTTTATGCCGCGTGGAGTATTGAGTTCATTGCGCGAACTAGTTTTGAGACGCCGGAAGGGCGCGTTTTCTGCCTCTGGGATGACGCGATGATTTCGATGCAGTATGCACGCAATCTCGCAAGCGGCCAGGGATTGGTGTGGAATGCCGGCGGGGCGCCCGTTCAAGGCATTTCGAATCCGGCCGTGACACTCGTGATGGCGGTTCTGCATTGGCTTCCGGTTTCGCCCGGTACGGTTTCGCTCCTATTTCAAATCCTTAATCTGGGCATTCTCCTCGCGACCTTGATCGCGACGTTTTTGCTTGCCCTCACATTGCTGCCGGAACGCAAGACGGTCGCTTATGCCGCGCTGCTGGCGACGATGCTCTCAGGTCCCTTGGCTCTTTGGGCACTGCGGGGCTCGGATATGGGCTTTGTCACGCTCTGGCTTCTGGTGGGAGCGCAAGGGATCGCCCAGGTCGAATTCGCCGGACGAGAGTCGCTTTCGTTGCGTCTTGTAGCTCTGGCCCCAGGGCTTTTGATTCGACCTGACGTCGCGCTCTTCTACTTTCTGATTCTCGGGGCCGCGTTCATGCTCGGCCATCGTCGCGCGGCGTTGGCGGGTGCTCTGGCGGGGGGCTTGGTTCTGGGAATCTGGCTGGGGGTTGCATGGCTTTATTACGGTGATCCGCTTCCCAATACATACTATCTAAAAGCGACGGGCCATCCGCGTTTACTGGTTCTCGCGAAAGGGGTCGAGCTCGTTGGTCGCTGGGCCCCCGCGCTCTGCGTTCCGTTTCTGCTGACCCTGGCCACGGCCTGGCGCCATCGAAGGCAAACGACGTATCAACTTTTGGCTGCGATTCCGGTGACTTCTGTCATCTATTCGATCTGGGTCGGTGGTGATTGGATGTCGGGTCACGGAGTGCGGTTCATGGTGCCAATGATTCCCGTTTTGTCGATCCTGATGATGGAAGAAGTCGACTTATGGATGGGTCGGGTGGTTTTTTCGACGTTGAGGAGTGATCGGGTTCGGGCGGCTGCGACGCTCACTTTGGCGATCGCGCTTGGTGTGCTGGGTAACCCACCCGCAGCCCGTGCAGAGTGGCTGACGGGCGCACCGCCTCAGCTTCTCGATTACAACCGAAACAACTATTTTTTTGCGCGCTACCTCAAGCGCTATACCGACCCTTCGACGACGGTGGGGGTCTACTGGGCCGGTGTTCCCGTTTATTTCAGCCAACGGCGCGGGATCGATTTTTTGGGGAAATCGGATTCCCACATTGCGCGACTGGAAGTCGACCGTTTCAAGCCCGGTCATTCGAAATGGGATTGGGACTATGTTCTTTTAGAGCTTCGGCCCGACATCATGATGGACGACTCGCTGGGGCTTGCTGATCATCCAATTTTTCAAAGAGACTATTTTCGAGTCGAGAAGGGAAAACGGTTTTTCTTCATTCGGCGCGATGCGCTGAATCGATTGAATGATCCGTCGATAACCTTGATCGACCTTGCGACGGGTCGAACGCTCGGCCCGCCGGATGTCCTCGGGTCTGATGGTTAAAAGAAGGGGCACACTGACCAGCCGGCTGAGTTCGAAAAAAGCGGGTTGTGGCTGGCCGGCGGTGGGCTTGGGTCTCTGGGTCTGTTTGTGGCTCGGGGATCTTTTTTTTGGCCCGGAGGGTCGGATTGCTTCGCATGCTCAGGGTGATGCGGTTCGCTCTTTTGTCTATCTGCGGCAGTTCGGATTCGAGCAGTGGGCGTCTGGAGATTTTCCGCTTTGGAACCCCCACCTTTTCTCCGGCACGCCTTTTGTGGGCAGCTTTCAGTCTTCAATGCTGTATCCCCCGACTTGGGTCCACTGGGGACTGCCGCTGGCCGTGGGCATCAACTTCGAGTTGGCGATGAGTCTCTATCTTCTCATGCTGGGGACTTTTCTCTGGGCACGGGGCCAGTCGCTTTCGGTCTCGGCCTCGTTTCTCTGTGCCACGATCGCGGGGTTGGGGGGGACTGTTTCGCTCCGGGTCCTGGCGGGCGCTTTGACCGTGCTGGCGAGCTACGCCTGGTTTCCATGGCTCATGTTGGGCCTCGATCGTCTGGCTCGGCAGCGCAGTCTCGGGGCGTGGCTTCTGGTGACCGGGGCCGCGGCCATGCTGCTCTTGGCTGGGCACCCCCCAACGGCTTTCATGATTTTTCTGGTTCTGGGGGTCTACCATCTTCCGCGCTGGGTGCGCGATCCACATCGTTGGGGAGAGTTAGGGACTCTTCTTCTCGCGGCCGTCGTTGCGGGTTCGATGGCCGGTCTGCAGCTCGCACTCGGCTACGACACGGCGGCGGAAAGCATCCGTCGGAGTGGGGTGGCCCTGGATTTTGCCACCGCCTGGTCCTTTCCTCCCGAAAATTGGATCACGCTCTGGGCCCCGACATTTTATGGAGACGCGAGCGCCACCCGTGTGGACTATTTCGGGCGTTGGTGGTTCTGGGATGATGTGGCTTTTATCGGGGTCACCGGGGTCGTCTTGGCGATGGTCGGGGGGTTGGGGGGGCGTCATCGCTTTCGTATTCAATGTCTGGCGCTGGTGGCCGCGCTTGGGACCCTGGCCATGGGAAGCTCGACTCCGATTTACCAATGGTTTTTTGATTGGATTCCAGGGTTCGACCTGATTCGGGCACCTTCAAAATTCATGTTCTTCGTTTCGTTTTTCCTGGCCTTCTTGGCCGGGCTGGGCTGGGATCTCCTACAAGAGGCTCGGTCGCTGAAGCAAGACCGGGAGGGAGACCCGACTTCATCTCCTGAGAGGGCTTGGCTGGCTCGAAGCAGTCTTCTCAGTCTCGGGCTGGGTGGATTGCTTGTGGTCGGGGCGGTATGGATCGGGTCCGGCACGGCTCAGGGCGACTTGTCTTTGCTCCGATGGTTGGCGCCCATTCCGGCGGACCAGGTTGCGAGAGCGGGGACGGCCCGACAATGGGTCACCATGGCGGCCTCGGCCTTGTGGGTTGCGGGTGGGACGGCGTTGTTGCTTTCTGTTCTTCTGGCCGGAGCGCGACGCTTTCAGGTTCTCCTCCTTGGGGTGGCCGTATTGGGGTGCGTCGAGTTGTTCGGATTCGCGGTGACGCATCGCGGGGGTGTTCGGGCCGACGCCGGGATGCGTCAGCGCCTGGGGCAGCAGCGGGTTTTTGATCGCCTCGAGGGTCTGCGTTTGATGGAAGCGGGGGTGGCCAGTAATGCGCCTCTGGGCTTGGGAATTGACGGGGTCTGGGGATATGATCCCGTCGTTTTGGAACGCTATGCGACCCTGGTTGCCCACAGCCAGGGACGCGCCGTCGAGGATCTCGACAATGTCCGCGGTGCACCGCCCGATCAGGGGAGTCGGTTGCTTCGGATGCTGCGACTGGGGGCCATCGTGCAGGCCGACCCCGCGCAGCGCACGGTTAGAGTTGAATGGCCTGGGGGCGCGCTGAGCCGATTCGAGTTCGTTTCCGAATATCAAGTTGAGAACGGGCCCAGGGCAATCTTGGAGGCGCTTGATGCGGCCCCCTTCGATCCTCGTCGTCGGGTGATTCTGGAACAGGCGCCGTCTGTTGAGCCGACCGGGACATTGACTGACGCGAGCCTTTCGGTCCTCTCGGAGTCCACGGATCACGTCGAACTGAGCATCGATCTCGATCACCCCGCCATTTTGCTGTGGACTGATAGCTATTCAGAGGGCTGGCAGGTGGAGGCCCTTCCGGACAGCGTTCAAACCGAATACCGACCGCAGCCCGCCAATCTGGCGCTTCGAGCGGTTTCACTCGAGGCGGGTTTGCATCATTTCAGATGGGTGTACAGACCCCGCCACCTCGAACTGGGGCTGATGCTCTCGGTACTGGGATGTGTGAGCTACGTATTTGCGGTCGGGGTCTGGGTGTTTCTAAGTTTCCGTCGGACGTGGGCCGAGCCGACTTCGGTCTAGCGTTTTAAAATCGCCGCGGCCCCGTTGCCTCCAAGCCCGATGCTTTGAGCCATGCCGATGCGGGCATTCGGAACTTGTCTCGGGCCGCATTCGCCCCGGAGTTGCCAGCCCACTTCACAAATCTGGAATAAACCTTGGGCGGTGGTGGCCTCCCCGAAGCAAAGAAATCCGCCGCTTGGATTGATGGGCATTTTTCCGGTGGGCAGGGTTTCCCCTGCGTGGAGGAGTCGTTCGGATTCACCGGGTTCGCAGAGGCCCCACTCCTCGGGGAAAGCGAGTTCGTAGTATACGGTGTTGTCCTGGAGTTCGACGAAATCAAGCTCTTTGGGTCCAATGCCAGCCGTCTCCAAGGCCTTAGCGACACTGATCCGGGCCTCGCTGTGGTGTGGGCGTCCCTCTCCGGGTACGCACGCTAGGCCTCGGGGCAGGCCGTCGTCGAAGCGTGCCGTTGCCACAGCGGTGGAAGCGGCCCAGATCGGCTGAGTGGTTTTTTTTCGGGCGAACTCGGCTGAGCAAAGAACGACCGCCGCTGCGCCATCGCTGACCGGACAAATTTCGTAGAGGCGAAGTGGGTGGCTGACCATGTTCGAGTTCAGCACGTCTTCCAAGCTAAAAATCTGGCGGAAACGAGCGTTTTCGTTGTGTGTGCCTACCTGATGGGCCTTGACGGCGACGGCGGCCAGATCGGCTTCGGTTGTCCCGTACTCCTCCATGCGGGCCCGGGTGAGCATCGCCCAGAAGCCCGGGCCGGGGAGCCCAACACAGCGCTGTCTGAGGTACTCCGGGTCCGTCGCGTCCTCAAGGCCTGAAGTTTGGATAAACCCCTTCGGCATTTTCTCGCCGCCGACAACGAGGACGACGTCGTGGACGCCGCTCTTGATCATCGTGTAGCCGACGTTGAAGGCATTGGATCCGGCCGCGCAGCCCGCAGACATGTTGTACACCGGGACGCCGGTAGAGCCCATATCTTCGACGACGTCGTTGCCGTTCAATCCCCAGCCTTTTCCGCCGGAGAATCGAGAGCTTGCGGCGCAGACTGCTTCGATTTCCTTCCAGGCTATCCCGGCGTCGGCCAGGGCACTTTCGACAGCCACGCGACAGATATCGTTCAGTCGCTTCTCGGGAAACTTGCCCCAGGGATGCATCCCAAAACCCAGTGCAGCCACATCGTTCATTTGAGGCTCCAAGCACCGACGCCGGCGCGTTGTGAGAAGAAGGGTGCGGTCAACCGCCACCTCTTTTTTTTTAAACGGGCTTCCACTGCCACGACAACACCTCGCGCCCTTCGGCATCTTGGCCCAAGGGGGCAATCACCAAGGCGACGAGGCCTCCGACAGGCACCTGCTCCGGATCCTCGGCCAAGAGTCGGCCAATGACGCGTAGGCCCTCCGGGAGGTCGACGAGGCCAACGCCATAGGTCGCGTAGGGGTCGGCGGCGATCGTCGGTGGAGGCGGGGGGTAGTTCTGAAGAGCAATGCTGATGAGTCGACCTTCGGGCCCAAAGGTGTCGTCTCGCATGTCCGAGTTCTCGCACTCGGGGTTGTGGCAAGCCTCGCTTCGGGGGAAGTAGGGGGTTTGGCAGGTCGCGCAGCGAGAACCCAAGAGCCGTGGACCCTCGGGCGTCTGTGAGAACAATCCCTCTGCGGCATCGATTGTTCCTTGCTCGCTCATGTGTTGTCTCCTCGAGGATCGAGGTGTCTACCCGGCCGAGGCCGCGCGGATCAACTCGGGGACGATTTCCAGCGCATCGCCCACAATGCCAAAACGTGCGTGTTGAAAAATGGCCGCTTCCGGGTCGCGGTTGACGGCAACAATCGTTTTGGCGGCCGAGCAACCGGCCATGTGCTGACTGGCCCCAGAAATCCCAATCGCGACGTAAAGGTTTGGTCGGGTGATGCGTCCGGTGAGGCCAACCTGATGGGAGGAGTCGACCCAGCCGTCGTCCACCAACGGGCGAGAGGCGCCGGCGATGCCGCCCAGGGCCTCGGCCAGTTGTTCGATCAGACTGTAGTTGTCCTGGCTTCCGAGGCCCCGCCCGCCGGAGACGATGATTTCCGCGTCATCGAGACGGGGTCCATCGAAACAGGCGGGTTCGATCACTTCGATGCGTTCCTGCACAGCCGAGAGATCGACGGTGAAGGGTTCGGCCGCCACCGGGTCAGCTGATGTGGGTTCGGGTATGGCCGCATTCGGAATAAAGGCAAGAACGGGACCGGGCCCAACTTCGTAGACGGCCCGGGTATCTCCGCCATAGGCTGATGCGGTGATTTCGAAATTTTCTCCGATTGGGCTCACCGAGATCCCGTTCATCACGACCGCGCCACCCAATTGGGCCGCGACCCGGGGCGCCACAGAGCGAGCTTCGAGAGTTTGATGCACCAAGAGTGCCTTGGGAACCTGGGCCTTTCCGTACGCGACCAAGGCCGCCACCTGGGCATCGGAGCTATTCATTTTCAATTTCTCATCATCGATCTGGTGCAGGCTTTGAACGCCAAATAGGCCGGCGGTCTCGGCTGCGCGCTCCGGAAGGGGGCCAAGTACGACCCAAAGCAAAGGGGCGCCAGAGGTCTGGGCGAGGCCGCGTCCGATATGAAGCACTTCTTCGGCACCGGCGGGCAGGCCGTCGCGGGTTTCTCCAAAACTACAGACGACGATGGGTTGCTCGGACATGGGGTTCTCCTTGGGGCGGGGCTTGGCTTTTCGGCGACGGGATCGCCCTATTGCAGAGTGCCTTCGGCGCGAAGCTTTTCGAGAAGCTGACCCGCAACCTGCGCGGCGTCGCCTTCGAGGAACTCGCAATTTCCCTGAACTTCAGGCACGAATTGCTGCTTGAGTAAAACTTTGGGAGCGATCTCGTCGGCTGACAGAGAGAGGTCGGCCGGGGTCACGACCGTCGGCTTGACGCGACGGGCTTTGATTTTGGCCGATGCCGTGGGATAGCGGGGTTCGCCGAGTTCGTTGGTGATGGTGACGACGGCTGGACATGCTGCTCGGACGACTTCGTCGCCTTCGGGGGTCGCTCGAGTGATTTTGAGGGCTTCGTCTTCAATGTGAATTTCGCGGGCAACGGTCACGACTGACATGCTGAGATGCTCGGCGATCAGGACGGGCACCACACCCTGGTCGTCGTCGGATGCTTGGCGGCCGCAGAACACAACCTCGGCACCTCCGGAAGCTTCGATTTGGGTGGCCAGGAGCTTGGCCGTGGCCTGGGGGTCCAGAGTGGACGGGTCGACTTGGATTGACACCAATTCCTCTGCGCCAAGAGCGGCGGCGTGCTTGAGCAGCTTGTCCGGATCGGTTCCCACAGAGAGAACACAGAGAGTGAAGTCGGCTCCCGCATCGCGAAGCCTCAAAGCCGCCTCGATGGCCTGTTCGTCGTATCCGTTCATCAGGCGCGGAATCGCCGTTTGGGTGAGGGTTTTGCCGTCCGCACCGATCTCGAGTCGGCCGGCCACGGCATAGTTGTTCACCGCATCGGGGTCGAGTACTTCCTTGACGCAGACCACGATTCTCATTTTCTCGTACCTCCTGCCCCGATTTCGTGTCGGAGCCTATGCGATCTCTCTATTCGTCGATCAGGAAAAGGCTTTCCGACTCGCACCAGACCGCTTCAAAAGGGAAGTCGGCGGGCTTGCGGGTCAGGGATTCCATCCGGTACCAGCGCCAGGGTGGGCTGCCTTCGTCGTAGTAGTCTCCGGTGAGCGTCCCTGTGAACTCCTGGCGCGCGGCATAGCGACTGCCCATGACGAGCCCTCCGCCGTCGCATTCCGCTCTTCGCCCTGCTTTTTCGGAGTCAAAGCCGTGGCGAACGTCTTCTTGCTCCTTCACGACCGAATCCCCTTGAAGTGAGCCCGCATCACTCGGGTAGTCCGACCACGTCGTCGAAGGTGCCGAGCGCCTCCTCCACCATGTCGAAGACGATCTGGCGCGCGGGTTTCATCTCGGTGACGAAACCGACGCCTTGTCCCGAGGCTTCCGTCATGAGGTCGGCTCGCCGTCCGTCGTTGGAACCTTGGATGTAATCCGAGCTCAAAATCATCTGATAGGGTGATTCGAGAGGGCGGGGCGCATCCGGTTTTTTCCATTCCTCAGTCCAGGGGCACTTGAGAACCCGCATCGTGAAACCCGAAATGGAGTCGGACCAAGTGGTGTCATCCGCCGAGGCGGCCACCAACCGTTCCTTGATGATCATGTCGACGTCCGATTCACGGCAAGCCAACCACAGTGTCCCGGTCCAGACCCCCGAGGCGCCCAAGCAGAGGGCTGCGGCAAGGTGGCGTCCGGTAGTGATTCCCCCGGCGGCGATAATCGGAGTGTCGCCCGCGATGGCGGAGACTTCGGCGACAATTGAGAGGGTGCCCATATCGCCGGTATGGCCGGCGGCATCGAAGCCCTGCGCGATTACGGCATCGACGCCGGCCTCGATTTGTCGCTTCGCCTGCCGGGTGCGGCCGACCAATCCCCAGACCTTGCAGCCTCGCTCATGCGCGGCGTCCAAGAGGAAGGCCGGGCTGCCTAGTCCCGAAGCGATGACCGGCACACGTTCTTCAAGCAGGACTTCGAGCTGGGCTCGGCCCAGGGCCTGGTTGAGCCCCCCCCATTGATGCAGATCGACGGCTTGCTTCGGCATGGGCACGTCGTACTTCTTCATGATCATTTGTTCGTATTCGCGGTGGCTTTCGGGAATCTTCGCGGTGATTTCGTCGAGACTGGCTTCGGCGGGCGCCGATGCGGGAAGAACCAGGTCGATACCGAAGGGCCGTCCGTCCACCCGGTCGCGAATCCATTTGATGTCCGCTTCGATATCTTCGGGCGTGTGCATGGCTTCGCCGAGCACAGCAAAGCCGCCTGAATTAATCACGGACACTGCAACATCCTTGCAGTGCGTAAAGGCGACGATCGGATACTCAACGCCGAGCTGGTCGCAGAGCTTCGTGTGGAGCGGATCTTGGCTCATGACAGTTTCCTTCAATGGGGTCTTGGCGGCGACCGAGCCTCGCCCCGGGCCCACGCATTGAGGGCCGGCGACTCACAAAAGACTCAGCGACGTGGCGCCCACGGTGCCAGATCATGTAGGGTACTGCAACGTGTTCTACTTTGGTCCCAGCGGGGCCGGTGCTTGAAACCCTCTCCCCCCTTTTTCGTGTCCGTGGCACATTTCAGGGGCTCGGGCGGGCCCGGGCCCGCCGTTGAACGGGAATTTCCCGGCAGGCAGGGTAGACGCGTGGCTGGACCGGGCGTTCCGGTGCTGGCTTCGGTGGGTGGCCACCGCGAATCGTAATTGGACCCGATTTCTGGTCGAAGGAGGGCAGGCGCTCGATGTCTCGCTACCTCGTTGCATGTGACGCCGGCGGCACCATGACGGATGTAATCATCGTCGATGAAGAGGGCCGAAGCGTGATCGGTAAGGCCCCGACTTCTCCCCAAGACGAGAGCATCGGTTACATGGAATCGTTCTGGGAAGCGCTGGAGTACATGGGAATTTCCCAAGAAGAGGGCGCTCGTTTCGGCGCTGACGTCGAGACCGCTATTTACACTGGTACATCGATGCTGAACACCGTGATCAACATGAACGGCTATAAGACCGGCATTCTGACCACGAGGGGATTTGAAGACATCATTTCCCAGGGTCGCGGCAAGCAGACCTTCATTGGGGCGCAGTGGAGCGAGATCACTCACATGCAGTACCGAAAGCACCGGACTCCCTTGGTGCCTTCTCAACTATCCCGAGGTGTCACCGAGCGCATAGACATGTTCGGGACTCCGGTGATTCCCATTTATGAAGATGAAGTTCGGGAGGGCGCGAGAAGCCTGATTGTCGACGAAGAAGTCGAGGCCATCGCGATTGTTTTCCTGCAGAGCTTTGTGAATCCTGTGCACGAGGATCGCGCGGAAGAGATCTGCCGAGAGGTGATGGCGGAAGTCGGCCGTGAGGTGGTGCTGGAAGTATCGAACAAAGTGGCCCCCACGACCCGCGAAATATCGCGGGCCAACGCCACCGTTGTGCAGGCCTATGCGAGTGATCCGGCCCGCAAGCAACTTTATCGGATCGAGGAAGAACTGCTGAAGGTTGGCTACCCGCATAGCTTGAAGACGGTGCTCGGGTATGGAGGCATTACAAATATCCGTTATCCGCGGCTATTCGAAGCAGCCATGAGTGGGCCCGTTGGCGGACTGATGGGCGCCAAATACCTCGCCAGTGTGATCGGTGAGGAAAATATTGTTTGCTCAGATGTCGGCGGAACTTCCTTCGACGCCGGCACCATCACGGCGGGTGTGCTTCCGATTGATCGTGAGCCGGGATTCCAGGACATGTATGTCAACGTTCCGATGCTTGGCATTACTTCGATTGGTGCGGGGACCGGCACCTATATCCGAGTCGACCCTGCGACCAACCGTATAAAGCTTGGTCCGGACAGCGCCGGTGGAACCCCGGGTCCGACTTTTATGGAGGCGGGCAATACGACCCCCACCATCAACGACGTAAACCTTTTGCTTGGCATTCTTTCTGAGACGAACTACTTGGGCGGCAAGGTTAAGATCAACAAGGATGTCTCTTACCGCCTTTTTAAAGAGAAGATTGCGGACCCGCTCGGCCTCGACGTCTACGAAGCCGCGGAAACCTGTCTCGATCTACTCAATGTAATGATGACCG
>JAQWNI010000221.1 GCA_029268645.1 Myxococcota bacterium
GACCTGATCGGCTTGACGAACATCGGTGGGTACAGCCATCACCTTGTGCCCCTCGCCTTCGAGCCGGTGCACTTCGACCTCAAGGGCCCGAGCCTCCACATCGACCAGAACCACATTCATCCCAAGGCCAGCGCATCGAGCCGAAAGAGCCCGACCAATTCCGCTCGCCGCCCCGGTAATCACCGCCGTCCGTCCTTTGAATTTGTCCAAAACTCTGCCTCCCGGTTCAATAGCCCTTGGCCGACTTCGATCGATCGTTTTAAAAATCTCAACCACTCGCCCATTCGAAGCGATGAAAGCGGCCGACTTCGGGTGTACTGTAGAGGACTCCAGACAAAGGAGTTTTTCGCCGTGACGCTGCAAGATGACCTGATCGCCCAAGTCACCGGGCCCGGAGCGCCTTTCGAGTTAGCCGAAGAAGAAGTCCTGGGCGAGCGCATGCCGGTCTTTCGAACTCGCCCTCATTCGCTGCGGGATCTTCTTATGGAATCTGCGGGCCACGGCGAAAAGCTGTACATGGTGCGAGACGATCGGCGAATCACCTTCATCGAGAACATTCGCTTGGTCTCTTCCGTCGCCCGAGGCCTATCTGAGCGCTATCAAATTGGTGCTGGGGACGTGGTCGCCATTGCCGCGGCCAACGCCCCGGAATGGGTCATTGCCTTCTGGGCGGTCACGAGTCTCGGGGGCATCGTCGCGGCCTTCAACGGTCTCTGGACACCCGACGAAATGGGTTATGGAATCAAACAGGTCGAACCCAAGCTCTTGATCGGAGACCGCCGCAGGCTGGAGCGGGTCAATCAAAACCCACTTGATATCCCGCAGATCGAGATCGAATCCGAATTCGATGCGCTCGAACAGTACGCACCGGATGCGTCACTGCCCGAAGTCCCCATTCAGGAAGACGATCCCGCCGTGATTCTTTTTACCAGCGGGACGACTGGACGCCCAAAGGGTGCCGTCGTGAGCCATCGCGCCTTGATTGGCTTCGTCAAAACCCAGTCCCTTCACGGCCTGGTCCGCGTCCTCGCCGCTGCACAGGCCCCCCAGCAGCCCAAGACCGAGCCCCTCCCCCCTCTTGAGCCCTGCGCCTTGGTGACCGTCCCGCTCTTCCACCTTTCGGGGCTCTACGCCTGCGCGATCATGATGCTGGCTCAAGGAATCAAAACCGTTTACCGGGCCCCTCGTTTCGATGCGGAAGACGTGATGCGACTCATCGAAAAGGAAAAAGTCACCATTTGGAGCGCCCTGGGCAGCGCCCCGCACCAGGTTCTAGGCGATCCCGCTTTTGGCCGGTACGACCTTTCTAGCCTCCGGAGCGTTGGTTTCGGGGGCGCCCCTACCAGTCCGGATTTGCAAAGGCGAATCAGCGAGGCCTTCCCCACGGTTCGCGGCAATCTCGGCATGGGGTACGGACTGTCGGAATCCGGTGGCATGGGAGCCATCATTGGCGGGCAGGAATTAATCGAGCGACCCACTTCAACCGGGCGCGCTGCCGTCGCGCATGAAATCGAGATCCGAAACGAGGAGAACCAGCCAGTGCCTCCGGGTCAGAATGGCGAAATCTATATTCGAAGCCCTTATCTCATGCTCGAGTACTGGCGCGACCCCCAGTCGACAGCACGGACGCTCCTGCCCGGACGATGGCTCGTCACCGGGGACATCGGGCGCCTCGACGAAGACGGCTACCTGTATATTGACTCCCGCGCCCGTGACATGATTCTGAGATCGGGCGAGAACATCTACCCGGTTGAAATTGAAAACCGCCTCGATGCACATCCGCAGGTTCGCGAATGCGCCGTTGTCGGCGTGGACCATCCGAGCCTCGGACAGGAGGTCAAGGCCATCATCGTGCCCATGACCGACGCCGCCCTTGAACCAAATGCCTTGGGCCAATTTGTTGGCGAAGCCTTGGCCCCCTACAAAGTGCCAACGCAATGGGAAATCCGAAAGGAACCCCTGCCGCGGAACGCAGCCGGAAAGGTAATCAAGAGCGTCTTGACCGGCGAAAGAAACCTTGAGCAGATCGAAGAGTAAAATTCAAATGTCCGACACGAAACGCCCAGCTCTCTGGCCCTTGGAGGGAATCCGAGTCCTCGACCTATCCGGTGAAGTCGCGGGACCGTATTCCACCAAGCTCTTCGTCGACGCAGGAGCAGACGTCATCAAAGCCGAGTGCCCGGACTCGCCAGATCCCCTACGGCAGTGGAGCGCCTCCGACACGCCGGTCCCGAAGGGTGAGGAAGGCGCTCTATTTCAATTTCTGAATGCCTCGAAGCGGCGCATCGAGATCAAACCGAGCCAAAAAGAAGAACGCCAGCTTCTCGACCGGCTCCTTTCACAGTCCGATTTACTCGTCGAAAGCGGTGGCCCCGGCGGCCTGGAAAGTTGGGGATTGGATTGGGCATCCCTGCACGACCGACACCCTCAGCTCTGCGTCGCCTCAATTTCACCCTGGGGACTCGAAGGGCCCTACGCCGGCCGCCCGGCCACCGAAATGACCCTGCAAGCTGCGGTGGGCTCCATCGATTATCGAGGATTACCCGATCGAAAACCCGTCTTTGCCGGAGGGCGCGTCGGTGAATGGGCAGCAGGCTCCTTTGCGGCAGTCGGAGCGATGTCCGCGATTCTCGCCGCTCGAAGCAGTGGCCAAGGCCAACATGTCGATGTCTCGATGTTTGAAGCAATGGTGCTCAGTCTCACTGTCTATCACGATCTGAATTCTCAGTGGTTCGAGGGTCCGCTTCCGCGAGCGATTGAAATCCCCTCCAACGAGCCAACTCAGGATGGCTGGGTCGGCCTGTGTACCATCACTGGGCAACAGTGGACCGACTTCTGCGCCCTGCTGGGCCGCCAAGACATCGGGGAGGATGACCGCTATCTGGATGGACGGGCCCGCATGGAACACTTCGAACAAATGCGGGACATGATTCACAAATGGACGCGTCGGCACACCACCGAAGAAGTCATCGAACTGGCTGGCCTGATGCGAATCCCTGCAGCCCCGGTCGGGAATGGACAGACCCTGCCCGAAATGGACCAGATGCAAGCGAGGCGCGTTTTCCGACCCCAAGCCAATGGAGCCCTCCATCCGGTCCCACCCTATCGACTCAGCGAAAGCTCTCTCAGACCTCTTGGGGAGACCCATCCACCGGATTCAGATCGCCAAGAAATTCTGGACGAGCTCGACACACTCGAGCAAAAGGCCTCTGCCCCGCCCCCGACGCCCACCGAAGCGACTCCCGAACGGCCCCTGGAGGGGTTTCGGGTGATCGACCTGACTTGCTTTTGGGCAGGCCCAGTCTCGACCAGCTATCTCGCCAGCATGGGGGCTGACGTCATTAAAGTGGAATCGGTTCAGCGGCCCGATGGAATGCGATTTGCGGGAGCCCTGCGAAACGCAGAGCTCTGGGAGTGGTCCCCGGTCTTTCATGGAGCAAACCCAGGCAAGCGGGGTATCACCCTTCGACTCGATGACGACGAGGGAAAGGAACTCTTGCTCCGCCTCATCGATCAGGCAGACGCGGTCATCGAAAATTTTTCGGCCCGGGTCCTCGAAAACTTCGGACTCGATTGGGCCACACTTCACGCTCGAAACCCGCGGCTGATTCTCGTTCGAATGCCGGCCTTCGGACTCGATGGACCCTGGCGAGACCGAGCAGGTTTTGCGATGACGGTCGAACAGGTCAGTGGCCTCTCGTGGATCACCGGGTACGAAGACCTTCCTCTTGTGCTGCGCGGATACTGCGACCCGGTGGGGGGCATGCATGCGGTCTTCGCACTCTTTGGCGCTCTCGAGCATCGCCGGCACTCGGGACAGGGGCAGCTTGTTGAGGTGCCTCTGGTCGAGGTCGCCATCAATATCGCTGCGGAACAGGTCATCGAATACTCCAAGAACGACGTGCTCTTGACGCGAAACGCCAACAGAGGTCCTTACGCCGCCCCCCAAGGCGTGTACAAAACGGCCGACGGCAAGGAACTGGTCGCCATAGCGACTCCCGACGACGAAACTTGGCAGACCCTGTGCCGAGTTATCGGGGCACGCGACTTGGGTGAAAGAAGCGATCTCGCCCATCCGGAAGGCCGGCGTCGCTGCCACGACGAGATCGACGAAAGAATTGAAGAATGGACGACAATGCGAGGGACCGAGGAAATCCTCTCCCTCTTCATCGGCGCCGGAGTGCCGGCGGCCCACTTGATCAACGCGCATGATCTCTCTCCTCATCCGCAGCTCGAAGCGCGTGCGTTCTTCCAAAAACTCTTGCACCCCAAAACGGGAGAAACCCGCTACCCAGGCTGGCCGATGTCTTTTTCCGCCTGGCCCCGAGCACTCCACCTCAGGCCGCCGCCGACCTTGGGCCAGCACAACGTCGAGGTCTTGGCTCAGCTCGGCTTGCAACAAGAGGAAGTCGAGGACCTGAAAGAGCGCCAGATCATCGGCAATCGGCCTTCCTTCATGTAATCAGAAGAGAGAGCCCGGGCGAAGACCTGCTCGGCAGCCCACACAGTCGAGAGCATGCAGGCTTGGCGTATACTCAGCGGGTGCCCTGCCATCGTTCCGTCCAAATCTCAGCGTATCCCGTCGTCCTTTTCTTGTGGCTGGTGTCCCTCGGATTGCCCTTCGCGGCCTCACAGGCCGAGGACTGGGAAACCCATTACGGCCTCTATCTCAAAGCGATAAAAGAAAACGACCTGAACGCGGCCGTCATCCACGCCCGACGGGCGTCTCTGGAATCGAACCGAGAACGAGGGCCGCGCGACCCACAATCGGGGGTGCTCGCCTACAACCTCGGGGTCGTTAACCTCGAGCTGGGACGCTTCAGCGATTCGGCCCGGGCCCTCCAAGAGGCTCTGCTGACGTATGAAGAGCTTTACGGACGCGATGACGTCCGAGTCACAAAACCCCTCATCCAACTGGCTACAGCCCGCAAGGGACTCCGGCAATGGACCCCCGCAGAAAAGGATTACGTACGAGCCCTCCAAATTTTGCGATCCAAGAAGAGTCAAGAGAATGACCTCACGGCGGGACTGGTCCTGGTTCAACTGACCCAGGTCGCCGAGGCCATAAACGACCCAAAGCGGATCCGCTCCTATGGCCTGCGCTCACTCTCGCAGCTACGCAAATCCGGCAATCAGGACTCGATCGCCGTGGCCAACCTCCACGTTGCCGTCGCGGGGGCCGAGATCCAACTGGGCAACGGCTCCGAAGCACGGAAGCATATGGAGCGCGCGATGGCCCTCTATGAAGACCAGCTCGACCCGAACGATCCCCAATTCATTGGAATCTATGAATTTGCCGCCCGGCTTTACGAGCAGACGGGCAAGACCTCGACAGCACGCAAGTATCGAAAACGCGTCCAACAAGCCCGACAAAAAGAATGAGGTTTTCAAAGATGGCTCGGGCACGAATGTACTGGTGGGCGATCGTACTGGGCCTCAGCCTTATGTCCTGCAGAGAAGTCCTGGCCGACGAGATTTTAGAAATCGACCGATCCGTCTTCATTTTCAACACAAGCGGCACCAGCCAGGCTCCTCAACCCGAAATTCCAGGATCCATTTTCGCCGCCATTGACGACGCCAACGACTTGAGCCAGATCTCGAACGTCGATTACATCAACATGACGGTTGAACAAAGTCTCATCAATCTGTCAATCGTTCTTGAGGATCAGCTGCCTGCGATTGACTTGGACACCAGCACCAATCCTGACGCCCGGGTCGACCTCCAAGGCGTGCCTGCATTTTTCCTCACCACCGCAGAAGACGTCGCCGAAGATTTTACTCTTCTGCGTGTCAAGCAGGGCCGAGCAGACCTCGTCGACATTGACATCCAAAGTGGGCGCTTGAACGATGATGGCGACCCCGTGGCTCTCTCGGTTCAGGTCGATGCGGGGGCAAAATTGGGGTTCCGTTATGCGGATGACTTCACCTTTGACGAAAATATCACTGGCGACGGATCCATCATCATCGAGACGGAGACAGTCGTCACTTTCTCGGGGACGAACGATTACACAGGCGGGACAACCGTCAGCCAAGGAACCTTGAGGGGCAATTCCCTTTCGATCCAGGGTGACTTTGACCTGGCCGAGGAGACTCGGCTCGAATTCGATGTGGAAGGCGCATCTACCCTGCGCACTTTCGCGGGAAACATCCAAGGCGATGGACGCCTGATCAAGGTGGGAAACGGCGAATTGAACCTCAGCGGAGGCGTCGCATCTCAAAACGGAGGCACACAGATCGCACTCGGCACACTTCAAGCCACATCGAGTTCGCTGCTTGGGGACGTGATCGTCGAGCAAGGGGCCAATTTTAAAATCAGTGCATCGGGGGCCCCGGCTTTTTCCGGCGACATCAGCGGCGCCGGGTCCGTCACCAAGATCGGCTCGAACCCCCTCACCTTCGACGGAACCAATTCGTTCACCGGGGGTCTCACCATCGAAGAAGGAGAGCTTCGGAGTTCCACTCTGGGGATTCCGGGCAACGTCACCCTGCAACTGGCTTCCGGGGCGGCGGCCACTCCCACCCTGACCTTCGATCAAAATACCGACGGGACTCACACCGGCACGATCGAAGGCTCCGGGGGCATTCTTCAAAAAGACGGCAGCGGACGGGTTTTGCTCCTAGGCTCGACCGCCGTCAGTCAGACTCAGATCATCGCCGGCACCCTCGCCGGAACCCCGGCCGCCCTAGGGAATAACCTCACAATCTCTTCCGGAGCCACCGCGGAATTTGCCGTGGACACCGATCAGACCTTCAGTGGCGCCCTAGCGGGAACCGGCGGCCTCAGTAAAACCGGTACCGGTCGGCTGATTCTCCAGGGCTCGGCCAACCACAGCGGCACGACCACGATTGCGGGCGGTGAGTTGCAGCTGGACGTGGACCTTTCGAACAGCTCCGAAGTTCAAGTTAATTCGGACACTCGACTGGTGAACGGCGGAGGTCGAATCGGAGGCGATCTCAGGGTCAAAGGCGATGGACGAATCGCCACAGGCGATACCAACTCGGTCTTCAATGTGACCGGGTCGGCCACTCTTGAAAGTAATTCTATTCTGGAGGTCGCCATCGACAGCATTGGCAGCGCTTCCCTGCTTGAAATCGCCGGAACCGCGAATCTTCAATCGCCCCGATACGAGCTCGACCTCAGCGCGGGCGATTATTCGAATGGTGTGACGGCCACCATATTGACCGCCGCAGACATTGAAGGCGGAGATATCCAGTCGGGTCAAGTCATCGCCGATCTCGCTTTCATCACTGCAAAAGTTCTCCCCCTCTGCCCTCCCCCCCTCCCCCCCTCCTGCAATCCGACTTCGCTGCGGGTCAATCTCGAGGAAGCTTTCGACACTCTCCCTTCGCTCGCCGAAACACCCAACCAGGAAGCCACCGCCGTTGCCCTCGAGCAACTCGTGACAAGCGTTCCCGTCTCTCCGGACACTCAAGAAATCAAGGACGCACTGTCGCCGCTGCGCAAGAGCCAAGTGCCACTCGTCCTAGACATGATGGCAGGAGAGACTTTGACCGCTTTTACGAATCTTCGACTCAACAACGCACGACTATTCGGAAATATGATTTCTCGCCGGCTTTCAGCCAGCAACTGGGAGCTTGAACGATCGCCCGCCCGGGCACCGCTCGACATCAAAAGACCACAGGACCGCAATCCACCCCGGGCTCGGGGAGGCCCAGGCGTATGGATCGAGCCCTTTGGGATCTTTGGGAACAACCAAGGGGACGGGCAGGCAACCGAGATCGACAGCCAATCCTATGGCCTTTCGGGGGGACTCGACTACCGAGTGCCGCAGCGGACACCCGAGGGCCATGCTCAGCGCTGGCGTTTCGGGCTCGCCCTGGGATATACCCGCCAGACCCTAAAAAACGGGATCGGCTATATGAGCGGAGAAGGCAACACCGTTCAGACTTCGCTGTATGCCGGCTATCGGGCGCCGCGGTTCCACATCGGTGCCGCGGGACGATTTGCATGGAGCGGGCTCTCGACTCAACGGCGCATCGATTTCACAACCCTCTCCCGTGAGGCCCGTGCCCAATTTGATGGCCTCGAATGGGGCGGCTTGGTCGACTTGGGCGGACACTTCGGAAACCGCCGCTCTCTCCGAGTTCATCCCTTTGCCCGCTTCCAATACATCCGGACCAACCAGAATGCCATTCAAGAGAGCGGCGCCGGAAACCTCTCCCTTTCGGCGCCGAGCGAAGCGGTCAATTCCTTCCTCTTGACCCTCGGCGGCCGCCTCAGCACAGTCTTCACGCTTGGGGGGCAGTTCGGAATTGAACCGGAAATCAGGCTGGCTTGGACCGCCGATTACGGAAATCGCGACCGCCCCATTACCACCACTTTCTTTAACTCACCCGGGGCGGTGCCTTTCACGACCTACGGAGCGCCCGCGAATGACAACGCCGCGGCCATCGGGATCGGATACGTGATGCGCCTCGGAGACGTCCCGCTGCTCTCTACCCACTATGACGCGCTGGTTGGCTCCCAGGAAACGACCCACATGATTTCCGCCGGCATCTTGTTCCGCTGGTAGCCCATTACGAATCGCCTAAAACGCCGGACTTGCGCAGGGTAGCGATCGCCGTGTCGTCTCGGCCAAGTTCGTGAAGAATGCTCTCGGTATGCTCACCATGACCAGGGGCCATACCACGGTGTTCAATCGGAGTACCCCCAAAGTCCGCAGGCGTAGCGGGCAGCAACGTTGTCCCCACGCCATCGGGCACCTCCACGAAGCCCCCGGCCGCCTGGGTCTGGGGATCCTGGAGGACTTCCTGCAT
>JAQWNI010000222.1 GCA_029268645.1 Myxococcota bacterium
GCGGGTTGCTGGCGGCATTCCTGCCCGATTTCGAGAGATGTTTGCGTGGCCCACAACCGACATAAACTGGCTTTTGTGATGGATCCCATTGAGGCGGAGAGTTTCGCGGCCTCGACGACCTTAGTTTTGATGCACGAGGCCCAGAAGCGCGGTCATGAAGTGCTTTACATCGACCCCGGGGAGCTGTGCATCGCAGGCGGCCGGGCGGCTGCGTGGGGGACCCCTGTCCGTCTCAATTGGAAGAACGAGCAGGTCGAGAAAGGAGACCCCCGTTTTCTCGTACTCGATGAGGAGGTCGATGCTGTTTTTCAGCGAAAAGACCCTCCGGTGGACTCTGACTACGTGGTGGCCACACAAATCTTGGGCAGCTGTCGCCGAAGCCTGGTCTTCAACCGACCCGCCAGCGTCTTGGCCTATAACGAAAAGCTCTTCGCCCTCCATTTTAGGGAATGGATGCCCGAGACCATTGTGACTCGCTCGCTAGACCAACTCCGAGCCTTTATGAAAGGCATGGGGGGGCAAATGATCGTCAAGCCTCTCGATGGGAAGGGCGGTGAGGGCATCTTTCATTTAGTCGAAGGCGAACGAAATGTGTCGTCGATTCTTGAGCAAGCCACGGCCTTCCAGACTCGGCATGCGATGGCCCAGCGTTATTTGCCCGAAGTCCGAGAGGGAGATAAACGAATTCTCTTGTTGGAGGGCGAACCCATCGGGGCCTTGATGCGAGTGCCGGCCCCTTCAGAGGTCCGCGCCAACCTGCACGTAGGCGGGCAGGCGCGGCAAGTCGGTTTGGATGATCGGGACCGCGAAATTCTGGAAGCGGTTTCGCCGGTGATGGCCCGCGAAGGCTTGTTCTTCGTCGGGATCGATGTGATCGGTGGATATCTCACCGAGGTCAATGTGACGAGCCCTACGGGCGTGCAGGAGATCAACGCCTTGGAGGGCGTCCACCTTGAAGCGGCGATTTTGGAGCGTGTGGAGAAGCGGCTTGACGAGCGGACGGTCTCGGAGTGACTTGACGCCTCGGTCCGAAGGGACCGAAGGATCGGCTACTCTGGCGGGATCATGACCGAGATAGAAGGTGCGCGACCAGAAGGTGATCGGGCCCAATATGGGGTCCTCGTGGTCGATGACGAGGAGGCCATTCTCGAATCCATCGAGATGACCCTCGGCACTGAGTACCGGATTTTTACGGCGACTAACGGTGAAGCGGCGCTCGAAATATTGGACCACGAGTCGATCGCGCTCGTCATCTCCGACCAAGTGATGCCGGGAATGACGGGTGTGGAGTTTTTAGAGCGAGTCGTCGAAAAGAATCCCAAAGCGATTCGCATGATGCTCACTGGGTATGCTGATATGTCCTCGCTGATTCGAGCAATTAATGACGGGCGAATCTATCGGTATATCAGTAAGCCCTGGGAACCCGACGCGCTAAGAGTTGATGTTCGTCGAGCCCTCGACGCGTATGCACTGGCGGCTCGGAATGTGGAGCTGGCTGCCGATTTGGAAGTCGCCAACGAACGCCTGCGAGCAGAAAATTTGTATCTGCGGAGAGAGGTCGAGGGGCGCTACTCGTTCTAGGAAATTATTGGCGACAGCGCAGCCATGCAGAAAGTTTTCGACATCACCCATAAGGTGGCAGAGACGGACGCGACCGTCTTGATCACCGGAGAGACGGGAACAGGAAAGGATCTCATCGCCCGGGCCCTCCACTACACGGGGCCTCGGAAGGAGGCCCGGTTTGTTGCTCAGAATTGTGCGGCTCTGCCGGAAACACTCCTGGAAAGCGAATTATTTGGGCATCGCAGAGGCGCTTTTACAGGTGCCCATGCTGACAAAAAAGGCCTGTTTGAGCTCGCCAATGGCGGGACGATCTTTCTGGATGAAATCGGAGAAACCGATCCAAGTATGCAAGTTCGCTTGCTGCGGGTTCTCCAGGATGGAGAGGTCCGCCCTCTCGGCTCTTCGGAAACGGTTCAGTGTTCGGTCCGTGTGGTGGCGGCAACCCATCGCGAAATTCGGCGAGAAGTTGACGAGGGTCGTTTTCGCGAAGACCTTTACTATCGAATGCGCGTCGTCGAAATTCGGATCCCACCTCTTCGCGAACGCCGGGAGGACGTACCCGCCCTGGCTCATCACTTTCTCGACAAAGTCAGTCCTCGCATGGGCCGGAAACTGACAGGTTTTACAAACGCCGCGATGGATCGACTGATCGCGTACGAATGGCCGGGCAACGTCCGCGAGCTCGAAAATGAAATCGAGCGAATCTCGGCTTTGGCGGGGCATGACGACGAAGCGATTGGAATCGAGATGTTGTCGGAGCACATCCGAGGGCCGGGCCCTGGCTCGGCCATCGGTCTTTCGCCCCCTTCCGCTGTCCCCGAGCGGGACATGAATCGAGCCGTGGACGAACTCAAGCGCGACATGATCATTGAATCGATGCGATTCAGCGGAAGCAAAACCCGGGCCGCGGAGCGACTGGGCATCCCCCGCCAATCGCTGCAGAAAATGATCAAAAGGCTCGAGATCACACAAGCCGAACTCGCCCCGGTCGAAAAGTAGCCTTCCGGCGAATGGGGGCTGCTAGAGTGGAGGCGTCTTGAAGAACCCGACGCTCATGACAGCCCGCTTCGAAAGCCCGATAGGACGGATGTCTGTGACGTCCAGCGACCAGGGCTTGTGCTACGTCGGTTTGCCGAGAGCCAATGGCCGGGGCCTCGAAGGTTGGCGTCGGCGCCACGCCATCGAGGAGAGCCACACCGTGGGCGAGGACTCGAATCGCGAGGCGATCGAGCAAATCGTATGCTTTCTTGACGGCCGACGAGAGAGCTTCGATCTCGCTCTTGATCTTCGCGGGACTCCTTTTCAGATCGAAGTCTACGAAGCCGTGGCGTCGATTCCGTATGGCGAACGGCTCAGCTATGGCGCGATCGCTGACTGTATCGGTCGCCCGGCAGCTGTTAGAGCGGTCGGTATGGCAAATGGTGCGAATCCACTCCCGCTGATCATTCCGTGCCACCGCGTGGTGGGCAAAGATGGACAGCTACAAGGCTATGCGGGTGGACTGGGCCTGAAGCGCAAGCTGTTGGCAATGGAGAGTGCTTCGGTTACTCGACAGGGCGCTTTTCTTTAGTCACATAGGCGATCCGTCGCCGGATCTCCTCGCCGAATTCAAGCATCGTTTCGTCATGTACTTCATTTCGGGTGGCATTCCGTTCTTCCCATTGCTCGGGTGTTTTGGGACGCTGCGGGCCGTGGCTACTCCGTTCCATGCTCTCTTCGAGAGACTTCGTGTAGTAGTGGCAGATCCACATATCCCGCACCTCGCTCCAGTCGACTCGCTGTGCTCCGCGACTCCAGCGATAACTCCAATGGTGCGCGCTGTTTGCCCAGTTGTTGTTGCTGAGAAAATTGGTATTAGCGAGTTCCTTATAATTGGAAGGTTGCGTTTCTCGCTGGAGGTAGCTCTGGGTGACCAGCCCCGGTGGCCGAGCCCGATGGCCGGAGTGTCCAAAGTCGATTCGTGGTATTCGGATTCCCTTAATTCGATCGCGATCGTAGCCTTCTAAGATTTCCGAGATCTGGTTGCCTTTGTGAGGAAGTAGGAATTCGTCGATGTCGATTTTGAGCAGCCATCGGCATTCGTTCCGGTGCTCCTTGGCGGCATGGCCGAACGCCATATGGTTCTTGTCGCGTCCCACGCGCTTTGGCCGGTCGTATCGAGTTCCATCGAGATGCAGCCAATTCTGTCGGCTTACGATCCCGGCTCTCTCATAGGGTTCCAATAGGTTGCGCGCTTCCGAGCCTCCGTCGTTGTCGTAAAGGAAGAAATGATCGACCCCCACGATTCGATGAAACTCGATCCATTCCTGTATGTAGGCATTCTCATCCTTGAAAATACCAGCGATCGCTAGATTGAATTTCAACGAGCTCTCCCCTTGAGTTCGGTTTTATAATGCCGTGCTGCTTAGGGCCTTATTAAAAAAGATCCGATCGACGCCGCAACGGCGAGGCCCTTCCGATTAGACATTGGAGAGGGCTTGGTCCATATCTGAAATGAGGTCATCGGTTGACTCGATGCCGCAGGCCAGCCGCACCAGGGAATCGGTGATTCCCCAGCTCTGACGCTGCTCCGCGGTGTAGTCCCAATACGACATCGTCACGGGCAGTTCGATCAGTGATTCGACGCCGCCTAGGCTGGGGGCCTGGTAGGGAATTTTCGTGTGATCGATAAAACGAATCGCGCCGTCTAGATCGGTCTCGATTTCAAAGGTGACGACGCCCCCGAAGCCGTGCATCAGATTCGATGCAGTCTGATGGTCTGTGTGTGACTCCAGGCCGGGATACCAGACTTGGCGGACCTTGGGATGACTTTCGAGGAAGCGGGCCATGGCCATTCCATTTTCGTTGTGCCGCTGCATGCGAAGCTCGAGGGTCTTCAGCCCGCGAAGCAGTAACCACGCTCCGTGGCTATCGATAATCCCACCCAGGACGCCAAGAGCTTTTCTAATCGGCTCAACGAGCTCTGCTGGGCCGGAAATCGTGCCAGCCAGGAGATCATTATGCCCACCGAGGTATTTGGTTGCACTGTGGAGGACTAGGTCGGCGCCGTCTTCCAGGGGCTTATGGTTGACGGGCGTAGCGAACGTGGAGTCGATGATGACCCGGACGCCTTGGGCATGGGCACGTTCGCAAAAGCGTGGGACGTCCGTGACGCGGAGGTACGGATTGGTCGGCGATTCCGTAAAGAAAAGCCGAGTCTGATCCGTGAGGGCGGCCTCAAACTCATCAAAGTTTCCCGGCTCGATGACACTCACTTCGACACCCATTCGAACGAGGTATTCCTCGATGAATTGTCGGGTTCGTCGATAGCAGTCGCTGGTCACGATGAGGTGGCTGCCGGGATCCAGCAGAGCTAGAAAAGTGGTCGTCGCTGCACACATCCCTGAGGCGAATAGGACGGTTTCTTCGCCGCCTTCGAGCTCAGAGAGCTTACGTTCGACAGCCCGCCAAGTCGGGTTGCCGTATCGACCGTACTCTTCCCGTTTCGTCTTTCCTTCTTGATAGTCGATGACCTCTCTCGAATTCTGAAACCAGAAAGTCGAGGTCTGGTAAATCGGCGTCGTGATGGCGTTCGCTTCTTGTTGGCGCAGTTCTCCGCCGTGAACAGAGGCGGTGGCCGCACCTCGCTTCGAGGATTTTTCTTCCATGCGTTCTAATCCTGAATCCACTGAAACCAGCGATCACAGCGGTGCACGCCGCGCGAACCGTTCCAGGTCGTGGCACTTAGCAGATCGGGCGAACGCGCCCCGCGGTGGGGGGTCCAGGGCCTGCAAGCGCCGGAAATCATCCCTTAAGTTGAACCCGTGAATCGGCCATGGTGCCGGAAGTTTGACACTGGATCAAATCCCAGCGCGAGACCCCGCGGGTCGAGCTAGTCTCAGGGGGCGGAGTCCAGGGTAGGCGGAGGCGCAGGGGAGTGGTGGCAACCGTCGAAAGAAAAACCAAGCTCGTTAAGGCCGAGGCCGTCCGCGACCTGATCGAGCAATGGAGATTCCCCGACCCCCTCGAAGCGGAGCCGGAAGGGTTGGTCGCCTACGGGGGAGATCTCTCGGCCGGCCGGCTTCTGGCCGCCTACGCCCAGGGTCTTTTCCCTTGGTACGATGAACCGCCGATCCTTTGGTTTTCCCCGGACCCGCGAACCGTTTTCCGGCCTGATCGTCTACGGGTCAATCGAACTTTGGCCAAAAACATGCGCCGAGGCCGGTATACGGTCTACTTCGATCGCGACTTTCGTCAGGTTATCGAGGCATGCGCTCGCATTCCTCGGGCGGGGCAGTCAGGGACATGGATTAACGAAGACATGATCGAGGCGTATTGCGCTCTGCACGCAATGGGGTTCGCGCACAGCATCGAGTCGTGGCGAGACGAGACGCTGGTTGGAGGGGTCTATGGCCTCTCGCTGGGGGCCGCTTTTTTTGGCGAATCAATGTTCGCCCGGGAGGCGGATGCTTCGAAGGTGGCTTTGGTTACGCTTGCGCGGCATGTCCATGCCTTGGGTTTTCACTTTATTGACGCACAGGCACCGACGCCCCAGACCACTGGCCTAGGTGCTACTCCGTGGCCTCGAGAGGCCTTCCTCAATGCGCTGGATCGAGCCCTTGAATCCCCGACGATTTGCGGTCCCTGGTCGCCGTCGGATATTGAAACTTTCGTGCCTATTCAAAGGACTAACCGGGTCGATGACTGACACTTTTAAACAGGAGATTGAGGCCGCCATTGAGGCCGATGACACCGAGGAATTATTGTCCGTTGTGATCGATGTCGCTCTCGCCGGAGAGGACTCGATTTGGGCGGTGGGTTGTTTGTTGGAGCTTGCCGATCATCCGAACGAGGGGGTTCGGGGGAATGCCTTAATTGGCATGGTCCATCTCGTTCAGCGTTTCCCGCAGATGGATCGGTCACAGATTCTCGATCGGATCCGTCTGGCTGCCGAGGACCCTGAATTGCATGTCCGAGAGCAAGCCGAGTCGGCCCTGAATGAATTGATGCCGAGCTGATCGCAATGGACCATCGTACAGGCACTCAATCGATTCGGATTGACGCCCTTCTTTTTTCTCTCCAGTCCTGCTGAAGTTCACGAATCAGCTCGCTGGCACTCGAAATTCGGCGTTCAGGATCTTTCTCGAGGCAAGCCAGGGTGAGGGCCTCAAGCTGCTTGGGCACTCGCGCGTGCGTCCGCTCTGATGGTTTGGTGGGTGCTTCATGAAGAATCTGCTCGATGACTTCGTCGGCTCTCGACCCTTGAGCGGGCAATTGTCCGCAGAGAATTTCATACAGGATAACGCCCAGGCTGTAGAGGTCTGTTCGACCATCGATCGTAGAGCGGCGCTCGATTTGTTCGGGCGACATGAACGCCACGGTGCCTTGGAGTTTTCCGTGCTGGGTAATGGAAAGCTCCATTTCAAGCTCCTCAGCATTCTCTCTGACCGGGGTGTCCTGCGCGGCCCCTTGCCGATTCCAAACTTTCGCCAATCCCCAGTCCAAGAGAAGAACCTCGCCGAAGGGTCCTACCAGAATGTTTTCAGGCTTGATGTCCCGATGGATCACCCCTTGGGCGTGAGCGTATTCAAGGGCCCGTGCGACTTGGGTGATGACTTCCACCAACTGGGTCAGATCATACCTGTCGCGGTACTGAGGGTCGAGAAGCTCACGCATGGTGTATCCATGTACGAGCTTCATCGTAAAGTAGAGTTGCCCCCGGTTGTCTCGACCTAATTCGTAGACGGGAACCGTGTTGGGATGCTGGAGCATCGCGGTGACCCGGGCTTCTCGTAGGAAGCGCTGTTGTTCAATAGGGTCATCGGCAATTTCACGGTGGAGCGATTTGTAACAGATGGTTCGGGATAGGTGGAGATCTCTGCAGCTTTGGATGAGGCATTTCCCCCCTCGAGCCAAAGTCGTAAACCGGGCATACCGCGTCCGGACGTCGATTTTTTCTGGGAGATTCCGATCGGTCTCTTCGACGTAGAATTGTTCAAGCCGATTTTTCGCCGAGCCGTGAAATTGCATCTTCGGCCACTCCTTCCGCCAACAGGGTGGCACAGGATGACGTGAGGGGATACGCAGAAAGGCCTTACCCCACTAGGCCCCTTCGACGGACAGGGTCAGTCACGTTGACGCCCGCTTTCGCTCTGAGCACCCGTGTGTCCCGCCATGTGCTTGATGGCTTGGGGGGGGTAATTGGTTCGAATCGCAGATCGGAAGGCGGGGCGTTCGCTGAGCCTTTCTGAGTACCCCCGCACCGAATCGACGAGGGGTAATTGGATGCGATCGGCCCAATTCAGGCACGTGACCACGAGTAGGTCAGCGATGGTAAAACGATCGCCGAGTAGGTGTGGACGCCCATCCTTCAGTCGGCGTTCGATTTCGCTCACCATGCGGATGAAGTAGCCCTGCGCCGCAGAAACAGCCGCTGGGGCCTCGCCATAAACCTCGGGCAGGCCACCGTGAAGGCGGAGAGTATAAAGGGGCGAGTCGAGCTCGTTCAGAGCAAAGAAGCAGAGTTCAAAGCACGCGGCTCGCGCTGGGCTGGCGGACGGAGGAATCAGCGCCTGCCTGTCGAGGTGAGCTTCTGCCAGCCACATCACGATGGCACCGCTTTCACCCATCACGATGCCGTCGCCCTCATAGAGAGGAATCTTTTCGCGGAGTGAGAGCGCACGAAACTCAGAATTATTCATGCTCGGGTGCCGAGGGAGAATCTCGCGGGTCTCATAGGGCAGACCGAGCTCGGCCAGCATCCAATGGACCCGAAAACTTCGAGGCGTCCCGAGGCCCCAAACGCGTCGCGTTTTTTTGCCAGACGTTTCGGCGTCCGTCACGTGGGCCCCAAAGCTCCAGCCTTGCGGAGAGCTTGGATGTCGTCTCCGCTGAAACCGGCTTCGGTCAGAATTTCTTGACTTTGCTCGCCTAGGGTTGGTGCGGGGCCGCGAATGGCAGACGGTGTTCCCTCGAATCGTTCTGCCGGTCGCGGTTGCCGAATGGGGCCCGCGACCGGGTGACGGCCTTCGAGCAGGATGCCGTTCTCAATGACTTGAGGATCCAGGTGTACGTCTTCGCGCCTGAGAATCGGAGCGCACGGCACGTCGGCCCGATCTAGGACTTCAAGCCAGTGGGCGTTGGGACGTTGTCTGAGAATCTCCGCCATAATTTCCAGGCGCTCGCGAGCGTTTTTGACGAGCCCTGCCGCATCTTTGAATCGAGGATCTTTGAGAAGGTCGGGACGCTTGACCGCCTGACAGAAACCCTTCCATTCCCTCGCTGAGACTGTTGAGACGACCAAAAATCCATCCTCGGTGTCGTAGACCAAATCGCGTCGAGCCACGGGCTTGGGTGTAGGGAGGTCTTCAGAGATGAAAGTTTGATAGGCCATGCCCTCCGGCCAGATGAAAGCCAAGACGGCATCAAGCATCGAGATCCGTAGGTGTTGTCCTTCCCCAGTACGCTCTCGCGCGAGAAGTGCAGCGGTGATGCTTTGGGCCGCCGTCATGGCCGTGACTTTGTCGGGGACAATGACACGGACGAGACGAGGACGTTCACCCACGCCTCCTTGGATATCGCAGAGCCCGGACATAGCCTGAATGAGTGGGTCGTAAACCCGCTTATGCGAAAAGGGTCCCGTTTCGCCAAATCCAGAAATGGACACGTATATGAGCTTCGGGTTGAGAGCTCGCAAGGCGGCCTCGCCGATCCCCATTTCTTCCGCGCGACCGGGTCGGCTGTTTTGAACGAAAACGTCCGCATCGACGATCAGCCTTTTGAGGGCTTCGAGCGCTAGGTCTTTTTTCAAGTCCAGGACGAGAGAACGCTTGGAGCGATTAATCGTTACGAAGGTGGGAGAGAGGCCCGAGATTCCGCCCATGTGCCGCAGAATGTCGCCGGAGGGCGGTTCGATTTTAACGACGTCGGCCCCTTGGTCGGCCAAAATGCGTGTGGCCAAAGGGCCTGAGATGACTTGGGTGGCATCAATGATTCGATAGCCGTCCAGTGCGCCGGGCATGGGTAGGCCTCCTTGATCTCTTTGGCGGGGGGCGTTCGCGGATCAACGTAATGAGCGGAGTGCTCGATCGGCTTCGGAAGGATCGATCCCCACTTCTTCATAAAACCAACGAAGTACGGTGCGAGAGATTTCGTTTTTTCCATCGTTGGCGCAATCGATCACGAGATCCGCAGCTTTGCGGTACCAGGGGTCACGTCGGGCCATGATTGTTTCGAAGTCGTGCTGCTCCGAAAGAGTCGGCCTCGCGGGGTCGGAACCCACACGAGAGACCAGGTAGTCAACATCTCGAGCCAAATAGACCACCCGTGAGTGTTTTCGTAGAGCGCTGACCTTGCGTTCGCTGAAAATTTCATTTCCGCTCGAATCGAGATCGACGACGATTCCGCCGCCACAATCGAGCAGAACGCCACTCGAAAAGGAAGCCGCCTTGCTGAGGACTTCAAACTCCAAGTCCCGGAAGCCCACCCAGCCCTGATCGGCCACGATCTCCGGGATCGAAGCTGCAGCGCTTTCGTAGCGGATCAGGGCATCGAGAGAGAAGAGCATGAAATTGCGGTTGCATCGAGCCAAGCGTTTGGCGATCGAGCTCTTCCCGCAGCCTCGACCGCCGATCAGGGCGAGGTTTCTGCTTAAATCCGGGTGCGGTGTACGTTGGGAAGTAGACACGAGGCAGTCTCGGCTTTGAGGCGATCAGGGGTCGAGTCGGGCGAGTGGGCCCTCTTCATTAAAGGGTGTAGAAGTGGTGCCGCCGGGAGCGTAGCTGAAGGACGGGGAGGGGTGCCCGGCTCCCTCGAATGCTGCAATTCCATTCGGCGGTGCTCTTCAGGTTTTCGGTTCCCCCCTAAGGACCGAGGTCAATGGGGAGCTCCAAATGCTCCGCATAGATGCGGTCTCGATGCGCCATCAGTTCAGGTGAGGTGGCCGCATCGATCAAGGGGTGCCGTTGGCCGTAGCCTGCCCGCATACCGGGAGGCATGGCGCAGAGCTCTGCGGGGAGGGGCTCGATGAGGGCTGCAAAGGCCGCCCAATAGATATCGAGGGCGCTGAGCTGATTTCCGATCAAGAATTGGCTTCCCCGAGAAAGTTGCTCGCTGCATTGCTGGGCCAGCATGGACAAGACCTCGGCGCAGCGCCGCGGTGCTCGGTGGGCGCCGCCTTCAGAACATCCATATCGCTGAGCCATGCTTTCGACGGAGCGGCGACCGGGGTGGTCTGTGGGAAGCGAAAGCAGCGGGGCGAAAAGCATTTGGCGACGGTTCCATCCAAAGCCATCTTGACCGCATAACTCGTGAAGTAGCCCGAACATTTGGGCCCGGTCTGAGGGGTCCTCCGGTACGAGTGGGGGTGTCTCCTCAAGGGATTCGGCCAAAAAAATCAGATCATTCCAGCGGTTTAGGGCGGCTCGATCCTCGTATACAGCTTGGGGGGCATTGATTTCACCCGTCCACGCAAAGAGGGTTTCGTTGGGTTCCCCTGGTTGCTGGATAACGCGTCGAAACGGAATGCCCTTGGCCACGAGCAGTCCCTTTGCCCCCTCTCCCCAAGGCCCAGGAACGCCCACCGTGAGGACTAGTCTGAGTCCGTCATGATTCTGGGCCTCTTCCGGCGTTAACCACGGATTGTTCATTTTTTCCTCATCTGGCTGTTCGGGTGGGTCCCCTAGGCGGGCAGAAGATCGACAGGATCGCAGTCGAGCCCGCGAGCCAGCAGTCGAAGGGTCGCATAAGGGATGGGCTCGTTGTGTTCCTCGATGCCTCGGACCTGCTCCGGACTAATCGTCTCGCGAAGTCCGGTTGCGGTGAAGCTGGCCTCGCCCAAAGCGACGACTAACTCCCGCGTGGACCAACTCCGGGCATGACGGCGCCGCCGGATAGAAAGCCCATCGGGCACCACTAGGCGTCGGTCGTCATCGAGATCCACGCTCACCTCATTTCGCTCTCGCCACCTTGGCGGTTTGCGCTCCGAGTGTAGACTCAGGATCTGATTTCGCGAACCTGATCGTCAAAATGTGAGGAGGATCGCGTGGGGATAGAGTTGCTCGAACGCGCTGCGGAAGCGCGCGGACGCTTGCTCCGGGTTGAGCAACTCGTCTCGGCCGGCGGGGGAGACACCCCAGAGAGAGGGGCCGGCTTCCTTTTGACTTTCGATGCGGGACGCATTCTCATCGTGGCAGATCGGGTCCACGAAGGGCTGGTGTTTCGTCACATCGACTCCGCGGAAGTGCTATCGGATATCCAGCTAAGGGCTTTGGACGAAGAAGAGCCCTGGTGGCGATTGGCGGGGAACCCATTGACCGGGGCCTGGCTCTGGGCCGAGGGAGAAGGGGCCGCTACAGGTTCGGGTGCTGTTGCCCATGTACGGCTTCAATTTCGCGAACCGGATCAAAATCCGAAACTGGTCGCCTTGCTGTACGAAGAGGGGTCGGTTCGAGTAGCCAACCCGCACCCGGAGAGCTGACAAATGGCCGACGAATGGGCCCACCTCGATGCGATCGACCAAGCCCTTCTTGTCCGTCGGGGTGATGTTTCCCCCCTTGAACTCATCGAAGCCGCGATTGAACGCTTGGCACGGATCAATCCTGAACTCAATGCGGTGATTCATTTTTATCTCGAAGAGGCACGGCAAGCCGCTTCCTGTTCCGATCTACCCGATGGCCCCCTGCGTGGTGTCCCGTTCCTGATGAAAGACATTGGTGGGGAGGAGGCTGGGCGTGCCGTGCACGGAGGGCTCAGCTTCGTCAAGCGAGCGGCTTATCAGGCACAGCAGGACAGCCACTTCACCACCCGGGTCAAGCGAGCGGGCCTCATCTCGCTCGGCCGGACCAATACCCCCGAACTCGCGCTGCTGCCCACCACTGAACCCGAGGCCTATGGTCCGACGCGGAATCCATGGAATCTGGAATACAGTGCCGGGGGTTCAAGTGGCGGTGCGGCGGCGGCGGTGGCCGCGGGGATTGTTCCGGTGGCCCACGCGAGCGATGGCGGCGGGTCGATTCGCGGTCCGGCCAGCATGTGTGGTTTGGTCGGGTTGAAGCCGACGCGGGGTCGCTGTTCCTTTGGCCCGACTCTGGGTGAGCGTTGGAGCGGCTTTTCCTGCGAATTTGTGGTGTCGAGAAGCGTGCGCGATTCGGCGCTGCTCCTTGATCTTCTGGGCGGGCCCATGCCGGGTGATCCCTACTTCGCCCCCCCCCCGAAGCAGCCCTTTGCCACGGCTCCCCAAGACTCCCCCGGTTCGTTACGGATTGGGATCATGACTGAAGCGCCCCGGGATATCTGGGTTCACCCTGAGATGTCTGCTGCTGTCGAGCATTGCGGCGCAAGGCTGGAGTCCCTCGGGCACTCAGTCGAGCGGGCGCATCCCCCGGCGTTAGAAGATCCGGCGACGGTCGGTCACTACGTGACGGTCGTTGGCGCCAACGTCGCCCGGGCCCTGGAAGCCTGGGGGGAAAAGGTAGGGGCCCGAGTGACCGAGAATGATGTCGAGCCCTTGACGTGGGAACTTGGGCAGCGAGGTGCCGAGGTCAGTGCTTCACGCCTGTTGGCGAGTCTTGAATTCGTCCATGGCTTTGGTCGCCGCCTGGCGGAGTGGTGGACGGGCGGTTTTGACCTTCTCGTGACGCCAACTCAGGCTCTGCCTCCAGTGCGCTTGGGAACCCTGGGGTCGACGCGGAAAGAGCCCCTGAGAGGTTTTTTGCTTTCTGCACCGTACGGAGTTTTCACGCTTCCGTTTAATCTGAGCGGTCAACCGGCGTTGTCGTGCCCGGTTTCTTGGACGCAAGGCGGTCAAGATGAGCCTGCTGGGCTTCCGCTCGGCGTTCAGCTGGTGGCTCCTTTCGGTGACGAGCGGACCTTGCTGTCCGTGGCCTCTCAGCTGGAAGAGTCCGTGTCGTGGAAGGATCGCCGACCACCGATTTTTGCTTGAAAAACGTCCGGATCGAAAGCCGGAGAAGGGAAAAGGATGAGTGAAGGAAAGGGTCGTGTCGAAAAAACCCAAGCCGAGTGGCGCAAGCAACTTTCACCGGAGGAGTATCAGGTCACCCGGGAAGCAGGTACCGAAAGGCCCTTTACGGGCCGGTACTGTGATACCAAGACCCCAGGGATCTACCGCTGCATTTGCTGCAAGACGCCCCTGTTCCGTTCGGAAACCAAATATGAGTCCGGATCCGGTTGGCCTTCCTTCTGGGAACCCATTGATGGGCAAGCTGTTGTCGAGCGGAGCGATCACTCCTTGGGAATGATGCGCGTCGAAGTTCTCTGTCGTCGCTGCGATGCGCACCTTGGTCATGTCTTTCCGGATGGTCCCGCGCCAACGGGAAATCGCTATTGCATGAACTCGGTTTCGCTTGAACTCGACGCGGATGCCGAAGTCGCCCAAGAGGATTGATAGAACATGGAGCGCGCCAAGGCTTTGCTCTGGGACAACGATGGAATTCTCGTTGACACCGAACCGCTTTACATGGGCGTGACACGGGACATCATGGCCGAGGTGGGGGTGGGTCTCTCGGTGGATGAGTTCCGAGAGATTAGTTTAGAGCGTGGGCAGAGTTGCTTTGAGCTTGTGCGAAACGCGGGCTTCGAGGAAGTCGAGATTGACCGACTTAGAGATCGCCGAGATGCGGCCTACCACGCTCGGGTCAGTTCGGGTGTGCCTCTGATGAAGGGGGCGCGAGAGACCCTTGAGGCGCTTCATGGAAAAATCCCGATGGCGATCGTGACAAGTTCCCACCCCGAAGACCTTTACGCGATTCATCGCGCTCACGCGCTCGAGGTATTTTTCGACGCCGTTGTGGCTTCTGGGGATTACGTCCGCCACAAACCCCATCCCGATCCCTATCTCGAAGGTGCTGCGCGGCTAGGGGTGGATCCACAGTCTTGCGTCGCCGTCGAGGATACTCAGCGGGGCATGCGGGCCGCCCTCGCTGCGGGTATGGAGTGCTGGGTGATCCCGCATGCTCTTTCCGAAGATAGCGATTTTACCGGGGCTCACCGAATCCTCGACAACATCAGTGAAGTCGAGGGACTCATTCTCTAGCTGACGCGGCTCAGCCCGTTTGCGCTTTTACTGGGTCAGGTGGCCACAGTCGTCAACGTACCCGAGCATTCGCAGCTGCTCGCATTCTTCGAAAGTCATTTCCGCCTCGCCAGCATCTTCGACGGCTTCCCCCTCTGCTGCCCGGCGCTGTCGGTCGGCGTGATCCGCGAGGGCACGCACGGTCTCCATATTTTGGTCCAGGCTCATGGGTTGGGACTCGCCCGGGTCAGTGGCAATTTCAAAAAGCTCCTGCTCCGGAAGGCCGCGGGGGTTTCCGGGATTGGCCGCGATCAATTTCATATCGTCGGTTCGCAGCGACCACAAAACATTGCCTTCGTGATCTTCCTCCGCGAAGTGCTGGCGATCTCTGACGTTTCTTGAGTTGACATTGCTGCGAAGGTCCACGCCTTGCATGGCTGCTGGGACTTGTGCGCCGGAAACTTCGATTAAGGTGGGGACAACATCGAGCAAGCGCGCGAGTCCATCGGTGGCGCCGACAGAAGGCGGCTGGACGCCGTTGGCCCATTTGACGAGTAGGGGCACTCGAATCTGTTCATCATACAGAGTCAAGCCATGCCAAAAGCCACCGTGGTCGTAGAACTCTTCACCGTGGTCGGCGGTGAGGGCAATCACCGTGTTCTCATAGAGCCCAAGGGCGCGGAGCTGGTCGAGAAAGAGACCGAAATTTTGGTCTAAGAAGGCGATTTCGCCCTTATACAGCTCGCGCATTTCTTCGGCCAACTCCGGGCTGGGATGCTGATTCGAAACCCGTGCGATGCCATGCCCATCATAGGGATGACGAAAATAGGGATCGTGGGGGTCCATGTAGTGGAGGAAAAGGAAGAATCGGTCCTGGGCGTTTCGTTCCAACCAGTCGATGGCTACTTCGTTGACGGTCTCGGAATCTTGGTAGAAGTCTGCGGCGCGAATTCCCGGTTTCACTTTGAACCAGACCGCCCGCACGATGTTGTAGAGAATGAGTTTCGAAGAAGATTCTTCGGCCAGTGCTAAGTAGTCTGGCCCTAAGAAGTAGTATTCGTCGTAGCCTTGATTGAATCCGAAGCTGTCTGCCAGGTTGATGTTCGAGACAACCCCTCCAGTGGTGTAGCCGCGGTCTTGCATGACTTCTGCGACCATCTCGACGTCTGGAGATAGAACAGATGGTTTGGCGATCGCCCGATGGGTTGAGGGCAGCAATGAGGTAAGCAGGGTGGCCGTTGCGGGCTTGGTCCATGAAGCGTGGGAGAAGGCTTCGAATCGTGTCCCACCGTCCTCGATGAGTGAACAAATGTTCGGGGCTTCGACTTCGCCGCCGTAGCACGAGAGGTAATCGGCCCGAAGTGTATCCACGGTGACTAGAATGATGTTGGGCACGGATCTCAAGGCGCTGGGAATCTCGCCGCGGCCTGCTCCGGGAGCGGCGCTTCCGATGCTCAGTGAGATAAAGAAACCGATGATCACGACGACAGCGAGTACGGCTCCAGAGCCGCTGGGTTTGGTCAGGAAGCGAAGGGGGCCAGCGAATAACTTTCGTCCCCCAAAGAAGATCAAAAGGGTCACCACGCCAAACCCAGCGAGAACGCCCAGCAGAACTCCGGGGGGAGGCATCTGCTCGAGATAGACGTCTCGACGGAGACGAAAGACCGCGATCGCCAGGGCAAAGGGAATCAGTGTGCCGATGAGCCCCAGGGTCGGAACCCAGCTTTGGATCTCCTTCTCATCCATCGGCAGAAAGCCGAGGACCGCCCCCCCGAGCAGCGCGAGGCCGCCCAAAATGGCCGAGTAGGCGAGGGGGCCATACCAGAGGACCTGAGCTTCAGAGCCGAACCCACCTTGGGCAATGACCAGGCTTTCCAAGACACCGATGATGATGCCGGCGAGAAGACCGGCAGAAAGCCCGGCCAAGGCGCTTTTGACGACACGCTGAGCCAGCGGAACCTCGACCCGTCCGGATGCAGCTTCCGCACTCTCCCGGCGTTCTCGCTCTTCTTCAGTCTCCAAAGCAACCGCGGCCTTGGCGGCTTCTTCGTAGTCGACTTGCACACCGTCGACCAGGCAGAAAGCCGGGGTGTAGTCCTTGCCCCGAACCCACCAGAAGATGAAACCCAGCATGGTCGGGGCTTCGGCCGCCCAGAAACCGAGGGCGGCGGAGACGATGGCCGCGGCGGGCCCGATCAAGCTGCCGAGCAGCACATATTGGGCCGCCTCGCGGATGCCCTCTCCGGCGATCGTAAAGGGACTCAAGACTGTGGCAAAAATTTGAATCGAAGAGCCAAAGGTGACTTGCCAGAAGTCGGCCCCCGTCGCACCGATCGCGAGAGCGGTGAAGTAGTACATCGCCGCGGTGGTGAAGTGGACCAGAAAGCTCATGAATAGGACCATCATCATGAGACCCTTTTTATCTCGATAGGCTCCTGCGGCGGTGGTGATACGGGAGAGGAGTCCGGTCAGCCGATCTTTTCCAGGAATAGGGAGGTTGGCCAAAAGCCATTGAACGACTCCGGGGTACCAGAGCACGAGGAGAAGGCCGCCGATGATTCCCAATGCCAAAGGAATGGACACAGAGGCAAAGAGCAGAGCGTTGTCGCCGAAAATGGAGATGCCAAAGGGCAAGGAAACCAAGAAGGTCAGAAAGACTCCGGAGAATCCGCAGATCTTTTCCAAAAACTTGGCCGCGGAGACCTCGACGGTCTGACCGCTAAAACGAGCTGCATCGTAGAGGGTGTAGCCGTCGAGGCCGGCGGTGCTGGGGAGAAAAGTGCCAATCGCGCGGCCGATCAGGAAGGACCCGAAGATGTGCGGAAAAGGAAGCTGGATGCCCTGGCCCTGTAGGACCAAGATCCAGCGGTACATCGAGGCCAGCATTCCGATGAGTTTTACTCCAGTCGCGATGCCGAGGAACGTCCAAAAGGTTGTCGCGTCAATGCGACCGAGTTGGTCAGCGATTAGCCTCCACGCAATCACTTGGGTGCCGTCTTCCATCGCGATCGGATGGGAGAGCAAAAGCCAGAAAGCCCGCACAGTGAAGTAAGCCTTGAGCACGCTGAGGATGCGACTTCGCCAGGGTTCCGGGGCGAATTTCGAGACCAGCAGGGCTGAGGCCGCTAGGATGAGGACCTCAAGAAGGATCAACATAGAGAGGGTTCTCCGGTGTAATTTGGGTACCGGTCCATAGGCACCCGTTTAAAATTTGCTCGAGACTCATCCCTGACGCGGAGTTCACGTCTTTTAAGGTCGCGGGGCATAAGGGGAGTGCACATAAGGCGTTCGCAGGTTATGGAATTTCCGCAACGAGAGAAAGCAGCTGAGGAATAAGTGCAGTTTTCGCGCATTATTCCGTTAGGCGTGGGCGCTCGCCTACAGTGCAAGCGGATCAGTCTGTTTTTTCGAGAAGCGCGCCTCGACGCGCTTCGTATTCCTCTGCGGTGATCTGCCCCTTGGCTCGAGCTTCTTCGAGGTCAGCAAGTTGTCGGAGATCCTGGGCCGAGAGTCCACGTAGAGAATCGGTCTGGCTCTTTTTGGGGTCAGAGGCGACAGCCGCTGTGGAGGCGCCGCCGGCGACGGCCGCCGCACCAGTGACTTTGCTTGCCGAGACCGTTGCTGAAGATTCGACGATCGGAGATTCGGTGGAAGCGCCGGCGGCGGCTGTCGAGGCCGCCGCAGCTGCGGTACCGGCGGCCTCATCAGGACCGACTTTGTTTGTGTTCATCGGTACTTTTTGTTCGCTGTCTTCTGGACTCGTGGACTCATGGTCGGCTTGCGTTCGGTGGCCAGCGACGTTTTGTTCAATGGCCTCCGCGCCAAAAGCCGAATCTCGCCAGACGACCTTAATCCCTTGAGGACCATTCGCCTCGTAGGGGCCATCCGCGACGGTGTTGAACGGCATAACGATTTCGCCTACGACGGGTGTCGGCAAGTCATAGCGAGCGGGTTCCATCTTGTCCTTCGCGCGGCGTTCGTTGGCCTCTGAGCCGAGGCGCGAAAGGTCGATGATCAGCTCTTCCCCCTCGACCCAGGTGACAAAGCTGGTCAGAAACTTCCGTGCGAAGACGAAATTGTGCATTCTTTTTTCGAGGGCCAGCACGACGATTTCTTGATTGGGTCCCGCCTCCGCGTAGGCACGGGATAGACCGTCGGCAATTTTCGGCAATAGCTTGCGCGAAATGGCAAAGCGGCGTTCGCGAAGGGTGGACTTCCGAGAGGGGCGCTCGTCGACTTGGATTCCAGAGAGGATGGCTTGGAGGCGAGCTGGGGAGATCTTGATGGGTTGATTGTAACCCCGGGGTAGGGTCTTGAAGCCGAGGGTGGGCTTTTCGCTGCGAAGGCGAATTTCAAGACCTTGTTCATTGATGACCGTCTTACTGACGGTGCGGGTCGCGCAGGCAGGAAGCAGCGCAACGATCAGACACGTAAGAAGGAAAGGGCGCATAACGACGGAAGATAGCAGCGAAGTCTGGCAGGGGAGTTGTATCAGCGCCGGCTCAGTCTAGAGCGATGAAGATCTGACGGACGCCCCAGGCGGCCACCCAAGCGAGGACCAGCAGGTAACCGAAGGCAAAGGCTGGCCAGCGCCAGGAATTGGTTTCGCGGGCCATCGTGGCCAGGGTGGATGTGCACAGCAGCGCAAAGACAAAGAAGGTCAGGAGAGCGGCCACTGTGGGAGGGTCGAAGAGAGGCTTTCCTGTTTCTGGTCGAATGTCGGCGCGGATCGCCGTTCGGAGCGACGCGTCCGGATCGCTGGCCGAGTAAATCTGCGCCAGGGTGGCGACGATGACCTCTCGGGCTGCGAGGCTGGCCAACAGGCCCACACCGATCTTCCAGTCGAACCCCAGCGGTGCAATGAGGGGCTCTATGGCTTTACCGGCTTGGCCAGCGGCACTGTGTTCGAGGGCGTAGCTGGCGGCTTCGTCTGGGCTCAGACCAGAGGGTGGTGTCGTCTGGGGAAAAGTCAGCAGCACCCAGAGCAGCATTGATGTGAGTAAAATGATCGTTCCGGCTCGTTTCAAAAAAGCAAACGCGCTCCCCCAGATTTGGGAAAGCCAAAGTCTCAGCCCGGGAATGCGGTAGGAGGGGAGTTCAAGCACGAAAGGCATGGGCTCCCCTTGAAGAACGGTTTTCCGCAGGACGGCAGCGACCGCGGTGGCCGACAAGGGGGCTACGAGATAGAGGGCCAGCATCACGAGCCCTTGGAGCCCGATGGGCCCGAATACGTCGCGGGCGGGAACGAAGGCGGCGACCAGTAGTGTGTAGACGGGCAGCCGAGCCGAACAGGTCATGAGAGGGGCGACAAGAATGGTGACCAGACGATCTCGAGGGGAGGGCACGGTTCGGGTGGCCATGATGCCGGGTACCGCACACGCGTAAGAAGAAAGAAGCGCGACGAAAGCTCTTCCCTCGAGCCCCACTCGAGCCATGGCTCGATCCACCACGAAGGCTGCGCGCGCCATGTAGCCGACATCCTCTAGTAGATAGAGAAGCGAGAAGAGCAGGACGATTTGCGGAAGGAAAATCACAACCGAGCCGACGCCTGCGATTAATCCATCAGCGACGAAATCCGCCAGAAAACCGGCAGGTAAGAGGGTCCGGCTGAGATCGGACGCGGCGCTGACGCCAAGATCGATCAGATCCATGGCGGGCGTTGCCCAGCTGAAGATCAGTTGAAAAAACGTCACCATCACGAAGCCGAATAGCGCCACGCCCCACACGGGATGGAGGACGATTCGGTCGACCCAATCAGTCACGGTATGGGTTCCCGGACGCTTCTCCACGACATGTTGGAGAATGGAATCGGCCCAGGCCGCTCGTTCGATTTGATCGGTAGGCGGCATGACTGGAGGGGATGACCAGGTCTCTGGGCTGGCGAGTTGTTCGCGAAGCGCAGCCAACCCGATTCCACGATGGCCGATGACACCGGTGACCGGTATCCCGAGGGCGGCCGAAAGGCGCTCAAGGTCGAGTTGTCCCTTCCGAGCTCTCAATTCATCGATCATCGTGACGACGAGGCAGGTCGGAAGCCCCAAGTTGAGGATTTGCCCCACGAGGAGCATGGAGCGTTCGAGCGAACAGGCGTCGGCGACGATCACGATGGCTTCAGGCGCCGGCGTGTCCGGAATTTCTCCAGCGAGAACCTGGCCGACCACCGCTTCATCCGGGCTCACGGGATCGAGGGAATAGGTTCCGGGTAGGTCGATGATTTTCGCGGTTCGACTCTTCAGGCGAAGAGTCCCCTCGCGTCTTTCGACGGTGACGCCGGGGTAGTTGCCGACCCGGGCGCGAAGGCCCGTCAAAGCGTTGAAGACTGTGGTCTTCCCCGAGTTGGGGCTGCCGATGAGCGCCAGTCGAAGAGGCGCCGTTCGCTGGGTTTGGAAATCAGATTCACTCATGACGGGATCGTTGAAGGACCGCGAAGCAGATCAGCGGGACGGCTCCTTCGACGCCTTTCTCGTGACGCGGACATGACGCGAATCCGCCTCGCGCAAGCACAGTTGAAAACCGCGCAGCGCGTAGAGAGAGGGATCGCCGAGTGGGGCTCGACGCAGAACCTGTACTCGGGTGCCTGGGAGAAACCCGAGATCGAGCATTCGGCGCCCAGCCGCATCCCCGAGATCGACCCCCATCACTTCGCACTCGGACCCCGGCCGAATTTCGGATAGACGACACGCGGAGCTCTCCGAATCCGAGTTGAAATCCGTTTTCATCGCGGCGGAGCCTAGCGGCCTGCCCTTCGAAAACCAATTGGCCTGAGGCCCCTAAACCTTGACGCCCGCGGGGAATAGCGCTAAAATACCCGTGATTTCGGGCGTCTGTGCGTGAGCCGGAATCAACCGGTTCCTTCGGAGTACAGGGGAGAGGGGCGGCCGAACGTGTCCGACGCGGTGGGGCTTCTGGTGATGCTCGTCCCAGGTACGGTTCTGGTCGGAGGAATCCTTGCATGGGCTCGACGCGGTTCGAGTATTGAGGATGTCTCAGGCCGGGTTTCTCTGGCTCCCGTCCGATCTGCGGCTCCGGTCCATCGGTTGGCCCGCTGGGTGCCGTTTTTGCTCTTCTGCACTGCCGGATTGCTGGGACTGATCCTCGGTGTTCTCGTGGAGCGTCCGCTGAGCCCGGTGGTGGCGTTTGGGATACTCGGATTGCTCGGTCCGGGCTTCCTGGGCTTGGTTTGGGCGGGCTCGAGGGGCTTTTTTAAGTGAGAGATTGGCGTCGTGGCCAAATCAAGACGCGGGTTCGTTGGATGAACCGAGACCCGCGATGCAGGGCGCGCCCCCTTTCTCCGACACGGCTCATCTTGCTCTGGATCGTTTCGTAGTGGGCTTACTCCTCGGCGCCTGTCTCTGGACCCTCATTTTGTTCGGTTTCTTCTTTCCGATAACGGCTTTTTGGGAAGCCCGCAGCCGGGCCCGGGCAGCTGGGCTGATTCCATTCGCAAAGGGAAGCTCGCCGCAAACCCCTTTCGACGCTTTGATCGGCCCCTTCGTCGAAATGCGTCAGGTTCTGCATGCAGCTTCGCGCGGCGTGACAGCCGAAGCCTCGCTGACAGCCAGTTTCGTGCCTTGGATTAGTTTTTGGTCTGCGCTGGTTCTTTTTGCCATCGTTCCTGTCGGAGGCGCTTTTCAGTTTAGAGGGGGGGCCTGGTCGGCCTTGCTCGCAGACCCTCGGTGGGGTCTGCTGCTTGCTTTCCTTGCACCGGCCGTGGGACTCTTTGGAGCCACACTACATCGGGTGCTGGGGGCGGGGTACGGGATCCATTCGCCGTCGACCGAATGGGACCGCCGGGCACCGCTGGCATGGCTCGCCATGGGGGCGTCGCTGATTCCAATACTGCTCACCTATGGCACCCTGCAACCCCTCGAAATTGGTTTGCGCCAAGACATCCTCTTTACGCCGGCGGACTCCTCTTTTTTGAGGGGCTTGGATCCTTTACCCGAGGCGGTCCAAGCGCTTCGTCTGCCCGGATGGGGCCTGGTCTTGAACCCGCCTTCCGGAGTTCTCTTTTTCCTATCCTCCTTTTTTCTCGTTGGGAGTTCTTCTTTTCAGGGTCCGATTCGGTCAGAGGGGATCAACGGCATCTCGGGTGGCGTTGGCGCGATGCTCACGCTTTTTAGTTCACGCCTTTGGCTTCTCGCATTCACTTCGCTTTTTGTCTTCATCTACCTCGGAGGGGGGGCGATTCCTGGTCTTGCGCAAATTCAAATCGTGGCCTGGGTTTCGCCCTATTATGGTTCGGGCTTTGCTCAGATCCTTTGTTTAGCGGTCCAGGCCGCAACCTTTTTCGTCAAGTGGGTCGTCGTATTGAGACTCTGGATCGCTTTGGCCTCGAAATGGAGCTCTTGGTCCGAGTGTCGAATTCAACGACTTTGTCGCCGGGTCCTTCTCCCGGGAGCTTTGCTGGATACGGCGGTCACCGTTTTACTTTTGATTCGCCTTGGGAGCGGAGCGTGATGCTGGATTCATTTCCGGATGTCGTCTTCAGCCTGCTGGCAGTCATCGGTTCGCTGGGGGTGATTTCTATCCGCCGCTCTGTGATCGGTCAAGCAACAGCCTGGGTGCTTGCGGCCGTAGGTTGCGCGGGGTCTTTTGCATCCGCATCGGCGCCTCTTTTGGCCGGACTGTTTTTACTTTCCGCTTTAGCGATGAGCAGCGGGCTCCTATTTCTTGCAGCCTTACGGGCCCCGGTCCCGAAAGAGGAATTCGCCAAACTTTCAACCTCACGGGTCGTCATTCGTTTTCTCTCGTCGGTCGCGGTTTGCGTGGGTGTGGTGCTCTTGGTGGAGGAACGCTTTCACATTGTCTCTTGGGCCGCGGTTTCGCGAGGCCCCGCTTCTTTTTCACCGGATTTGATTCGAGGCCAAACTCTTGCGAGCTGGCTATTGGGATCAGGGCCGTCGACCGTATTGGCCTGTGGTTTGTTGCTGCTCATTGCCGTTTTGGTCCCTCTCGTGTTGTCCTCGAAAGAAGAGCGAGAATGAGCAGCCTGGTCCTCAGCCCTCTGATTGTTTTGGCCGCGGTGGTATTCGTGATTGGTGCCGTGGGTACTGTCTGGCGCCGCTCTCTTCTCGTCGTACTCATTTCACTTCAGCTTATGCTGATGGCCGGCGAACTGGCATTTATTTCGTTCTCAGTCGATCGATCCGCGGATCCCGATTCCGCCGGGGTGATCGCCGCCGCTCAAGGGGTCGTCTTGACTGCGATTTTTGTCGGCCTTGTCCAGTTCTCGGTGGGATTTATCATCGTTCGCCGGCTCGCCGATTACCGAAAATCGATCGATCTGGAACAGTCTTCGGCTCTCCAGGGATGAAGGTGAATTAATGGGAGAGTCCTCAGTCCCCTTAGGATGGATCCCTGCACTGCCCTTGCTGGGCGCCGTCATTCTCGGGGTGATGAGAGGGCTTCTCAGGCGGGATATTTCATCCCGGTGGACGGCGCTGGTCTCGTTGGGCGCCGTCGTTTCGTCATTGGGATTACTGCTCGCCGCCTTCTTCGAATTGCTCCGTAGTCCTCCGGATGGCGTCCTCGTTTCCCGAATGGGCACGTGGATGGGAGCAGGAATTGCTCCGGATGCGACGATCGTCGACTTTGCCTTCCGCCTTGATCCCCTGTCGGCCGTGATCGCTCTTTTGGTCGCCGGAGCGGGATTCTTGGCGATCGTTCAATCTCTAGGAACCCTCTCGATGGATGAGCGGGAGGACCGGGGGCCACAGCGATTCCTGGGTTTCACATGCCTTGCCCTCGCCGCGATGCTGCTCCTCGTTCTTGCTGACGATGTCTTTCTGTTTTGGGCGGCATGGTGCGGGCTCGGTTTATCGACCTGGTGCTTGCTTGGTTTCTGGTATGCCGACGAGGACCAGACCAAGGCGGCTTCCCTTGCCTTTGTCGTGGGCCGTATCGGGGATGCGACCTTATTGGCGGCTTGGGTACTCATGCTTCGCGCGGGCTCGGGTACGGATGGCTCTTTCTCAGGCTTCGATGAACTGCAGTCGGTGCGTCCAGGGCTTCAGGCCGTGATGTTTCAAGGGGCGGGATTTTTGGGTTCCGACTCTTGGACCGGAGCCGAAGTGGTGGCCGGCCTGATTCTGATTGCTCTGCTCAGCAAGTCAGCGCTTCTCCCTTTTTCCCGTTGGATGATCGATAGCGCCAAAGCACCCGTGCCTGCCTTGATTTTGGTCCAGACTGTTTTGTCGGTGGGCGCACCGATCTATCTGGGTTCTCGGATGAGCTTCGTGTTTTCTGATGCACCGTGGGTCGCATCCTGGGCGGCTTGGTTAGGAGCGGCGAGTGCTTTGTTCGGCGCACTGATGGCCTGTGGCCAAAGGGATGTTTTTCGTCTTCTTTCGTGGTCGACGGTGAGCCAGCTCGGATTGGCTTTAGTTGCTCTGGCGGCTGTTGACGAAGCGGCCGCTGTTTTCCAGTTGATTGCCCACGCGCTTCACAAGGGGCTTCTCTTGATGACGATGGGCGTCGTTGTGGCTGCAGTCGGCGGACGAACGGATATCCGCTTGATGGGCAATCTCGGAAGCCGCCTATGGCGCACGCGAATTGATACCTGGGTGGCCGTGTTATCAATTTGTGGACTGGTGCCCGCGACGGTTGGTTTTTTCTCGATCGAGCAGATCCTCTTCGCGATTGCGCCAAGTGAGCACCTAGCGGGGTCGATGGTTTTGGTCTGGATGGTGATCGCAGCGATCGGAGTCACGGCTTTCGGCGTTATGCGTTTGGTCTATCTGACGCTCTATGGAGAAAGTCGAATTCCCCCAAGCATTCGCTGGGCTGGGATCGAAGACCCCGGCCCAGCGCTTCTTTGGCCGATGGCTCTTCTTGCCGTGTCGATCCTTGTGGGCGTGCTGATCGCGATGCCTCAGATCTGGGCGGATCTGCTTTTTGTGGAGATCCAGCACGCGAATAGCCTTCGTTATTTCTTGGGCCTTGATCCCGTGGGTCTAGCCGTCGAGAAACAATGGACTCTCGTGGCTTGGGCGAGCGGATCGGCTTGGCTCGGAAGTGCAGCGGGGGTCTGGCTCTATCTCTACAAGCCGGCTTGGTGGAGTCAAATCACACAGTGGAGCGCTGGGCACTGGTGGAGACGGGGGCATGGTGAATCTCGTCGCGGACATCGCTTAGAGGCAATTTGGACGTTTCGTACTGGATGGAGTGGGGGGGTCCCATTTAAATGGATTCGAGATGGCGCGATCGAAGGTTTGGTCTTGAGGGGGGGTGAGTGGGGTTTTCGCAATCTCATCAGTCAGAGGGCGCGTCGTCTTCAGTCAGGGCGTGCATCGCAATATTTCGCCACAGCGCTTTTGGCATGTTGGGCGATCCTGATCGGATTGTTCTGGATAACCCGGGGCTAGGGCGGACTGATTGATGGTGTCTTGGGCGATCGACCATGTCCTGACTGTAATCATACTTCTTCCCGGGAGTCTCGGTTTCTGCTTAGTGGCGATCGACGCTTTGATCGCCAGCCTTCGTCCGGGCTGGTCTTTACCCGAAAGAGTCTGGTGGTCGCTGACTTTTCTCCTCTCGTTGGGCGTTTTTGCCCTGACTCTCTTGGAAGTGGTTTGGGTCTTCGACCCCGAAGTTTTCGGTCCACAGTTGATCGAATTCGTCCCATGGGTTCCCTCTGCAGGGTTGAATTGGTTCGTTGGAGTAGATGGCCTGAGCCTTGTTCTGATTGTGTTGACCACGGGCCTAGTCCCACTTGTTTTGGTTGTGACTCGGCGCCAGATTACTGAGTCACAAAAGAGCTTTCTTTTTTGCATCCTGATGGTCGAAATGGGCCTGCTTGGCGCCTTTCTCGCCCTCGATGCAGCGCTCCTCTTCTTGGCCTGGCAGCTGATTCTCTTGCCGACGTTTCTGATGGTGGGTCGATGGGGGGGGGCGGAACGAATAAGGGCGGCTCGCCGCTTGGGCGTAGCGTGGGGATTGGGGTCGATGCTGTTTCTTTGGGCCCTGCTCGTCGTAACGGCTGGTGGCACGCTAAGTCTCTATGCGCCGCCGGGGTCCGATGTGGTGGGCTTGCTCGAAGGCGGCCGGGATGCAGGAATCGTCGTGTCCCAGGTGTGGGTTTTTTTGGCCTTTCTGATTAGCTTTGGCCTGACGATTCCTATTTTCCCCATGCACGCCTGGTGGTCGGAGATTGATCGCGAAACCCCGATGCCACTCACTTTGTTCCTGAACGCGGTGGGCCTAAAAGTGGGGACGTACTTTTTGATGAGACTGGTGCTGCCGCTTTGTGTCGATGTCATCGAGGGTTTTCAAGCGACCCTCCTCGTCGTGACTGCTTTGGGCATGGCATACGCCCTGATGCAAGCAAGCATTCAGAACGATTTCCGACGATTTGTTTCGTGGTGGACGATCGGACAGCTCGCCTTCATTACATTGGGCGTCTTCAGCATGGACGATCGTGGGCTTTCGGGTGCAATGATGACAATGCTGAGTCATGGGCTGACGTGCGCGGCTCTGTTGCTCCTATTCGGTGCCCTATTTGAGCGACGGGAAACATCCGATTTATCAGAGCTAGGTGGTCTCGCGCGACCGATGCCCGTTTTTTCATCCTTTCTCGCAATCACGATTCTGAGTGCAATCGGTTTGCCGCCGCTCATTGGTTTCGTGGGCGAATTGATGATGCTGATCGGAATCTCTTCTCGCCATTTGGGTGTGGCGAGCCTCACTTTTTTCGCGTGGGTGCTCGGAGCGGGCGCGGCCATTCGTTTCTATCGGCGAGTTGCCTGGGGACCTCTCGAAAGGCCAGAGAACCGTGGATTGATCGACCTTCGACTGGGCGAACGGTTTGTTTTGCTTTGGGTCCTGATTCCCATGGTGATCTTGGGGGTGTACCCGGCTCCCGTTCTGCGCCGAGTCGAGCCCACTGCGCTTGAGATCTTACGCTTGATCGACGAACGTTCAGAACCCAACCGAGAGGCAGTTGTCATAGAACTCAGGGACGGAGATTCATCCGTTCTGGAGCCGCGGCTTTGAATGAACTGATTCCCGATTGGGGTGCGATGACTCCGGCGGTTTGGATCACCGCTCTCGGCGCGTTGGTGATCTTGGCCATCGATGCGGGTTTTGGTTCGTCAAACCGGGGCGGTCGAGGGGCACGGCGTCGGGGACTGCTCCTGATGTTGATGTCGACGGCTGTGTTGGTCGCTGCATTGTCTTCCATTCAAGCTTCGGGTCCGCTGGCCGATCGCGGAGGCCCTGGGGCAGTGGGGGTTATGTTGGTGGGCTTGCTTGCGATTCCCGCACTGTGGCTGGCCAGCACGGATCTGATGGCCAACCGTTCCGAAACGGGACTGTACGGAGTACTTGTTCTTCTTGCTTTAAGTGGTGCATTCATGGCTCTCGGTTCGGATCAGATCGGCGTAACCTGGGTCAGTCTTGAGCTGATGGGTTTGGCTTCGGTTTTGTTGGTCGGCTTTGACCGAAGAGGTTCAAGAACTGATGAAGCGACACTGAAGGCATTCCTGGGGGAAGCGCTTTCGAGTGCGTTACTGCTCTTTGGTTTCGCCCTTCTTTTTGGAGCGACCGGACGCCTCGACTACGAGGGAATCCGGAAGTCGCTCGAAATCGGAGCACCTCTGGAGATTGCCGGGCTGACTTTGGTGCTCGGGGGGGGGCTGCTCAAGTGTGGTTTGGCGCCCTTTCATCAATGGGGTCCAGACATCGACGAAGGTTCATCGGTTGCGGTGATGGCTTTCCGAACTGTGGCGATTCGAACGGCGGCGATCGTTGTTCTGCTGCGTCTCGTAACCGAAGTTTTCCCGGCCGAAATGGAAATTCTTTCTTTAGGATTCGCCATTTTGGCTGTGGGGGGTAGCTCTCTCGGTAGTCTGATGGCCGCTCGACAGGCTCACATTAAGCGAATGATCTCTTGGGGAGGCGTCGCGCATGGCGGAAATCTGCTTGTAGCCTTTGCGGCGAACGATCAAGAAGCTTACGGGGCGATGTTCTTTTATCTTTTCGCGACAGGCGTCGCAACGATCGGTGCGCTCTGCGTTCTCGCGGCTTTAAAAGAGGGAAATTTCCAGGGGGAGACGATCGATGACCTCTCAGGATTGGCCTCTCGGCGCCCGATGCTCGCCATTCTACTGACCCTTTTCCTGACGAGTCTGGCCGGACTGCCCTTGACGGCCGGCTTCTGGGGCAAGTGGCTGCTTCTCCGAAGCATCATCGATGTCGGGGACGCGTGGCCGGCTCTCGCGATTTTGATCTCGAGCGTCGCCCTTCTCTACACATATTTTCGCTGGATCGCGGCGTTTTTCATGCGAGAGTCCCAGGTGACAGTCAATTCCGAAGCCTCTTCTAGCGAGCTAGCGATCCTCGTCGTTTGCGCCGTGGTTACGCTCTGGCTAGGGATCATGCCGGACCCGGTGCTGGCGTCTTCGGGGGAAGGTTTGTTGGAATTCTTCAGGCTCCCCTTCGTCACCCCTTCATAAGAATTCGGACGTCTCCGCGTCGGCGAGTGATGTGGAGGTCATCCAGTAGCTCCATGAGGGGCATCGCCGTTCGCCTCGTTGTGCCAATCAGTGATTTGTAGGTGGGTGTATCGAGGGTTTCATTGTCTTCGAAATGAGCCACGACGGCGCTGCGGACGGAGTCGACGACCTCGGGGTCGAACCAGAGGTCTCCGGGCGCGCGAACCAGCTGCTTCTGCCGCTCGAGATGGGCGACGAGATCCCGGAATCGATCGCCCGTTACGCCGAGGGACTCAGACCATTCACGGAAATTGGCGGGTTCCAATCCCGCCTGCCGTGCATCCTCGATGATTTGGTTGAGAAGGAGTTGGGTTTCTTCATCAATGAGGGGCCGATGGTTGGCGCGGCGAACGTGGTCGTCCACGATTTGAACTTGCTCCTTCGCAGCGATGCTCTTGAGGATGGTGTCGGCAATTTCGCTCGGTACGTTGGCCGGGAGTGTGCCAAGCAGCGCGGCACGCTGCATGCCCGGTCGCATGGGTTCCTGAATATGAAATGCGTCAAGAGCCTGCTCGAGAAGGGCCTCAAGCTTTGATCGCGCCGAACAGTCAAGACAGAGGTGGCGGCCAGCGCGGATGAGAGCCCCTTCTTTGGTCAGGCTTTCTAGGGCTGATTCAAGGTCGGCGACCCGGCGCCCTAATTCTCGAGCGAGAACGCGGTCGTCCTGCCCGCTGAAGCCTGCTCGAGCGACGCGTTCTCGGAGTGCGGTGTGAAGTGTTCCGTCCTGAAGTCTTTCCAATTCCTCGACCAATTTGGGGTCGCTCCTTCGCCGAAGGGGAGGGGCCGCGTCGAGGATGAGTCCCCCGCCCAGGGTGGCGCCTGCCTTCGCGGTCCGAGCAAATCCACGTATGATGAACCGGTCGCCGGGGACAAGAACGAGAGGCTCGCCATCGATATGGATGCGGGCGAGTCCTTTTTCGCCGGGGACCTGTTTCGATACGCCAATGGGCGCGAGGCGTGCGCGGCGCTCGGCGGTCCCGGAGAGGAATTCTACTGAGGTGATGCCGTCTGAGGGTGGAGCGGTCGGGAGCCATCGAACGACGGCATCGACCGTTGATGTAGGTGTCAAAGTGTCTCGTCGGGTAACCACATCTCCGCGGGCCAGCTCGGAAACCTCGATTCCCTGCAGATTGATCGCGCAGCGCGCGCCGCCGGAAATTTCCGTCTTAGATTCTCCATGAGACTGCAGGCCTCGGATCTTGGCCATTCTTTTGTCCGGCCAAATTTCAACTTGATCTCCGTTTCGCAGCGGATCACCGTCGAGGGTCCCGGTCACGACGGCTCCAAATCCGCGCATAGTAAAAACCCGGTCTACCGACAATCGGGGAAGGCCTGGATGGGAAGCGCGAGCATTCGGGCGTGCGACTTCAGAGGCCAAAGCCTGTCGAAGGACATCGAGCCCCTGCTGGGTTTTGGCCGAGACGGGGAGGATTGGGGCCTCTCGCATCGTGGTATGGGCCAGAAGTTCTTGGACCTCCTCTGCCGCCAATTCGAGCATCTCTGCATCGACCAGATCGCTTTTGGTGAGTGCAACAACGGCTCGATGAATACCAAGCAGATCACAGATGGCGACGTGTTCTCGTGTTTGCGGCATGACGCCTTCGTCCGCAGCGACGACCAATAAGACCAAGTCGATCCCGGTCGCGCCTGCGACCATCGTTCGGACCAGCCCCTCATGGCCCGGAACGTCCACAACAGACAGGGCCCCGACCCCGTGCAGGTCGAGCACTGTGAAGCCCAGCTCGATGGTGATTCCTCGATCTTGTTCTTCCGGCAACCGGTCGGTGTCGACCCCTGTCAGCGCCTTGATCAGAGCTGTCTTGCCGTGATCAATGTGGCCAGCTGTTCCCAGGACTCCGACGGGCCCCCCGTCCGAACGGGTATCCAGACTCTCGGCCATGGCCCGTCAGTCGCCTTCAGTCTGTCCCAATTCGATCGCGCCCCACGTAAGGGATCAGGGCTGAAGGAATCGCGATGCTGCCGTCCCGCTGTTGGTGAACTTCAAGGAGGGTTAGAAGGGCGCGCGCATTGGAAATAGCCGTGCCATTCAAGGTGTGAAGTAGCTCGGGCTTTTTTTTGCCTTCTCGCCGGAAGCGGCATTGGAGCCGCCGTGCCTGGAAGTCCGTGCAATTTGAAGTGCTTGTGACTTCTCCCCAGCCTCCGGATTCACCCCGTCCCGGCATCCAGGCTTCGAGATCGTATTTCCGATAGGCCGGAGCCCCGAGGTCTCCGCTGGCGACATCGATCACTTGATAGGGAAATTCGAGAGCGTCAAACACTCTTTCTTCGATGCAGCGCAGCCTTTCCAGCTCGGCATCCGAGTCTTCCGGGCGGCAGAAGACAAACATTTCTGTTTTCGTGAACTGATGGACTCGGTATAACCCCCGACTCTCCCGCCCATGTGATCCGGCCTCTGTTCGGAAACAATGAGAAACCCCGGCGAGGCGAATGGGCAGGTCGGCTTCTTCAACGATTCGATCGCCGAGCATGCCCCCTAATGTGATCTCGGCAGTTCCTACGAGGCATAAGTCGTGGCCTTCGATGGAATAAATCTGAGTCTCTTCGCCGCGAGGATTAAATCCAATGTTTTGGACCACGGCTGGCTTGGCGACATCGGGTGTCACCGTAAGTGTGAATCCTTCTTGCAAGAGCAGGTCGAGGGCGAACCGGGTGAGGGCAAAATCGAGGAGGACGGCTTCATTTTTGAGGTAATACCACTTTTGTCCGGCGACTCGGGCCCCGGCCTCGAAGTCGAGCAAGTCGTGTTTCTCTGCAAGGGCCAGATGATCGAGGGGCTGGAAGTCAAATTGGGGGGGGATGCCCGGTTTGACGACTCGGTAATCCTCTTCTCCGCCGATGGGGACATCGGGATGGATAAAATTCGGAAGCTTCATCATTTTGGCTTCGAGCAGACTTCGTTGCTCGCGAATCTGGTCATCAAGGGCTGCAGATTGATCCTTGAGTCTTCGGCCAGCTTCCGCGTGGGCCTGTCGCTCTTCATCCGACAGAGGGCGTTTGCCGGACTTTTGATGATCGTTACGACGGCGGTTCAACTCGTTCGACTCGGTCAGCATCGCCGAGAGCTTTTCCTGCTCGGCGATGGCTCCGTCGACATCAGCTTCAATACGGCGGTGGCGACAACTCTCAAGGATGCTGTCGCGTTTTTCGCTGAGTTGTCGGGGATCGAGCATGGGTCGCAAAGAGAAGCACAGAGGGGATGGGGGTGCCATCGAACCGGAGAGAAGTGCCGCTTACCCGGTCCTCTGAGCGCCGAATCAGTTCGTTCGGGTGGCGGGCAGGCCGGCGAGCCCGAGGGTATCGAGACCCTGGATGCCGATTCGCGCACAGATTTCTTCGATCATCGCGACCTCAGCTTCATCGAGGACTTCGTCGGCCTTGGCGATCGCGATCCCGACTCGAACGATCAAGGCCGCTGCCTCGATGTCTTCCGAACAGCGCTCGACCGCGTCAAGGGCATATTCTTTCCCAGCCTCGTAGTCGCTTCGCATCCGATCGATGAATCCCGTGTAGAACGACAGGGCGAGATCCAGATCGAAGAATCGCAGTGCCTCGCTCTCTTGGATCACCGTTTGAACCATCAGGCTTTCTTTGAGGGATTGCTGTTGATCTGCGAGGGCCGTGAGCGCTCCCGCGGCCATTGCGCCTTCAAGAAGGACTCGGTCTTCGACATGCAGAATCTCATGCGTGAGACGGGCGTGTTCGGAAGTGCGAGGCGCGTTGGACATGATGAACTCCGTTTTTACAGCCGGACTAGAGGGTGTTCGACGATAGTAGCCAACCGGCTGATCTCCGGATTCCCCTCCCGTGGAACCGCCAATTCCTCCAGGGGATTCGAGGCGCGAACCTGAGTGCCTTCGTGTTCGAACACAAGGCGCTCCCATAGACTTTCCTCAGAACCGCCGAAGATAGCGTCCGGCTGGGCAGGGGTGAGGTGCCAATCACCCCGTGCAATTTCAGCGTCGAGTTGGCCTGGACCCCAGCCCGCGTAGCCAAGATAGGCTCGGAAGCGGTTGCTGGAGAGTTGGCCTTCCAATACTTCGACTAGGGCTTCGTGATCGCCGAAAACATAGACGTCTGCAAGGACTCGCTTGGACTTGGGGGGGTCGGTGTCCGCTCTCATCAAGAACGCAATTAGCTGAGTCTGCACCGGTCCACCGAGAAAGACACGGTCGCCTCGGTTCGCCCACTGGCGGGTGGTGGGCAGGGCTTCCTGCAGGCTCAAGTCCGTGGGTCGATTGATGATCAGACCCATCGCGCCCTCAGCTGAGTGTTCAAGTAAGAGAATCACGCTGCGGCCGAAGACGGGGCCCCGAAGCGTCCTCGCCGCAATCAGGAGTTGAACCTTGCTCTCTGAATCCGGGATGCGCCCCGCTCGGGACTGCGCGGACCCTTGAAAGTCTTGCTGGCCGTCAACGGTTTCGAGTTCGATGAGTTCGAAACCTTCCGTCGAGACGTCACCGCACCCGATCATCCACGCGCAGAGGGCCCCGAGGGCGATCATTCCGAGCCTCAACCGAAACCGAGATGAGAAAAGCATGGAACTCCCTGCTGGCGTGGGGGAACTCCGGGCGCGAAGCAAAACCCGACATCCCCTCATTTAAAGGGTAACCCGTGATATCTTCGGGGGCGAAAAGGTCGACATTTGTGATCTCGCGTCGGGTGTAAAAGAGGAAGAGAGATGGGCGGTCCCCTGGCAGGCATGAAGATCATCGAGCTGGCGGGTTTGGGCGCACTCCCCTACGGCTCGCTCAGGCTCGCCGACATGGGGGCAGAAATTGTGCGGGTTGAGCGTTTGAGCGATGTGCCGGAAGAGCCGGTCGCGGGGCCTCACAATTTTTGGGACCGCGGCCGACGATCAATCGGCGTCGACCTCAAGCACCCTGAAGGTGTGGAAACGGTTCTCTGTCTCGCTGAGCAGGCTGAAGTTTTTCTTGAGTCTTTCCGACCGGGCGTGGCGGAACGACTCGGATTGGGGCCCGAGGCACTTCTCGCGCGAAATCCGCGGATCGTTTACGGGCGGCTGACCGGCTGGGGACAAGACGGCCCCCTTGCCCAAGCAGCAGGCCACTCTCTTAACTACGAGGCCATCACCGGCGTGACCCATACCATCGGACCCCGCGGTGGCCCGCCTCTTCCGTTACTACAGATTCTTGGCGATTTCGCGGGGGGCGGTCTTCATCTTGCGTTCGGGGTGGTTTGCGCGGTTCTCGAAGCCCGCCAGAGCGGCCAGGGCCAAGTGGTCGACGGGGCGATGGTCGATGGCGTGATGTCCCTCATGTCGGTCTTTTATGGAATGCACTCGGCGGGTATCCATACGGACGATCGCGGCTCAAATTTATTTGATGGCGGTGCGCCCTTCTACAACATCTATGAAACCAAAGATGGTGAATTCGTCAGCATTGCCCCAATCGAACCCCACTTCTACGCCCTATTGATCGAAAAATTAGGTCTCGACTCCAGCGCCTTGCCTGAGCAGAACGACCGTGAGCGCTGGCCCGAACTTCGCGCTCACTTTGAGGAGGCCTTTGCCACAAAAACGAGAGCGGAATGGGACGAGCTTCTTCTTGGTACAGACGCCTGCTACGCCCCTGTCCTTTCCCTCGCCGAAGTTGTTGAATACGAACATCACCGTCAGCGAGAGGCTTTTGTTGACCATGACCCGATGCCAGAGTTAAGGCCTTCGCCCAGGCTTTCGCGTACGCCCGGAACACCGGGCCCGTCTCCCGAGTACAAGGGCGCCAATACGGTCGCCGTTCTCGAATCGGCCGGTTATTCAGCGAAAGAGATCGAAGCCCTGCGCAGAGCCGGTGCCGTTCGATGAATTTTCTGCCCCGAGTGATCGGTTCAAATCTCACGATCTTTTTTGTCAGATCGCATTCGCGATCAGTAAGGAGTGCCTCATGAGCGATATCCAGCCGTTCCAGATTTCCGCGACGGATGAAGAACTCGACGACCTTCGACGGCGGCTGCGTGCCACTCGTTGGCCAGACAAAGAGACTGTTGACGATTGGTCTCAAGGGATTCCTCTGGAATACGTTCAGGAAGTTTGCGCCTATTGGGCTGAGGAATACGATTGGCGAGCTCGCGAAGCCCATCTCAATTCATTTCCGCAGTTTCGAACTGAAGTCGATGGATTTGGCCTTCACTTCATACACGTCAAGTCTCCGGAGGCGAACGCGTTGCCGCTCGTCATGAGCCATGGCTGGCCGGGCTCTATCGTAGAATTTCACAAGGTGATCGGTCCTTTGAGCGACCCGGTTGCCCATGGTGGAGACGCCGCCGATGCTTTCGACGTAGTTTGCCCCTCCCTCCCTGGGTATGGCTTTTCAGACAAACCACAATCCGCTGGGTTCGGGACGGCCAAGATCGCAGATCTTTTTGCTGGATTGATGGGGAAGCTTGGCTACGAGAAGTATGTCGCTCAGGGTGGAGACTGGGGCAGTATGGTGACCAATCAAATCGGGATCCGTGACCTCGACCACTGCCTCGGAATTCATCTCAATATGCCGATTGTCGCTCCGGATCCGGAGACCATGTCGGATTTGACAGCGCTCGAGCAAGGGGCGCTCGCGTCGATGCAACACTATCAAGACAAGGATTCGGGATATTCTAAGCAGCAAAGCACGCGGCCCCAATCGCTGACCTACGGACTAACGGATTCTCCGTCTGGTCAAGCAGCTTGGATTCTAGAGAAGTATTGGGCTTGGACGGACTGCGATGGACATCCTGAAAAAGTCCTGACTCGCGACGAGCTGTTAGACAACGTGATGATGTACTGGCTACCGGCTACGGCAGCCAGTTCGGCTCGTCTCTACTGGGAAAGTTTCGGAGCAGAGCCGGCTCTCATGGAAGAAGTCAACGTGAAGGCCGGTTGCAGTATTTTTCCCAAGGAAATTTTCCGCAGTTCACGTCGGTGGGCCGAGATGAAATTCAAGAATCTTGTCCATTGGAACGAGCTAGAGCGTGGCGGTCACTTCGCTGCATTCGAGCAACCCGAAACCTTTGTGGAAGAGCTCCGTACCTGTTTTCGTAATATGAGGTAATAGAGAAGGCGAGGGGTGCGAACCGGACCGCCGCAGATTTGGAGACCGTCTGCGGGGATTAGAGGAACCAGAATCAGGGCGAAGTGGTCTCGACAAACTGGCTTGAGAAAAGGTTCCTGTAGTCTTGTGAGTGATCAACAAGTTCACTGTGAGTGCCGCTTGCCTTGACCACGCCATCTTGAATGAGGATCACTCGGTCGGCGTCCACGATCGTAGAGAGCCGATGAGCGACCATGATGACGGTGGGTTTGTAGTCGAGCTCTTTTAAGGCGGCTTTGATCCAGCTCTCGTTTTCGGAGTCGAGGGCGCTAGTGGCCTCGTCGAGGATCAGGACTCTGGGGCGTCGAAGTAGCGCGCGCGCGATGGCCAGACGCTGACGTTGCCCGCCCGAGAGTGTGACGCCATGGTCTCCGAGCACCGTCTGGATGCCCTCCACCTGACGTTCGATAAATTCATGTGCATTGACGTTTTTCAATGCTGTGTGGACGCTCTCCACTTCGGCACCCTCGCTGCCGAACAGGACGTTATCTTCGATGCTACGTGAGAAAATCGAGGGATCTTGCTGTACAAGGACCACCTGTTTTCGTAGCCACTGCGTATCGAGTTCCCTCAAGTTGTGACCATCAAAGAGGACCTCGCCTTGATCGGGATCGTAGAACCGGACGATCAGATTCCCGATGGTCGATTTGCCCATTCCAGAGGGACCCGCGACGGCTAGAAATTCCCCCGGCGGAATGCGGAGATTCAGCCCTCGCAAAATGGGCACATCGGGGCGACTCGGGTAGTTGAAGCAGATGTCTCTCATTTCGATTTCGCCGTGAGCGGCGCTGGGGCATAGAACACCACTTTCTGGGCGGAGGGGAGAACGCCGGAGGAGTTCAAAGAGGCGATCGGTAGCCCCGTGAATCCGCATAATTTCCCCCGAAACAACAGAAAGGTTCCGAAATGAGCGCACCACCAATCCCGCGTAGATGATGAAGGTCACCAGTTCTCCGGAGGTGAGACGGCCGGAGACGATGAGGCTGCCGCCAAGCCAGATTCCGATCACGATTCCCGCTTCGGCAGAAAAAGCTCCGAGCGCTTCCAGCATGGCACTGGCCCGCGCTCGAAAATCTCCGGTGAGGATGACTTGGTCGATCTTTCGGTCAAGCCGCGCATGTTCGACATCTTCGCGGCTAAAGGCTCGAATGGTTCGAATTGCTTTGAGCGTTTCGAGATTGACAGCCCCAAGAAATGCATTTTGTCGGGCTTCCTTGGACTGCCGAACTTGCAGAAAGCGCCCAAGAAAGGATGTCATCAGGGCGAGCAGAGGAACGACTGCGATGACGACGATCGAGAGAATCGGAGTCGTATAAACCATGAGGGGCACGGCACAAATCGCGAGCAGGCCGAACCGTATACCGTCTGGGATGACCAAGGAGAAGAGTTGGCCAATTTGCTGTGAGTCTCCTAGGGCCCTTGCATTCAGCTCGGCGGTGTTCTCCTCATCGAAGAATCCAATTTCTTGTTTGAGCAAATTTGTTTGTACCGCCGAGGTAATTCGCAGGCTGGTTCTGCGCGCCGCTCCATCGAACAAGTAGGCCCGAAAGTAATTGGCGGGCAGGTCAAGAAAAAGCACGGCCAGCAACAAGTAGGACCAATTTTGGATTAGAGAGGCATCCGAAACTTCGATGCCTTGGTCAATGATGATGCGTATGATCTGGGGGTAGATGAGAGATAGCGAGAGACTCACCAAGATGCAGAGTGTGGCAACGAGGATACGTCCGCGCTGCGGAGCCATGAATGGCCACACGCGTGCGGTTAACTCGCGGAAAGCTCGAGCGACTGATGTCGACTCTTCGAGCAAGTTTCCCTCCCTCTTGAGCGTCGCCGACCTGTTATTCGAGACGGCGAGTCCGATGGTTGTAAGGTCGGCGCAGAGGCTATCAGACCCTGAAAAAAGCTGCCCCGCCCTTCTGGGGCGCGGCGGTCTCGATCAAACGTGGGCTTGAGCTTTGCGGGTCGCCGCGTTGGACGAGGCAGGAGGCGTTCAGACGTCCGCGATGTCGTCGAGGCGCGCCATGGTATCCGCGTACCCTTCCACGAGTTCCTGCATGACGCGCCGGACCGATTTGACTTCGTTCATGGACCCCACGATCTGGCCGACAAAGTAGTTGCTGAGCTGGCGAGAGCCTTCGACTTTATGAGCCGTTCTTCGGATTCGAGCCTGGGCTTCACGAACGAGGCGTGGCTGCAGGGGCATGGGAAGCGGGTCAGGGTTAGCGGGATCTTCCCAGGCATCCGTCCAGGCGCTGCGGAGCTGCCTAGCGGGTTTTCCGGTCAGCGATCGACTCCGCAAGGTATCGCTTGAGCCCGCTGCCAGGAATTTTTCCTTGACCACGGGTTCTGTTTCGGCCTCTTCTGTCGTGAGCCATAAAGAGCCGCACCAGACGCCCTGGGCTCCCAAGGCCAGCGAGGCGGTTACTTGGCGACCATTGCCGATGCCTCCCGCGGCGAGGACGGGAATCGGCGCCACCGCGTCGACCACCTCAGGGACTAAAACCATGGTTGAGACCAGTCCTGTATGCCCGCCCGCCTCGTACCCTTGGGCGATGATGAGGTCGACCCCCGCTTCCGCATGGCGCCGGGCGTGTTCGACGGTCCCGGCGAGGGCGGCGACTTTTACTCCGTGACGTCGGCCTTCCTCAATCATCCACTCTGGGGGTGGGCCGAGGGCACTGGCGATCAGCTTGATCTTGCGGCTGAAGAGATATTCGATGAGCTCCCGCTGACTCTCGTATCCAACTTGAAATTCACGGGGGAGTGTGACGTCCTCGGGAAGCGGTGGGACGCCATGGTCCCGAAGGAGTTGTTCGAGAAAAGCAGCGTGCTCGGTGGGGATCCGGCGGTCGAGTTCCTTTTCATCGAAACCGCCCTGGTCGCTGCCGGCGAATTTGCTGGGAAGAAGAAGGTCGACTCCATACGGTTTGTCGCCGATTTGCTTCTCGATCCAATTGATTTCCTTTTCCACATTCCGAACCGAGTGGCCTGCCACACCCAAAACGCCGAGGCCCCCCGCTTTCGATACGCCGGCGACGACGTCTCGACAGTGGGTGAAGGCAAAAATAGGGAATTCGAGTCCAAGTTCTTGGGCCAGCGGTGTCTGCATGCTTTTCCTTCATCGCAGCCCTCTTCATGAGTGGGCTCTTTGGGCGGAGTGTGAAGCAGGGCTAGGAGGCTTTGGCCAAGCCTTGAAGCTCTGCGGCGCGCAAACGGAGCCATTCAGGACCACCCAATAGGTGACGATCGACCCCGATGCGTTTGAACCAGAAATGGAGATTTTGTTCGTCGGTCCAGCCAATCCCTCCATGCACTTGGGTGGCCACGCTCGCGATGTTGCGTCCGACTTCAGACATGTGAGACAGTGCGTGGCAGGCCATCAGGGGCGTTTCCCCTGGCAAGGCATCAAAGCTGTGGGCCGCGTACCAGATCAAAGAACGCACGGGCTCAAGGTCGGCAATCATTTCTGCACACATGTGCTTGACCGCCTGGAAAGAGCCAATCACCCGATCGAATTGTTTTCGGTCAAGAGCATAATGGACGGCCTGGTCAATCATCGACTCAGCGGCCCCGAAAGCGTCTGCGGCCAGAGCGATTCGCCCCGCCTCAAACATTCTCGTGATGGCTGGGCGGCGTCCCTCGAAAAGCGCTTCGGGCTCTACGCCATCAAGAATTAATTCCGCTGTGCAGCGGGTAGCGTCGGTGGTGAGCAACCGGGTTGTCGTGAGGCCCTTACTCTTGCCTCGAACCATGGCCACGCGGTCTTCGTCAATAAGGATCAAGATAAAGTCGGCATGAACTGCATCGAGGGCCATCATGGCTTTGCCGTGGAGACGGCCGGCTTTGATCTTGACCCCAGCTTCTTCTCGGATGGAGAAGCCCTCTGTGACGGCGGCGCCGACGATGAGTTCTCCGGTCGCGATGCCAGCAAGGAATTCGTCGACGGCCGGATGTTCGAGACCTTGAAGGGCAATCGGAACCATGACCGAGGAGGAGAGAAAAGCTGAGGGGGTCACCGCGTGCCCTAAGGCTTGTGACACCAGTGTCGCATCCAGGAGAGATAAGGCACTTCCGCCCTGGTCTTCGGGGATCAGAACCCCCGTCAGGCCTAGCTCGGCCAGACCCTTCCATAAATCTCGGTCGTTTGGACAAGCTTTTTCTCGAAGCTCGCGGATCCGTGCGATGGGAACTTGGTCGGCCAAGTAGCCACGCACGGTTTCGTCGAGCAGTTTCTGGTCATCGGAGAGTCCGAAATCCATCTCTAATCCTTTCGGCTAAGCCTTCGCTGGCTTGGGTTCACGGGGCATGCCGAGGCCCCTCTCGGAGATGATGTTTTTTTGGATCTGTGCGGTTCCGCCCCCGATGATCAAACCGAGTGAGAACATCGAATGCGCCTGCCACCAGCCTCGCTCGCGTTCATATTTCGTGTGATCGTAGAGCACGCCGAGTTCACCCATGGCGTCCAGAGCGAGGGACGCCATATCAAAATTGAGTTGGCAATTCTGCAGTTTGGTGACAAGCCCTGCGACGCCTGGAGATTCTCCTCGAAGATTGCAAGTCAGCATTCGCATTCCGTGATGTTTCATTGTCAAGACGCGCGCCTGGAGTCGCATGAGTCGGTCGCGATAGACGGGATTCTCTATGGCGGAAACGCCATTGACGGTTTCTTTTTCCATCAATCGAGTGAGACGAAGCAGAGTGGCCGAACCGTTCGCATTCAAACTGTTGCGCTCGTGCTTGAGGGTCGTGTTGGCAATCTTCCACCCCTCGCCCCGACTGCCGACCAGATTGGCCTGAGGAACGCGGGCGTCGGTGAAGAAAACTTGGTTGAAGGAGTTGTCTCCGATGTCGCCGGACATGGTTCTCAGAGGCTGTACTTCGAGGCCCTCGGTATCCATTGGGACGAGGACGTAGCTGATGCCGGCATGTTTGGCCGCTTCGGGCTCAGTCCGAACCAATAAGAACATCATTTCAGATCGGTCTGCGGTACTGGTCCAGATCTTTTGGCCGTTGATGATGAAGTCGTCGCTGTCCTCTGTCGCAGCAGTTTGCAGGCTGGCGAGGTCGCTGCCCGAGCCAGGCTCCGAATAACCCTGACACCACATCACTTCGCCCCGCATGGTGGGGCCGATCCATCGTTGTTTTTGTTTCTCCGTTCCATGCTCAAGGAGTGTGGGAACGAGCATCGAAGGACCTTGGGCGGGGATGCCGCGGAGGGCGCCCGCCCGATTAAACTCCTCGTCCATGATGACGGTCTCAAGGAGATCGGGCTCAGCCCCGTAGCCGCCGTATTCCTTAGGAATGGTTCGCCCCCAGTAGCCATGCTCGATTTGCTTTGTGAGCCATGAGACCAGGGTTTTCCGGTCAGAGGGCCCGCCCGAGGAAAGTGGTTGGCGTTCTGGTTTGTGGGTTTCGAGGAAGGCACGGACTTCTTGACGAAAGGATTCGTAACGCTCGCCGTATTCCAGATCCATCTTGGTTCTCCGGGCTGGGGATTAAATTGATTGGTCGAGGGGTTCGCGGTGACGGGTGTACGAGCTCAAGTGCTCGTTCGCTGCCCTGGTGTCGGCGGGTCAATGGCTCCCCCGGCAAAGCATTGGGCGATCTCCATCCACTGCCGTGCGATTTCGCCGGTGACTTGGAGTTCGGTGTCGGCATAATTTCGAGTTTGAGTGACCGCCAGACAGAAGTCGAGGGCGTTCCCCTCGACCCGCTCTTGGTCGCTCGGTTCGTTCCACTCCCAGATTTCTCCGGACGGGGCTTGCAGTTTGATGTAGGGCGGCGGGCCCGGAGGCTCTTGGCGACGATTTACGAAGGTCCAGCCGAAGGTCTTGACCCCGATCGTTGCGATGTGTTTCAGCCGGTCGGTGGGTTCGCGGGGAGCCCCTTTGAGGTCGTAGATTTCTTGACCGTGTGCCCAGGTTTCCATCAGCCGGGCCGTCGTGAACATCCGCACCCCCATGTCGGGCCCAAACCAGGGAAGGCGCCGTTTTGGGTTGGATTCTCCGAGTTGTCGGGCCATGTCGCGGCAACCGTTGATCCATTCTTCAAGCAGGGTCGGGGCATCTAGACCGGCGTAAGTCAGTCGTCCAATTTCTTGGTTGGTCTTGCCCTCACCGATTCGTGTGATGAGATCTTTTTGGCATGCCGCAAAGACTTCTTCGCCTTCGAGCGCTTTCAAGGACACTTCGTCGAAAAAATGGAGATGGGCCACCACATCCCAAGGCGTCCAAGTCATGAATTGCGTTGGCCGGTCCCAGTCCTCGGCATCAAGGGTTTCGAGAAAATCATGGAGGGCTTCCGCTTCGGCGATCAGATCGACGCTCTCGGGCAGCATGGAGATCCTTTCCTGTGGCGATATGCGTGGGGGTAGGCTCTGCTACAGAGCGCCTGGGGTGGTGCGATCAGCACTCGTCTTCGGGGTTGTTCGCCCAGGTTGCGGGGCGCTTTTGAAGGAAAGCCTTCATGCCCTCTGCGGCCTCGTCTCCACGAAAGAGCTCGGCGGAGAGCTGGGCCGTGTACTTGAAGGCCTCTTTTTGCTCCATTCGTGGCACGTCATAGACCAGTTGCTTGGCGAGCCCGACGGCATTCGGGCCGCCCTTTCGAAGGTCGGCTAGGACGGTGTCGATCGCCTCGTCCAACTGATCTCGAGGCACAGCATCATTGATCAGCCCGAGCTCGGCCGCCCGGGTGCCAGTGAAGCGATTGCCCCGCATGAAGGCATCGAGAGCCTCTCCGCGTCGCATTTTAGGCAAGCAGACGACGGAAATGATCGCCGGAATCACGCCCAGTCGAACCTCCGTGAAGCCGAATTTGACGTCTTCGGCCGCGATCGAGATGTCGAGGGCCGCCGCCAGTCCATTCCCCCCCCCGACAACGTGCCCAGCGATTTTTCCAATGATCGGCGTCGGTGACTTCTGGATGAGTTCGAGAAGGCCATCTAAGCCCACGACCGGGCGTGTTCCCTTCTTGGCACCGGATTGTTCTTTTAAGTTGGCCCCTGCGCAGAAGGTGTTTCCGTCGTTTGTGACAACGACGGCCCGCACCTCCGGGTTGTCGTTCGCGTGCTGGATGGCCTCGTGGAGACCATTGATGAGGCCCGCACCGAGTGCGTTGCGATTTTCCACATCGGCCAAGGTGACGGTCATGATTCCGCGGGTGGTTTCAACCCGGACTTCGCTCATCGGGAACTCTCCTGGGGCCGGTAATTTCAATTGCTATAGGTTACCATCCATGTTACACATCGCCCACTGCCCCGTGCCAGGGTGTGTCCAACGAACGAGGATTTTGACGCATGCAGTCTCTCCTGCTCGCTCCGACCATTCAATCTCGCCTGGATACGCGCCAAGCCGAGTTTCAGGAGAATCGCGCCGCGATGCTCGAGAAGCTCGAAGAACTCGACCGACTGCATGACGAGGCCGAAGAAGGCGGCGGGGCTTATCACCACGAGCGTCTGGCTAAGCGGGGCAAGCTTCCAGTTCGCGAGCGAATCGCCTTGGTGCTCGACCCAGACAGTCCCTTTCTGGAAATCAGCCCCTTGGCCGCCTACGACTCTGAATTTCCGGTGGGCGGCGGGGCCATCATGGGCATTGGCATTATCGCTGGGATCGAGTGCGTCATTTTTGCCAACGACCCCACCGTTCTCGGGGGTGCGCTGACGCCCTATGTGGGCAAGAAATGGATGCGGGCTCTTGAAATCGCCCGAGACAACGGAATTCCCTACGTGAGCTTTGTCGAATCGGCGGGAGCGGACCTTCGCCGCAGCGGCGGGGGTGGGGACAAGGGCGAGGAAAAGCGGGCCCGCCCGGCCCGAATCAATCACTTCGCCGAGACCGGGCGTTTCTTCTATGAAATGATCGAGCTCTCGAAGCTACGGGTTCCGACGGTCTGCGTGGTGTTTGGCTCCTCCACCGCCGGCGGGGCCTACCAGCCCGGCATGTCCGACTACAACATCGTCATCAAGGAACAATCCAAAATCTTTTTGGCAGGTCCTCCGCTGGTGAAGATGGCTACGGGCGAAGAGTCGGACGACGAAACCCTCGGCGGGGCGAAGATGCATGCCGAAATTTCGGGCTTGGGAGAATACTTCGCAGAAGATGAGCCGGATGGTCTCCGATTGTGCCGCGAGGTCGTTTCCCATTTGAACTGGCGCAAGCCCGGGCCTGGCCCTTCTCTGGTTTCCGACGAGCCGGTCTTGGACCCTGAAGAGTTGCTCGGCCTAGTGGATCCGGATCTGAGACGCCCCGTGGACATTCGAGACGTGATTGGACGTGTCGTCGATGGCTCTCGTTTTGAGGAGTTCAAGCCGCGTTACGGAAACACGATGGTCTGCGGATGGGCCTCTATTCATGGCTACCCGGTAGGCATCCTTGGAAACAACGGCGTCATCCTGCCCCAGTCGGCCGAAAAAGCAGCCCATTTCGTCCAGCTCTGCAATCAAATCGACACGCCCATTCTTTTTCTCCAGAACCTCACGGGTTTCGTCGTGGGTCGCGACTTCGAACACGCGGGCATCATTAAAAAGGGCTCGCAGATGATCAATGCCGTCACGAATTCGACGGTGCCGCACATGACGGTGATCGTTGGCGCGTCCTACGGAGCCGGAACCTACGCGATGTCGGGGCGCGCCTATAACAATCGCTTCACCTTTATTTGGCCGAGCGCCAAGATTGCAGTCATGGGGGGAAAGCAGATCGCTGGTGTGATGTCCATGGTGCGCCGAGGCCAGGCCGCCCGAAAGGGTGAGCCATTCGATGAAGAGGCGGATGCGAAACTACGAGCGGCAGTCGAAGCGGCTCAAGAAAAGGGTTCGCTGGCACTGGAGGCCACGGGCGCGATCAGCGATGACGGGCTCATCGACCCCCGCGACACCCGCACGGTTCTGGGCATGTGTCTTTCGGTGGTGCGCAATACCCCGGTGGAAGGGGCCAAAGGATACGGAGTGTTTCGACTGTGACGTTTTCGACACTGCTGGTTGCCAATCGTGGCGAAATAGCCCGGAGGATCTTCCGAGGCGCCCAAGCCATGGGAATCCGATGTGTGGCTGTCTATGTAGAAGACGATGCCGAGGCGCCCTTCGTCGACGAGGCCGACGAGGCGGTTCGTCTGCCAGGGACCTACCTCGATGGCGAGGCGATTCTCGAGGCGGCTCGTGTTACAGGCGCCGGTGCGATTCATCCCGGTTATGGGTATCTCTCGGAAAATGCAGGCTTCGCGCGAGCAGTGGCCGCCGCGGGACTCGCTTGGGTCGGGCCGTCGCCCGAGGCGATCGAGAAGATGGGCGACAAGATTACCGCCAAGGCCTTGGCCGCTGAATGTGGTGTGCCGACCTTGCCCGGTTCAGAAGATCCCAAGGATGCCGCAGCCGTTGGCTTTCCGCTCCTCGTCAAGGCTTCAGCGGGTGGCGGCGGGAAGGGAATGCGGATCGTCGAATCCGCCGAGGCCCTCGATGAGGCCGTCGTATCCGCACGCCGTGAAGCGGCCAGCGGCTTTGGAGACGATCGTGTTTTTCTAGAGCGCTACGTGGCTCGGGCCCGTCATATTGAAATCCAAATCCTCGGGGATGCCCACGGTCAAGTGGTGCATCTGGGTGAACGCGAATGTTCGATTCAGCGGCGCCATCAGAAGATTGTCGAGGAATCTCCTTCCCCCCGCGTCGACAAGGCGATGCGGGGAGCCATGGGAGAAGCCGCACTTCGGTTGGCTCGCGCGCTGGGTTATGAATCAGCCGGCACAGTCGAGTTCCTCGTCGACGATGATACTGGGGACTTTTTCTTCTTGGAGGTCAATACGCGTCTTCAGGTCGAGCATCCGGTGACCGAATGTGTGACCGGGATTGATCTCGTTCGTGAGCAACTTCGAGTTGCTGCCGGGGAATCGCTCGGCTACGACCAAGGGGCGATCGAGTGGAACGGCTCTGCGATCGAGGTCCGCCTCTATGCGGAAGACCCGACCAATGATTTCTTGCCCGCCACCGGGACGTTGGTGGCTTATGAAGAAGCGACTCTTCCGCCGGTCAGATGGGACTCCGGGGTCCGCCAAGGATCGGTTGTCTCAACGCAATTCGACCCGATGCTGGCGAAGGTGATCGCTCATGCGCCGACTCGATCCGAGGCGGCGGGCCGTTTGGCTTTAGCGCTTGAGCGATCCCACTTGGGTGGAGTCGTGACCAATCGCGATTTTTTGGTGACAACATTGCGTGCTCCCGAATTTTTGGCCGGGGACACCACCACCGACTTCATTGATCGGGTCGCTCCTCCACGCAAACTGGTGCTGCCGGACGAGGAGGCCACGCGTCATGCCGTCGCCGCAGCTCTCTGGCTGCAAGGTGCGCATCGGGCAGAAGCTCAAGTTTGGCAAGACATCCCGAGCGGTTGGCTCAGCGGTCGCATGCCGGACCAAAAGGTCGTGCTTGTAGACGGAGGGAGCACATATACTGTTCGATATCGGCGCTTGCGGGACGGCCGGTTCCGATTGGCGGGAGGCCAGCACGCACGAATCCACCACTGGACCCCCGAATCGATTGATGTGGAGATTGAGGGCCGCCGCATGCATCTTCGGGTGACCCGCTCGGGCGAACGGATCCTCGTGCACGGTCCTCGAGGCAATCTCGACTATCGGATTGAGCCGCGTTTTGTTTTGCCTGGAACGGGCGATTCGATTGGGGGCTTCGTTGCGAGTATGCCAGGCAAGGTCATCGATCTTCGCGTGCAGTCCGGCGATACGGTTGAGGCCGGTGAGACGCTTCTGGTCTTGGAGGCCATGAAGATGGAGCACCCGATGCGTGCGACAGAGTCTGGAGTGGTCGCAGAGCTCCACGTCGAATTAGGCGACCAAGTCGAAGGCGGGACACTCCTGCTTGTCGTCGAAGCCGCGGAGTAGCACCCCTCTGCGTCCGGAGTACGTGTCCTAAAAAAGTGTTGATCGCGAAGCACATTTCTTAGAAATCGAACTCGCTGTTATAGGAGCAACGCATGGCTGATCCGATCCGAATCGCAAATTGCTCGGGTTTTTTCGGGGACCGCATCACCGCGGCTCGGGAAATGGTTGAAGGTGGACCGATCGATGTCCTGACGGGTGATTGGCTGGCTGAGCTGACGATGCTTATTTTGGCACGAACCCGGGTCAAAAGGCCGAACGGCGCGTACGCACGGACTTTTGTGACTCAGATGGAGCAGGTGATGGGAACCTGCATTGATCGAGACATCAAGGTCGTATCAAATGCCGGCGGTTTGGACCCGAAAGCCTGTGCCGAGGCGGTTCATGAAGTGGCGCAGAAGCTCGGGCTGAATCCGACCATTGCTTACGTGTCGGGGGATGATTTGATGCCCCGCATCGACGAGTTACTTGAGCAGGACCAGATTCGTCATTTCGAAACGGGGGATCCGATCAAAGAGGCTTCGTTTTTGACCGCGAATGCCTATCTGGGGTGCTGGGGGATTGTTGACGCGCTGAATCGCGGCGCCGATATCGTCGTGACAGGCCGTGCAACTGATGCCGCGATCGTTTGTGGTCCGGCGGCTTGGCACCACGGTTGGTCTCGTACTGATTGGAATCCGCTGGCTGGCGCTGTCGCGGCGGGACATGTCATTGAATGCGGGACCCAGGCGACGGGCGGCAACTATTCCTTCTTCACTGAAGTGGAAGGGCTCACGCATACCGGCTTCCCGTTAGCCGAAGTGTCCGCAGACGGTTCATCGGTGATCACCAAGCACGAAGGCACCGGTGGAGAGGTCTCTATCGGAACCGTGACCTCGCAACTTTTGTATGAGATTGGGGGGCCGGAATACTTTGGTCCCGACGTTACCACCCGTTTCGATACGATTCGCCTGGAGCAGGAAGGCCCCGACCGTGTTCGTTTATACGACATTCAGGGCGAACCGCCCCCTTCTACGCTGAAGGTCTGTATCAACAAGGCGGGGGGCTATCGAAACAGTTTGTCTGCGTGTCTGACTGGAATGAACATCGAAGCCAAGGCAAAGCTGGTAGAAGAGGCTTTTTGGGAGTCCTGTCCGTATTCGCCAAGCGACTACGCCCAAGTGACCACGCGTTTGGTTCGAACCGACCACAGCGACCCGGACAACAATGAGACTGCGGTGGCGACCCTGCGAATCACCGTCAAGGACCCCGATGAAAAGAAGACGGGTCGTGCATTTTCGAATGCGATGACTGAGTTGGCGCTCTCGACGATTCCAGGTTTCTTTGGGGGGGGGCCCCGGAGTGCGGGTCCCTTCGGCGTCTATGTGCCGGCCTTAATTCCCGCGGAGCTCGTGACGCAGAATGTCGCCCTTTTAGGTGGGGAGGTTCACCAAGTCTCCTCGGTGATTCCCGCCCTGCCAGTGGATGTGGTTCCCGCACCGGGCCCCGATGCGCCGCGGCCGGGAGGCGCGACCAAGCGGGTCCCCCTCGGAGCCGTCTACGGCGCGCGCTCGGGAGATAAGGGAGGCAACGCAAATCTGGGAGTTTTCGCGCGTAGTGACGCCGCCTGGATTTGGCTGGATGATTTTCTCAGCGTCGAACGGTTGAGAACTCTCCTGCCCGAGGTGGCGGACCTCCCGGTCGACCGGCATCCCTTG
>JAQWNI010000223.1 GCA_029268645.1 Myxococcota bacterium
GGACAAGGATCCCGGCAGCCAAGAGGCTCCGGGCTGGAGAGGGCGTTCTGCTTCCCGAAGAACACTCAGTTGAACTGAAGGGTCAAATCTGAGCCTATCGATTCCGACCTAGAATCGCCTCGGGAGAGCGCTATTTTCACGCCCTCGCTCGCGGGCGCTGGGTCCGGAATGGTCTCGGGTAAAGATTTGGTCGGTCGCCGGGTCAGAACGATTTGAGCGCTTTATGACGCCTAGGGCGGCGTCGCACCAACCCTCCAATTCATGAAGATTCACACCGATCCAACGTCGGTGAAGAGAGGAAAGATTGTATGGCGGTCTTGAAGGCAGGAACTCGGCTCAAAAGCGCGGTCTGCAGCAGCGAAGTCATGATTGTGGCGGCCCCGAAAGACGATGTGGACTTGAGTTGCGGGGGAGCAACGATGATCGACATGACGGCGGATGCGCCCGGCGGAGCCGTGGCCGAGGGCGCGGCGGAGGGAACTCAAATCGGAAAGAGGTACGTCAACGAGGCCGGCGATCTTGAGGTGCTCTGCACCAAGCCCGGGGAGGGTTCATTGGCTGCTGGTGGAGCCACCTTGACGATTAAAGGGGCTAAGCCCTTGCCGTCCTCAGACTGAGGCCGCTGCAGAGACGAGGAGTCTCCGGACTCAAGGCTGGGCTGCCGAGGGCGCTATAGAACCTTCGGTCCCCTCTAGGTGTGATCACCCGATCGCGATGTTGTGTTGCGGTCCAGACGAACGGGCAGTGAAAACATGAACCTGATGATGCTCCTCGAGATGGCCTCCCAGGGTTTTGGGGACCGTGTGGCCTTCAAGAACGAGGGCGACGAGCTGACGTATGCCGAACTCTTTGAAGCCGCGGGCACCGTGGCTCGACAACTTCGGGCCGGCGGAGCAGAGCATCTCGCAATCCTTGATGAAACAAGTCTGGCTCTTCCTGTCGGTGTCTTTGCTTCGGCTTGGGCAGGTCGCCCCTTCGTTCCTCTGAATTACCGTCTGACGGGTGAGGAACTCGAGAGCCTGGTTGGGCAAATTGCGCCTTCTCGACTCGTGACCGCCTCGGATCGGGTCGGGGCGCTGAGTGCCCTCCCCGACACAGAGGTTGTCGCGCGCGAGACGTTTTTAGGTTCGGCTCGTGAGCCCAGTGAAGCGCCATTCGAATCTGATTGGGGGATGGACCCAGAGGAAATTGCCGTTCTGTTGTTCACGAGTGGAACGACGGGTCCTCCCAAAGCGGCAGTGATTCGGCATAAGCATTTGGTCTCGTACATCCTGGGTTCAGTCGAATTTATGTCGGCGGATGAATCGGATGCGGCTCTGGTCTCGGTGCCGCCGTATCACATTGCGGGGATGGCGGCGATTGCGAGTTCGGTTTACGCGGGAAGGCGCATTGTGCAGCTCCCGAACTTCAGCGCGGAGCGATGGTTAGAGCTCGCCCGCACGGAGAACATCACCAACGCATTCGTGGTGCCTACGATGCTGTCTCGAATTATCGAGTGTCTTGATGCTGAGGGGCGTCAAGACGCGGATCTCCCTTACTTGCGAGCCTTGTCGTATGGGGGCGGAAAGATGCCGCAGGCTGTCATCGAGCGGGGGATGGAACTCTTTCCGAACGTCGCCTTTGCGAACGCCTACGGGTTGACGGAAACCAGCTCAACGATCTCGATCTTGGGCCCCGAGGATCACCGCTCCGCGATGCAGAGCGAAGACCCGGCGGTGCGTCGGCGAATTGTCTCCGTCGGCCAGCCACTTCCGTCGGTGGAAGTGGAAATTCGAGATGAAGAAGGGCAGACACTCGGCCCGAATGAGCGCGGGGAAATTTTTGTTCGCGGCGAGCAAGTTTCGGGCGAGTATCTCGGTAAGGGATCTCAATTGAACGAGGAGGGGTGGTTTCCGACCCGAGATGGCGGATCGATGGATGCCGAGGGGTACCTTTTTATCGAGGGTCGGATCGACGACATCATCGTGCGGGGCGGGGAAAATATCTCACCGGGTGAAATCGAGGATTCGCTGCTGGAGCACGAAGCCGTTGCCGACGCCGCGGTGGTTGGCCTGCCCGACGAACAATGGGGTGAAAAAGTCTGCTGCGTGGTGGTACGTAAAGACGGCCAGCAGGCGGGAGAAGGTGAGCTTCAGCAGTGGGTGAAAGACAGGCTGCGCTCCTCGCGGACACCCGAGACGATCAGTTTTTGGGACGAACTGCCCTACAACGAGACGGGTAAATTGTTGCGCCGCAAGGTGCGCGCTGCGCTCATGGAATGATCGGTGTGCCGGGAGTTCGCGAAGCCCGAATTCATTCCCTTCCGGAGGCATTGGCCCGCCTCTGTTCGCCCAGCGCTCAAGAGGAGCTGGCGACCCTGACCGGAGAGGGGATTCTTTGGGTCGACTTGCCCCCTGAAGACCAGGGCCGATTGAGTCAGGAAATCTTGGAAAGGGCACTTGCCGGCCTTGAGCGGTTGGCTTGCCCAACTTTGGCGCGAGTCCCCCCGGAGGCGAATGCCGCGATCGAGGCCCTCGCAGAGGGATTTGACCTCCGTGTCGATGCTTCGGAGGACCCGTCTCTTTTGTTGCAGGCGATCGACCATGCGCCTCTTGCGAGTCTCGCGCTGGTTCAGCTCCTAAGACACAATGTGCACTGTGATCTCCATCAGGGGTTGATTGCGGAGTCCTGGGTTTACTCGACTCTTCAGGCCGGTCCAGAGTTTCGCCAATGGCGGGCGGATCACTCCGGCCGCGTGCCTCAGGAGCCTGAGAGGCCTGTCCTTCGGGTCGAACGTCAGGGCGAAGAGTTAGCTCTGACGCTCGATCACCCGGCTCGTCATAATGCCTTTGGCGTGGCCTTGCGCGATGCCTTGGCCGAGGCGTTCCGCTTGGCCGCAACAGATGATTCGATTCATCGTCTGGTGATGCAGGCAGAAGGGCCGTCTTTTTGCAGTGGAGGGGATCTGGACGAGTTTGGTCATGCCCCGGATCCAGCCACGGCCCACGCGATTCGCTCGACCCGTCATCCGGCGCGGATTTTGTGTGGACTTCCCCAGGAGTCCTCGGCAAAGCTACACGGTGCGTGTATTGGAGCCGGTATCGAGCTTCCGGCTTTCATGACCCACGTCGCCGCCCGCAGGAACAGCTTTTTCGCGCTCCCCGAAGTGGGGATGGGCCTTGTTCCCGGAGCCGGGGGGACGGTGAGTCTGCCTCGACGCATCGGAAGGCAGCGTACGGCTCGTCTGGCTATTACGGGCGAGAGAATTGACGCCGTGACGGCTCAGCAGTGGGGTTTGGTAGACCAGTTGATTCCATAAAAGAGCCGATTTTGACGGGGCTCGGGTCATTTTTTTGCATTGAGGAAACGGCAAGAGGAGGGAGAGTGTATGGCGGGTCCGATGTCAGGCGTCAAAGTCGTCGAGCTGGGCGTTTGGGTCGCGGGGCCCGCGGCAGGATGCATCCTGGGCGATTGGGGTGCCGATGTCATCAAGATCGAACCCTGCGTAGTGGGGGATCCCGCGCGGACGTTTCTGTCAATGTATGGCGCAGACCTTCCGTTTAACCCGATTTTTGAGAACGACAACCGAAACAAACGTTCTATCACGTTGGACTTGCGACAGCCCGAAGGAATAGCGATTGCCCTCGAGTTGATTGATCAAGCCGATGTTTTCGTGACGAATGTTCGGGCCGCGGGGTTGGCTCGACTCGGCTTGGATCACGCCACTTTGCTCAGTCGCCATGAGCGGTTGGTTTACGGCTTGATCACGGGGTATGGGCTCGAAGGGCCCGAGGCGGACCGAGCCGCCTATGATATCGCCGCGTTTTGGGCACGCAGTGGAGTGGCGGCCTCTTTGACGGGCGTTGGGGGTCAGCCGCCTTTTAGCGAGGTGGCATGGGCGATCACAACGCTGGACTGGCTGCAGCCGGGGCGATTTCAGCGGCGCTCTTCTCGCGAGAAAAAACCGGAAAGGGTCAATTGGTCTCCACTTCGCTGATGCGTGAAGGCCTGTATACGATGAGTTTTGACCTCTCGATGGCGATGCGCCTCGGTGTTCCTGTTGCTCCGGCGGATCGCAAGACGATGGGCAACCCAGCCATCAACAATTACCAAGACCAAGATGGCCGATGGTTTTGGCTTGTTGGCTTGGAGGGGGCCCGCCATTGGCCGCCGCTGGCGAGGGCGGTGGGGCACCCGGAGTGGGTCGACGACCCGCGTTTCCAAGATCCGAAAGGCCGGATCCAGAATGCCGCCGTTCTGATCGCGGAACTCGATCAAATTTTTGCCACGCGAACACGAGAGGAGTGGGGCGAGATCTTTGACGCTGAAGAGGAC
>JAQWNI010000224.1 GCA_029268645.1 Myxococcota bacterium
GGACCCGTGAGCGGGTTCGGGGCCGTTTTGTTGACTTCCAGACCTAGGTCGGCCGTTCACGCATACCCTGCGACCTTCGTAAATTCTTCCTTCAGCCTGCAAATAGTTGGGGTGAAGCGGCATAATTCAAGTCCCGTCGAAACAAACGAGGCGGTTCGGGTCGAGGGTCGAAAGTCAGATCGTGCGCTTCGCCCTCGACCGAGAACTCAGCCACGCGACAGATGGCGTCACCAGCGGCATAGTCTCAAGAGAGCCTCACCGAGTCAAAAAACCGAAAGCGCAGGGGAAGACCATGAAGAACGGTTCAATCAACCACTCTGACGTCATCGTGATCGGAGCAGGGGTCAGCGGCCTGTACGCTCTCCACCATCTACGCGAAATGGGTCTATCCGTACAAGTCTACGATGGAGCGAGCGACATCGGTGGAACATGGTGGTACAACCGATACCCAGGGGCCCGAGTCGATGGACCGGGCAGCCCCTTCTACTGTTACACCTTCTCCGAAGATTTAATGAAAGAATGGGACTGGGCCGAAACTCAGTCCGATCAACCCGCCGTCCTCAAGTACCTAGAACATGTTGCTGACCGGTTCGAACTACGTCGAGATATCCAATTCGAAACCTGGGTCGTGGATGCTGTCTATAACGACGCCAAGCAACAGTGGACAATTGAAACAGATTCTGGCGAACGCGCTTCAGCCCAATTCCTAATCTGCGCGGTCGGCGCCCTTTCCACAGCCAACAAACCGGATATTACTGGCATCCACGATTTTTCAGGGGAGTGCTATCACACTGGAAATTGGCCCCATGAGCCCGTTTCTTTCGAAGGAAAGCGCGTCGCCGTCATTGGAACAGGCTCGTCTGGAATCCAGTCCATTCCGGAGATCGCCCGCGAAGCTGCTCATGTTTCCGTTTTCCAGCGAACCCCGCAATATGCATTCCCGGCCGGTAATCGCCCGCTCACAGCCGAAGAGATGACCGAAGCGAGAACCAATTGGGAAACGCTTCGCGAAAAAATGAACGAAAACTTCGGTGGATTCCCTTACGACAATCAAGAAAAATCGGCCCTCGACGACACACCGGAACAAAGAACGGCCCTCTACGAGAAACTGTGGCAGCGCGGCGGTTTCAAATTTTTCTTGGAGCTCTACAGCGATATCGCCACCAGTGAAGAGGCCAACGAGTCCCTTGCGGACTTCGTGCGAGACAAAATTCGCCAGATCGTAAAGGACCCCGAAACAGCCCAAAAACTTCTCCCGGACTACTTCGTCATTACGAAGCGGCCCATTCTCGAAAATGGCTATTTCGAGGCTTTCAACCGCGAGAACGTCAGCCTCGTTGACTTGCGAGAAGATCCCATCGAAAGAGTCACGCCGACAAGCATTATCACCCGTCAGGGAGAGCATCCGATCGACATGCTCGTCTTGGCAACAGGCTATGACGCAATCAGTGGATCCATGCTTCGCCTCAACCCGAAGGGGCGCGGAGGCATACGTCTGAAGGAAAGATGGACTGATCGATTCCACAATTACCTGGGTCTCACCATTGGGGACTTCCCAAACCTCTTCATGATTCACGGCCCGGGTTCGCCAGGTGTTTTCTACAATATGCCCCTGGGAGCCGAACGGCAGATGAACTGGATTGGCCGCGCCATGCGCCACCTCAAGGACCAGGACCTCGGCACCATTGAACCTACGGCGGCCAGCGAAGAGGCATGGGCGAACGAAGTGAGCGCGCTCGCGAATGTCACACTCTTTCCCCGCACCGACTCCTGGTGGACCGGGGCAAATATCCCAGGCAAGCCCCGCTACTTTTCGGTTTATCTGGGCGGAAGTATTTACTATCAGCGCATCACAGATATTCAGAACAAGGACTACGAGGGATTCATTTTCGAACCCAGTCGGTCGCCCGGCTGAAACCCAGCCCTCTCTCTAAGTAGAAACATCGAGGTGCATGACAGCGAGCTAGGCTTAGTTTTCTCGGGGGACAGGAAGACTCCAATCGTCCCCGGGTACGCCCTCCCCCCTCTGGGTTCCGAAGCTTGCAGAATTTCACGGCGCCGATCCGAGAGGCACCAGAAGATCGCTTCGAGCCGACCCACGGCGCCGGTGACAAAGCCGCCGATCCCTTCTCGAGCGCTTCTGCCGGAAGGTGGCACTCGGATCAACGTGTTTTTTTGGGCGGGGGAAGCATTTTTTGGCCTCGGCCGGGCCACAGGCACTCCCTGCGGCCCACAATGCTCGCTCAGGCCCTTTGACAAGATATAAGTCACATGTATTATTTGGTGAGTTTCATGTCTTACATTAAAGCAAGCGGCGACCGCCGCCGGTCCCCATTGGGAGGAGAGCCAGATGGCGTGGGAATTTTCGACGGATCCTGAGTTTCAGAAAAAACTCGACTGGATTCAGCAGTTTTGCGAAGAACGCGTGGAGCCGCTCCACCACATTTTTCCTCATGCCGTTCGTCTGCCCGACCCCACCGTCAAGGCCTACGTGCGTGACTTGCAGCAAGACGTCAAGGACCAGGGGCTCTGGGCCTTATTCCTCGACGAAGAGCTCGGAGGGCCCGGTTTCGGGCAACTCAATCTCGCCCTCGTCAATGAAATCCTCGGGCGATACCCCGCCGCCCCCCAGCTTTTCGGGGCCGCTGCCCCGGATACGGGCAACATGGAGATCTTGGCCGCCTATGACCGACGAGCAAAAAAAGCGTTGGCTTGAGCCCCTCCTCAACCAAGAAATGTTCTCCGCCTATTCGATGACCGAACCGCAAGGCGGATCGGACCCCCGTCTCTTCAAAACCCACGCAGCGCGAGAAGGCGACGAATGGGTCATCAACGGTGAGAAGTGGTTTACCTCAGCGGGAAGAGTCGCGGACTTGCTTTTTGTGATGTGCACCAATGGAATCTTCATCGTGCCTCGGACAACACCTGGCGTCGAAATCATGCCTGAACCGCGGAATCATAACCACATCATCTATCGCGATGTCCGAATACCCCTCGACCATCTACTGGGCCCAGAAGATGGTGCCCATATTTTGGCCCAGCGCAGACTCGGCGGTGGACGCATTCACCATGCCATGCGAACGATCGCTCAATGCAAACTCGCTTTCGACATGATGTGTGAACGCGCGCTTTCTCGACAATCCCACGGCGCCATCATCGCCGATCACCAAATGGTGCAAGAGAAGATCGCTGAGTCCTATGCCAAACTCAGAATGCTCCGCCTCCTTGTTCTGGAAACAGCGTGGAAGATTGATCAAACCTCTGCCCAGGACTGCCGGACCGACATCGCAACAGTAAAATTCACGATGTCTCGTGTGTTGCGAGAAATCTCTTTCGATTCTCTCCAGATCCATGGTTCGCTCGGAACAACCGACCTGACGCCCCTGCAAGACATGTACGCCGGCGCCCCCACCATGGGCTTGGCGGATGGGGCGGATGAGGTGCATAAGTCAACCGTGGCGCGAAGAGTCCTCCGGGATTACGAACCCCATGAAGGCTATTTCCCTCGCGAGTTCCTTCCCTACCGAAAAGAGCAAGCCTGGGAAAAGATGAAGCCAGTCTTTGAAGCCAATCCCGAGTTGGCCGAAGCCGCGGATCGCTGGAAGGCTTATCGGGAAAGACGCGGCTAATCCGGGAGGCGATTGCGCGACCCGAGCGTCGCAGCGAGCAACCAAGGAAGAATGCGTGCCCAACCACAAGCCAAACACCGAGATGACGGGGCGCGACGCGCTGATTGCAGCCGCTCGGACCCTGTTTGCCGAACGGGGGATCGACGGCGTCTCGATTCGGGAACTCGGGCGCGCAGCGGCGCAGCGTAATAACAACGCTGTTCAATACCACTTCGGTGACCGGGAGTCGTTACTCTTCGCCGTGCTCAACCCGGACAACGCGCGGGTGGGTGCACGCCGGGCCGCGCTGCTCGACGAACTTGAGTCAGTCGTTCGCCCCTCGATCCGCTCGCTGGCCGGGGCTCTCGTTCGCCCCTGCGCGGCGATGCTCGAAGACCCATCGGGGCGCGATTACTTGCGGATTGTGGCTGAATTGATTGGCGATCCCGCCAATCTCAAAAGACGCGGGCCTTTCGATGGCACTGAACTGGCTCGCTGGAACCGACTCGCCAAGCGCCATATGTCGGAAACGACTTTCCCTCTCCACCGTCGCTTCTCGGCTATGAATCTCGGCTTTTCGGAACTCGGCCGACGAGCGGCCTCACCCCGACGAGGCGATCACGGGCTCTTTGTCAGCGACCTCGTCGATCTCGTGACGGGACTGCTGTGCGCAGAAGTTTCAGAGGAGACCCTCCGACTTCTCAAAGAACGCGAATCACGGCGACGCGGATCGACGAAGAAATCGGAAAGCGACGGTTCGGTCGCCTGAAGGTCAGACGCCAGCCAGGCGTGTTCGCGAGAAACACTCATCCACTTCATCGCGTCCGCGGAAAACCGAGATCGACACCTCGTCCGTCGGGATCAGCCCAACGGGTCGTCACGACCTTCGGGCGGGTGTAGAACTGAACCCCGTCGGGTCCATAGATCGAATGCGCGCCAAAGAGCGAGTTTTTCCAACCGCCGAAGGAGTAAAAGCCGAGCGGCACCGGAATCGGGACATTGATCCCCACCATCCCGACTTCAACCGCCCGCTGGAAGCGACGCGCTGCGCCTCCATCGTTTGTAAAAATCGCCGTTCCGTTCGCGTATGGGTTCGCATTCACGATCTCAACCGCCGCCTCAAAGTGATCCACACGAACGACACTTAAAACCGGCCCAAAAATTTCTTCCTTGTAGATTCGCATCGCGGGATTCACTTCATCGAACAGTGTTGGACCCACGAAGAAACCATCCTCATAACCCGGCACGACCAAGCCGCGTCCGTCCTGAATCA
>JAQWNI010000225.1 GCA_029268645.1 Myxococcota bacterium
CTTCCCGCAACAACTACCGAAACGGAACTACTGGCGTTGATCCATAAACTCAATGAGGAGGACGACATCGACGGAATCTTGGTGCAGCTTCCGTTGCCCGACCCCATTTCCGCCGCTCGAGTCGCCGCCGCGATCGACCCCGCCAAGGACGCCGACGCCCTTCATCCCGTCACGGCAGGTCGCCTACTGGCCGGAACCGCCGAACTTATTTCCTGTACGCCTTTGGGCATCCTTGCCGCTCTTGATCATCACAATGTCAAAATTGAAGGGCAGCACGCCGTAGTCATCGGTCGCAGCCAAATCGTTGGTAAACCCATTGCCCTTCTCTTACAGCAGCGAAACGCGACCGTGACCATGTGCCACTCCCGGACCAGGGATCTGCCCGCGATCTGTCGCGAAGCCGACATCCTCGTCGCGGCGGTCGGCCAGCCCCGGATGGTCGAGGCCGATTGGATCAAACCCGGCGCCGCAGTGATGGATGTTGGGGTCAGCGAAGTCGACGGCAAGCTGATCGGTGACGTCGATTTTGAAGGCGCCCAGGGCATCGCGGGACTGATCACCCCCTCGCGGCGGGGAATCGGGCCACTGACCATCACGATGCTTCTCCGTAACACACTGCACGCCTACCGTTCTCGAAAACACGTATGAGCGATCTGCTAAAGACCCCCCTCCACGGTCAACATGAAGCATTGGGAGCCCGCATGGTCGATTTTGCGGGCTTTTCGATGCCCGTCCAGTACACATCGATCAAACAGGAGCATGCTGCCGTTCGTCAGCACGCGGGTCTCTTCGACGTGTCGCATATGGGACAAATTCAGCTCTCCGGTGTCGGAGCGATCGCCTGCGCGGAGAAACTCCTGACCTGCCGCATTTCCAGCCTTCGACCCGGTCGTGTCCGGTATGGCTTACTTTGTAACGAGGAAGGGGGCTGCGTAGACGACGTCACGGTCTACCGAGAATCCGAGACCATGCTCTGGCTGTGCGTCAACGCCGCAAATGTGAAGAAAGACCTCCTCTGGATTCAGAAGCATGCCGGGAAGACCGTGACGGTGGTCGATCGGAGTCGTGAAACAGCCCTCTTGGCCCTGCAGGGACCCGCCAGTGCATCGATTTTGGACCGTCTGACCGTGCCTGCCCTGGTTGCAGGGAAAATCTCCGACCTCGGCCGCTTTCGTTTCGCCGACTTCGAGATTGCGGGCCACCCGGTCCAAATTTCCCGGACGGGTTACACCGGTGCCGATGGATTCGAAATCTACCTACCCGCCGAATCCGCCGTTTCCATATTCGAAGCGCTCCTCGATGCGGGCCGTGCCGATGGCCTAGAGGCCGCCGGCCTTGGGGCTCGTGACACGCTTCGTCTAGAGGCCGCTCTTCCGCTCTACGGCCATGAACTCGACGACTCAACCAGCCCCCTTGAAGCGGGATTGGATCGCTTTGTGAAGCGTGAAACCGGTGGTTTTATTGGGGCCGAAGCCATCACCCGCCGCGAGCACGAGGGACGCCTTCGACAACTCGTCGGATTCGTGATCGAAGGCCGGGGCATTGCACGAGGCGGGTACCCGATCGACCTCGACGGAGCCCATGTCGGACACGTTACGTCCGGGGGCCCCTCGCCGACCCTCGGAAGCGCGATCGGACTTGGCTACGTTCCTCCGGAGTTGGCCGAAGTCGGATCAAAAATTGATGTCGTGATTCGGAACCGGCCGGTCCCAGCGCGTATCGTCGAAACACCCTTTCTCGGGGCCTCGTAGAGCCCAAACAGACCTCTCGACCGAGACCCGAAATTTGGGCCCTCGGCAATCCAGCAGGAGCCCAGGACCGTGTCCGATTTCGAACTCCCTGAAGATGTCCAGTACACCCGCGACGACGAATGGGTGAAGGCCGAAGCCGATGGCCACCACCGAATTGGGATTACAGACTACGCCCAACAACAGCTGGGCGACATCGTCTTCGTCGAATTGCCCTCTCCCGGCGACTCTTTCGAGGCCGGACAACCGTTTGGCGTCGTCGAGTCAGTCAAGGCAGTTTCTGATCTATTTGCGCCCACCTCCATTGAGATTTTGGAAGTAAATCAAGAGCTCGAAGAAACCCCCGAATCGATCAATGCCGACTGCTACGGCATCGGGTGGTTGATCCGAGTCCGGGCGACCAAGCCCGAAGAACTCGAAAAACTTCTCGACCGGACGAGCTATGAAAAAACCATCGAGGAACGAAGCTGAACCCTCAAAGGCGATTCCGTCTCGATTCAGTCCTCGTTGGGTGCCAATCTCAGGCGAGCCAACTCTGACCATGCTCCGGCCGAGTCAAGCTGCAGGTAACGGCGCCAGTGTTTCCGAGCACGTCCCTTTTCGCCCAGCTTTTCGTACAGCAAGGCAAGGTTAATCTGGAGGTCGGCGTAGAGCGGTGCCACAGCCAGCGCCACCTTGTAGTGACGAAGGGCTCCATGGTCATCGCCCTCCTCCTCAAGGAGGTTCGCTAGGTTAAAGTTTGCCTCGACGTGATGCGGCGCAAGATCCAAGCACCGAGCGAAGGATTCCCGAGCCGGCCCTCGATCGCCTCGGTTGTAGTACACCGCCCCAAGATTACAGTGGCAATCAGCAAAGTCTGGATCGATCTCGATGGCCTCGCGATAGCACTCGATGGCCTCGCCATACGTCGCAGAATCGCCATCCAGAGAACAGCCTCTTGCAAAAAGCCCCTCGACATCCTCTGCACCGCCATCCCGCTTTTTCTGCGGATCCAGTGTCTCGAGCCCTCCCAGCGGCTCATCGCCTCCCTCGAAATCCAAGACCCCCTGCCCCCCCGCCTCAACCCATGCGGACCCCGATCGCACAAGCAATCTTCGGTGACCGGTCTGGGACAAACGCAGTGCCGACAAAGGCGAGTCCGATTCGAGCGCATCCGCCTGAACCGAATCCAAGCCACGGCGAATTTGCTGTAATGAAACACCCTGTTTCAGAAGAGCCAGAACGGCCCGCGCCACCACTAAATCAGTGAAGCCGAGCCCCCGATCCTCGGAGGCCTTGGCCTCGACACCGGCTGCCGAGAGGAGTTCGGTGCGTGCCCAATAACGCAGTCTGGCGGGAGACACCTTTAAAATACGAGCAGCGTCACGCAGAGTGTAGGAACTCACGGGTGTAGACAATACACGGATTACGGCTTTCTTCCCACGATCAGAAAACGAAGAAAGATTGCGATCAGCCAGCACGCGCGGACTTCGCAATGCATCTGCTGACATCTTCTCGTACCCTTCCCCATGGCGGGGTTTCCGCGGCTGGTGCCCGGCCTCGACTTCAAATCGAGTGTGGAGCGTGTCGCCACGTTCTAGGCGGGTTCGATTCCCGTCCCTCGCCGCCATCGCGTACCAAGCTCTATCCGAGCGGACTGTGGTACGTTGGCCACTGGAGGGATCAAAGCATGCCGAACGACACTCGCATCGTAATTCATTTCAAGGACCTCGAGATTGACGAGGCCGTCCGGGACCACATTCAGACCCGCTGCGAACAATTGGCTGAAGAATTTCCCGAAACAACGTCTTTCGAGGTCACCATCGAACGCAGCCCTCATGCAGTGGACTGCCATGGTCACGTCAGCGGTAAGCAAACCCGAGCCGCGGCACATGCCAGCGGGCTCGAAACCGCACGCCACGCCGGCGATGCGTTCCTCGAAAAAATCGAGCGAGAACTTCGAACCCACCACGACAAACGCATCTTTGGCCAACGCCGGAGAGCCCAGAAGCACCGACATGAAACCAGCGAAGAGTAACCCCTCCCTCCAAGACATCGCGACCGAGCGACTCTACAGACGCCGCCGCAAGGCCTGACCCGTTCGCGAGGCGTCTACAGCCGCGACCTCATCGGGCGAACCAGCTGCAACCAAGCGCCCGCCGTCGGGTCCGCCGGACGGACCAAGGTCAATCACCCAATCCGCTCGGCGGATGACATCAAGGTGATGCTCGATCACAACGACGCTCGCCCCGATGGCGATCAACGCATCGAGCCCGGAAAGCAGCACCTCGACGTCGGCCGCATGCAGGCCGGTGGTGGGCTCATCCAGAATGTACAAAGTGCCGGGCCCGGGTTCGGCCAGAGCCAGAGCGAGTCGGACCCTCTGGTTTTCTCCACCCGAAAGCGTCGAAAGAGGCTGGCCCAGCGACACATATCCCAGCCCGAGACGCTGAAAGGGTTCCAGCGCTTTCACGACTTTTCGTTCGCTTTCAAAAACCTCGAGAGCCTCTTCGATCGTCAAATTGAGCACATCGGCAATGGAGCGGCCGGCCCAGCGAACCTCAAGCACCCCGGACTGAAACCGAGTGCCTTCACAGGCTTCGCAGGGAACGCGAACATCATCGAGAAATTGCAGATCGATGACGACCTCACCCGACCCCTCACAGGACTCACATCGTCCGCCCGCCACATTAAAGGAAAACCAACCCGGCTTGGCCCCCAAGGCCCGTGCTTCCCGAGTGCCAGCAAAAAGTTTGCGAATCGAGTCGAAGGCCTTGGATACGGTGGCCAGATTTGATCGAGGACTTCGAACGGCTGGACTCTGATCCACCACCACAACATCGAGAATCTGATCGCCCCCCTCGATCCGATCGCATGTGCCCTCGCCCGGGCGTGCGGCGGCAGCAGGGTCCAGACCCTCTGCCAACACAGACCGGATCAGCGTTGACTTGCCAGCGCCGGAAACCCCGGTGACGACCACGAGGCATTCAAGAGGGAGGTCCACATCGAGACCATTCAGATTGTGGGCGCGCGCGCCACGAATCCCGATCAGTTTCGCAATTTTTCTCCTGCCGTGAGAGGGGCTCGAAGAAAATTCGCCCCGCAGAAGTTTCCCAGTGGCCGATTCCGAACACGCCTTGATCTTCTCAAGTGTACCCTGGGCCACGACTGTCCCACCCTGTCGCCCAGCGCCCGGTCCGAGGTCAATCACATGATCAGCCGCCATCAATATTTCGACGGCATGCTCAACCACGACCACGGTATTCCCTCGATCTCGAATGGCCCGTAGGACATCAATCAATCGGTCAAGGTCGCAGGGATGCAAACCGACCGAGGGTTCATCCAATACGTAGAGGGACGCAGTCAACCCGCCGCCTAAGGCGGCAGCCAGTTGAATCCGCTGGGCCTCGCCCCCCGACAAGGTCCGCAAAGGGCGATCTAGGGACATATACCCAAGCCCGACGGTGCATACTGTTTCCACCCGAGATCTGAGCTCATTCAGCAAGCGCTTCATGCCGATCCCGATTGCGTTCGTCCTTTCGGCCCATTCCAACCATTCCCGCAACCCTTCCGCCTCAAGAACGCAGAGTTGATCGAGGCTTCGCCCTGCAACTTCGACAGCACGCGCGTCCGGGCCGAGTCGCGTTCCGTTGCAATCCGAGCACGGGTCGTACCGGCGATAGCGCGACAGCAGCACACGAGCCTGTACCTTGAAGCGTCTTCCTTCCAGCCAATCGAAAAGCGCCTGAACTCCAGCCCAGTCACTCAGACCGTCCGAGTCTCCTTGCAGGACAAAGTCCTGCTCAGAGGGTGAGAGCGATGACCAGGGACGGTCCGTAGGGAGACCGACGTCCTCACAGCTCCTCAGCAAAGCCCGTTGCAGACTCTGTCCCATTCGGGTTTTGAACGGCGCGATGGCTTCTTCTTCCAAGCTCAGCGTCCCGTCCGGCACAACCCGATCCCAATCAATCCCAGCGGTCCGACCGAACCCCTGGCAACAGGAGCACGCACCGAGCGGACTTTCCCAAGAAAGATGAGCGGGCTCCATCGCAGAAAAGGTCCGGCCACAGCCGACGCAGCTCAAACCGCTCGCACAGCACACCCGTTCGGCATCCGGACCCACGACGGTGACTTCTCCCTCACCTTGTGCAAAGGCCTGGGCGATGGCTTCCTTCAAGCGACCGAACTCTGCGGGGGTGCGCGTCTCCCCCAATGCAAGCCGGTCAATCAGGAGCAGGTCCCGGTTGAAATCGATGGGCTCGTCCAGGCCCTCTTCCGACCAATCGACTCGTGAGCCATCGAGCCTGAGAATGCGCGTGAAGCCATCCGCTACCAATCGCGCCTGCCGAGTCGAATCCGTCTCTCCCTCTCGGCGACCCGGTCGGCAGCCCACCTGAATGCGGCCACTCGCGAACTGGTGAAAAATTCGTTCCGCAACCGCCTCAACCCGGCCACGCTCTGCCCATTGACCACAGTCTGGGCAGCGAATTCGCCCGGCTCGGGCGAAAAGCAAACGCAAAGAATCGAGAATCTCCGTCGCAGTTCCGACGGTGCTGCGGGCTTGAGTCACCCGATTGCGTTGCTCGATGGCGATGGCCGGCGGAAGACTGGAGATCCGGTCGACCTCCGGCCGGGGAAGCCTTTCCAAAAATTGACGGGCGTAGGTCGAAAGAGACGCCACGTAGCGCCTCTGCCCCTCGGCATACAAGGTATCGAAAGCCAGACTTGATTTGCCCGAACCCGAGACTCCAGTGATGACAACGAGGGCGCCCAGCGGAATCTCGCAGTCAATTCCTCGCAGGTTATGGGCCCGCGCATTTTCGATTCGAATTTCTGTCTGCTTCATGGTTCGCCCAAATCATATTCCCATGGAACAACGCTCCGCTTTGCTCCGCCGAGAGGATGACGAGGGGGGGGAACGGCGCGCAATCCGTTGAAAGACATTCGCAATGAAAAACTCGACCGGTCCCGGCCGCTCCGGCTTAGGCTCCGCTCCGCGCGTGCCGGCGCGCCATTTCCGCGTAGCGATCCTTGCCGGCGGCTGTCGCGGCTTTCGCGGCCCTTTCCCAAGCAGCCTCCCCAGGATCTTCCTCCAGCGCGTCCGTCAACTGTTTGAGAAGAAAAGCATCTCCCTCCACGATGGCCTCCTCGACGAGGATCATCATCCGATCCCGAGCCTCGGCCTTGACGAGAAAAACCAGAGCTTCCGAAGCACGATCGGCTTCGAGGTACACCTCGGCCACTGCGAGAGCCTCGGAGGCACTCATCTCTTGTTCAATCATATGCCGCCGCTTCAATGGATTCGGAATCCCTGTTTTCGCCATTGTCCGATTTCCCTTTAACCGTTTCCCGAGTGTCAGCCGAACGCCGAGACGCTCAACGCCTCGTCAATAGCGAGGCACCCGATCGTCGACCGTCAACGACCAAGCCTCAATGCCCCCGTCTAGATTCTCTACCTGCTCGAAGCCCTGCTCGATCAAAATTCGACAGGCCTCCAAACTACGCCCGCCATGATGACAGTGCACAACAACCGGACGTTTACGCCAAGCCCGTAGCTCCTCCAACCGCCCTGAGAGCTGAGGCAGAGGCAGAGACAACGCCGAGGAAATGGAAGCCCTCTCAAACTCATCTGGATTGCGAACGTCTAAAAGAAGGAATTCCTCTTGCGACGCCAGCCGACCCATGACCTCTGCCGCCGAAACCTGAGGGACCTCGCCCGGGGACGGGCCTTCTCGGGCTGGCATTCCGCAAAAACCTTCATAATCGATCAGCTCCGTCACGGTCGGAGAATCACCACAAACAGGGCACGCCGGGTCTTTGTTGAGCTTAAACTCCCGCCAAGCCATCTCAAGGGCATCGTATAAAAGGAGTCGGCCCGCCAGACTCCGCCCAACACCCGTCAAGCATTTGATGGTTTCGGTGGCCTGCACCATTGCAACCCACCCGGGCAGGACACCCAACACTCCTCCTTCAGCGCAGGACGGCACCGCTCCAGGCGGAGGCGGCTCGGGGTATAAGCAGCGATAGCAAGGCCCGACCCGAGCATCGAAGACGCTGGCCTGCCCCTCGAATCGAAAAATCGAACCGTAAATATTCGGCTTACCGAGCAAAACGCAGGCATCGTTGCTCAAATAACGAGTCGGAAAATTATCCGTTCCATCGACCACCGCATCATGGTCACGAATCAATTCCAGACCATTGCTCGAGTCAATTCTGATTCTGTGTCCGATGACTTCCACATCCGGATTCAGTGCACGAAGCCGCTCTGCAGCCACATCCACCTTCGGGCGCCCCACGTCCTCGGTGGTGTATAGAACCTGACGTTGCAGGTTCGAGGAGTCAACCACGTCGTCATCCACGAGGGCAATCCGGCCAACGCCGGCAGCGGCCAGGTACAGTGCAACTGGACAACCGAGACCACCCGCACCAATGAGTAACACGCTGGAATCAAGCAACCGGGCCTGTCCCGGGTATCCGAACTCGGGAAGACTCAGATGTCGGCGGTACCGTTCGAATTGATCGGGCCGCAGGCGGGCTGCAGCCGGGTCTTCACGCATGCTGGATCCCGAAAGTCTGGTGCCGGAGGCGGGACTCGAACCCGCACGACCGTGAAGTCGGGGGATTTTGAGTCCCCTGCGTATACCAATTTCGCCACTCCGGCGGCGGCCGTGAGAATAACCCAGTGTGGCCTCTTAGCGGCCCCCTTCTTTGATTCCTTTGACACAATCGCTAGCTCGGACTAGCCTGCTTCCCTTCGTGGGGCCGTAGCTCAGTTGGGAGAGTGCCTGAATGGCATTCAGGAGGTCGCGGGTTCGATTCCCGCCGGCTCCACCACCTTCGGGCTCCAGCACCGTTCGCCCCCACCGGGTAGACCACCCGACGGCACCCTTCATGGCCGCCCGAGCAATGCCCCGTCAAGACTCACCGGCGACTAAGCTACCCTGACGGGCGAAAAGAAGCGGCCTTTGCCAGCCGCTGTCGAAGCGAATGGGAGAGACCGTGATGCAACGCCTCCGAAACAATTCCAAGAGACCGATGCAATTCTTGAGGCTGAGACGCGTACAAGGACCGTTGACCCTCGCCGCGTGGGTGGCGCTATTGGGCATCGCGCTCAACGCGGCGGCCCAGGAGCCTCATCTCATCGATACGGCCACAGTCACAGAGTCTGGACCTGTGGCCCCCGAACCTCAGACCCCAGAAGCCCCCTCCGCGGTGCCCGGCTCGAGCGTGACCGGAAAAATCCCTGGGCTCAGCGTGGCCGTCACCTCGACGTATGCGTATCGGGACTGGATGCCCCGGATTGCTGGCCCGCGCGGGGAAGACGGCGGGTCTCCTCTTCACGTTTCAGTCGGGCTACGGCTGCTCAACGGTGGATCGACATCGCTCGTTCTCCGTCGCAAAGGACGTCTGGGACGGCCCGGTGAGGCCATGCAATCCGTCGAGCTTGAAGATCTGGCTGGGGCAACCCCCTGGCCGCTGACCTTGGCCCCCGGCGAGCAGCGCTCCTTGCAGCTTGGCATTCGAGGGGGCCAGTACTTCCCCCTCGGCGAGGCACTGGACACGGTGCACCCTCTGGCCGAAGCCGTCGACTTTGAGATCGATTTAAGCGATCAGAGGGATGAGGTCGTGGCAGTTCGAATCGATCATCTGGCCGTGGGTCGCACTGAATAGGCTCACCGCGCCCGCTTCGACCCCTCGGCGGCGCTGTGCCTTTTGTCGGACTGAAACGTGTTCTAACATGCGCGTCCGCCGAACCTCCGGCGGATGCCCCCTGCTCGGAACCCGAGTGTTCCATCGCGAGACGGGGCGGGCGTGCCACAAAGAACGGGAGATGCATCCATGAATCAAGCGAGTCAGGAGCAGACGGCGCTCTCCGCGCCTCACATTCTCGAATATGACTATCGAAGATCCCTCGGGCCGGTCCTGAGTCGCTTCTTCACCGGCCTCAGAGCAGGCAAAATCCACGGCATCAAGACCCAGTCCGGTCGCGTGCTGGTGCCGCCCGCCGAATACGATCCCGAAACCGGCGAGGCCACAACAGACGAGTTCGTCGAAGTCGGCCCGGGTGGCGTGGTCGAAACCTGGGCCTGGGTTGAGAGCCCCCGCGCCAGCCACCCCCTCTCCCAACCCTTTGCCTTTGCCTTAATCAAGCTCGATGGGGCCGACACCGCTTTGCTCCACGCAGTCGACGCAGGCGAAGCCAGCCAAATGGAGACCGGCATGCGGGTGACACCCCGTTGGGCCGAAGAATCACAAGGCAGCATCAAGGACCTGTCGCATTTCGTACCAGAAGCGGAAGGAAACGCAGATGCACCGCACCCCCCCGCTGAAGCCACTACGGACATCGTGACTCCAGTCCATGTGGAGTACACCTATTCGCCGGGGAAAGCTGCGAGCCGCTACCTGCACGGCCTGAAAGAAGGGAAGATCGTTGGCCAGGCCTCGGACTCTTCGGGACTCGTCTACGTCCCGCCGCGCGGGGCCTGCCCCCGTGATGGGGTACCGACCAGCCGCGAGGTGGAGGTATCCAGCAAGGGGACAGTGGTGACCCTCACCATCGTCCGCGTGCCTTCCGAGAACATCAAGGTGGAACTTCCCTACTGCACCGCCAACATCCTTCTCGATGGAGCGGATCAGAGCTTCACGGGACTGCTCCAGGAATGCAATCTCGACGAGGTCCGCATCGGCATGCGGGTGGAGGCCGTCTGGAGGGACCCGTCCGAATGGGACTACAGCTCGGAAAACATCAAGCACTTCCGGCCCATCGATGAACCCGACGTGCCTTTCGAAGAAATCAAGGAGTACTGCTGATGCGCGACGTAGCCATCGTCTCCTATGCCCAGACTCAATTTGTCCGGAGCGAACGGGACCAGAATGAAGTCGAGATGCTGATGCCCGTGATCAAGGAGGCCGTCGACAACTCGGGCATCCCCAAACAGGAAATCGGCTTTACCTGCTCCGGGAGTACCGACTACCTCTCGGGTCAGTCCTTCGCTTTCGTGATGGCGGTGGATGCGGTGGGTGCCTGGCCGCCGATCAACGAGAGTCATGTCGAAATGGACGGGGCCTGGGCTCTCTATGAGGCCTGGATCAAGATCCAGTGCGGAGAAGCGGATTCCGCCATGGTCTTCAGCTTCGGCCGCTCCTCCATGGGTGAAACCGCGGAAACACTGACCCTGCAACTGGATCCCTACACCCTGGCTCCGCTGAACGCGGACGCCATCAGCCTGGCCGCCCTTCAGGCTCGGGCAGGACTCGATGCCGGAAAATGGACGGAGCGCGATATGGCCGAGGTGGCCGCTCGCTGTCGAGCTCAAGCCAAGAGCAACCCCGACGCCCAGGTGACCGGAGACTTCGACGTCGACAAGCTCCTGACCGATCCCTACTTGGTCTCGCCCCTGCGTAAGCATGACTGTCCGCCGGTCTCGGACGGCGCGGCGGTGATGATCATTGCGGCCGAAGGCGCAGCCCACAAAGCAACCAATAAGCCGGTCTGGATCCGATCCCTGGAACATCGACTGGATTCTCACCAGCCGGGTGGTCGGGACCTGACCACGTCGCCTTCGACGAAGCTCGCGGGCAAGGCGGCGGGCGTACACAAGACGGCCGTAGACTTCGCAGAGCTCCACACCCCCTTCAGCCACCAAGAAATCATCGTCCGGGAGGCCCTGGGGCTGGGGAAAGATACGTTGGTCAATCCATCCGGCGGTCCCTTGGCGGCCAACCCCCTGATGGTCGCCGGGCTCGCGCGACTCGGAGAATCCGCAAGGCGGATTTGGGGGGGACACGGATCCCGGGCCATCGCACACGCGACATCCGGACCGTGCCTGCAACAAAACCTCGTCTGCGTCCTGGAAGGAGAATAGAAGATGGCAGAACATGCTGCGGTCATCGGCATTGGCCAAACCGACTTTGATGCCAAGCGAGTGGATGTATCTCAGGTGGGCCTGATTCGGGAAGCCGCACAACGCGCCCTGGAGGATGCGCAACTCTCCTGGTCCGACATCGATGCGGTGGTCATCGGCAAGGCTCCTGACTTGTTTGAAGGTGTCATGATGCCCGAACTCTTCTTGGCCGAGGCGCTCGGCTGCGTGGGCAAGCCCATGCTGCGGGTTCACACGGCGGGGAGTGTCGGAGGTTCGACCGCCATCGTGGCGGCCAGTCTCGTCCAGAGCGGCATCCACAAGCGCGTCCTGACGGTGGCCTACGAGAAGCAGAGCGAGAGCAACGCCATGTGGGCCCTCTCCATCAAGCTGCCCTTCTCACAAACCCTGGTCGCAGGGGCCGGCGGCTTCTTCGCCCCGCTCATCCGAGGTTATATGCAGCGTTCGGGCGCTCCGGACGACACGGGGATCCGCGTCGCTCTGAAGGACCGCTTAAATGCGCTCAAGAACCCGGTCGCCCACCTCAAGCTACCGGACGTGGACTTCGACATGATCGCCAACTCCCCCATGCTCTGGGATCCCGTGCGTTATCTGGAGACCTGCCCATCCTCCGACGGCGCCTGTGCGTTGGTGATCGGTAACAAGGAATCGGCCGCACAAGAGCGCAGCGCACCGCCCGCCTGGATCCACGCAACACAAATGAAGACCGAGCCGACCATGTTCGCCAAGCGGGATCAGGTGATGCCCCAGGCGGGTCTCGATTGTTCGGCCGAGCTCTACAAGAAGGCGGGGATCACCGATCCGCGCAAGGAAATCGACTGCGCGGAGATCTACGTCCCGTTCAGTTGGTTCGAGCCGATGTGGATGGAGAATCTCCACTTCGCGCCGATTGGCGAAGGCTGGCGCATGACCTACGAGGGGGCCACGGCCCTGGATGGAGACCTCCCGGTCAACATGTCGGGCGGAGTCCTCTCCACCAATGCCATCGGTGCCTCGGGCATGGTCCGTTTTGCCGAAGCCGCCATGCAGGTCCGCGGTCAGGCGGGCGAGCATCAGGTCGACGGGGCACGCAAGGCTGTGGGCCATGCCTATGGAGGCGGCTCCCAGTACTTCTCCATGTGGATCGTCGGCGACCAACCCCTTTAGAGCCAATCAGCGTCAGGAGAGCCTCATGGCAGAAATGGGATTTTGGAATTTTGCACAGCAAGACCCGGAAAAACTTGCGCTGGTGGACCCGAGCGAGCGGCTCTGGACTCGGGGAGAGTTGCTCGAGCAAGCCAACCGAATCGCGCACGGCCTAAGGGCCCTGGGGCTCGGACAAGGCGACTGTGTAGCCGTTGTTCTCGAAAACTGCGCGGAGTTCTACCAAATCCACCTCGCCGTCACGCAGGTCGGGATGTACATGACGCCCATCAACAACCACCTGACAGGCCCAGAAATCGCTTACATCGTCCAGGACAGCGGGGCCAAGGTGTTCTTTGGCTCCAGCCGTTTCAGCGAGGCCTGCCAAGCGGCTCGAGAGGAGCTGGACTTTCCGACCGAGAACGCCTTCTCGGTGGGAGAAGTCCCGGGCTTTCGCCCGATCAACGAGCTAATGGGAGGCCAGCCTACGGGACTACCCGAAGATCGTTTAGCGGGCCAGGTCATGAACTACACCTCGGGAACAACGGGCCGACCCAAGGGCGTTCGCCGCGGCCTCGCTCCCTTGTCTCCGGATCTCGTCGCCACGCTGACGACCGGCTTTCTTGGGATGTTCGGCCTACAGCCTGAGGACGACAACGTTCACTTTTGTGGTTCACCTCTTTACCACACAGCCGTTCTGGTGTTCAGCTCCAGCGCGCTCCACATGGGCCACGCCGTCGTCTTGGTGGATAAATGGGTGCCAGAAGACATGCTCCGGCTCATCGACGCACATCGAGTCACCCACAGCCATATGGTCCCGACCCAATTTCATCGCCTCCTGAAGCTGCCTGAGGAAGTTCGGAATCGGTACGACATGAGTTCCCTTCGAACCATGATTCATGCGGCGGCCCCCTGCCCTGTCGAAACCAAGTGGAAAATGTTGGAATGGTGGGGAGACACCGTCTACGAATACTATGCAGCCACTGAGGGTGGCGGCACCTTGGTGACGCCTGAAGAGTGGCGCAAGAAACCGGGGACTGTCGGCAAGGCTTGGGCCAATAGCGACATCAAGATCTACGATGAAGAAGACAACGAACTGGGAATCGGCGCTGTCGGAACCGTCTACATGCTGCTGGGCCAAGCCGATTTCGAATACAAGGATGCAGGCAAAAAAACCCGCGACAACCGAATCGGCAACTACTTCACCGTCGGCGATGTCGGCGAGTTGGATGAAGATGGGTACCTTTTTCTCCGCGATCGAAAAACCGATATGATCATTTCCGGCGGCGCAAATATTTACCCCGCCGAAATCGAGGCGGAGCTCATTCAGCACCCCAAGGTGGCCGACGTCGCTGTGTTTGGAATTCCCAATGACGACTGGGGCGAAGAAATCAAAGCCGTTATCCAACCGATCGACGGAGAATCGTCCGGTGATGCTCTCTCCACAGAAATCTTTGATTGGTGTGCGGGAAGACTGGCCAAAATGAAGACCCCGCGCACCATCGATTTCCTAGAAGAGCTGCCCCGGGACCCCAACGGAAAGCTCTACAAGCGCAAGCTTCGCGATCCCTATTGGGAAGGCCGAAGCCAGATTTAAAACCTTTCTCTTCGAAAGGGCACTAGGCCCCGCCCATGGAAAAACTTTCAAAACATCAGAGCCTCAAAAAAATGATCCGCCTACAGATCGGGATCGCATTGGCGTGCGGCGTCGCCACTGTGAGCGGGGCCACCGGAGCTCCGGACGAATGGCAACCCTTCGCCGACCAGGACGTCATTGAGATCATCACTGAAGATCCAGACGGTGATCTCCGAGAAACCAAGATCTGGATCGTCGTTCTCGACGGGAACGGCTACATCCGCACCAACAATTCTCGATGGCTCGCCAACATTCGAAGAGGCTCAGCGGTCTCCTTGCGAAGCGACGAATGGGAAAGCCGAGTCACAGCAGCAGAAATCGACAACGTGGAACTCGATCAGCAAGTCGAGTCCGCCTTCAAGGCGAAATACGGATTCATGCAGCAGTTGATGAGCTTCTTCCGAATTTCCGACCCAACGCTACTCAAGCTCTCGCTCGCGGGTCCTGCGGGATCGCAATAAAGGAAACGGCCTGCCTAACCGGCCGTCACGAGCCTGCCAATCGACCCCAGCCGTCAAGCCCACCCTCAGCCGAGCTTGATTACAGGGCTCAGCCTTCCAGCTTGATTACAGGGCTCAGCCTTCCAGCTTGATCGCCTGGCGCGGGCAGAGGCGCTCCGCTTCTCGGGCTTTCTCTTGGAGATCAGCGGGGACGTCTTCGATCAAGACGGTCAAGGTATCGTCCTCTTCGACGCGAAAGACTTCAGGAGCCTGTTGCATGCAGATCGCATTCGCCTCGCACAGGTCATAATCCACCACCACCTTCATGACTTTCTCCTCGAACCCGGGTCTTCTACGACCCATCAAAGCGAGCTTGAGTCTCCGAGTCCCAGCTCTCCAAGACTCTAAGCTTCGACCATCATCCCCAGCTTAGAACACACGGCCGAGCGCCGCATGGTGGAGGGACAAGGAGCACACATGCCCCAATGCCGCGACTGCTGAGCACCACTCCCCGCCTGAGTTTCGCTCCAGAAGTCTCAGGATTGGCCGAGGATCATTGCGCTGGTGGGAATACCGACGCCAGCGGTCACCACGACATGTTCGTTCTTCTCCGGCTGACTGGTCGAAGTACCCCGAATCAGTCGAACACCCTCATTGACACCATTCATACCATGGATGTACGCCTCGGAAAGCTGGCCGCCGTGGGTATTGGTCGGCAACCTCCCGCCCAGTCGCAGCGCGCCATCTTGAATGAAGTCTCGGGCCTCCCCCTTCTTACAAAAGCCAAAGCTCTCAAGCTGCCACAACACAATCGACGAAAACGCGTCGTAGATCACCGCACAGTCGATGTCGTCGGGTCTCAACCCTGAGATTTCCCAACACTGACGAGCGACGATGTCCATCGATGGGATTTCCGCAATTTCGGGACGATAGAAGCTCGTCATGGATTCTTGATTGCCGGCAGCTCCCTGAGCGACGGCCCGAATCACAGCGGGCTTATTGGGAAGATCCTTCGCCCATTCAGGTGACACCACGACACAGGCCGCCCCCCCGTCGGTTTCCTGACAGCAATCATAGAGCCGAAGCGGTTCGACGATTGGCCGGGCCGATTGGTGCTCCTCGAAAGTCAGTGGCCTCTCGTAGAAAAACGCGCGGGGATTTTTTACGGCATGCTCTCTCTGGGCGAGACAAATTTCAGCCAAATCGGCCGACGTACAACCCGTCAGATGCATATATCGCTGGGTGAACATGGCGACCCAACTCGCAGGAGTCATCAACCCCGACGGCATATACCAGCTCCAGTGGATCAAATCTGACGTCGTGGGGCCCCCAGAAACCCCCTCGCTATAGCGAGCCCCTGAACGGCCGTTCAAGGCGCGGTAGACGACAACCGCTTTTGCACTCCCGGTGGCCACGGCCATAACGGCCTGGTGCATCACCCCAATCGCAGCGCCCCCACCGTGAGGCACCCGACTAAAAAATGTAAGGTCTTTGATCCCAACAGCCCGAGCGACCTCGATTTCATCACTGGTATCCATCGTGAAGGTCGTCATCCCATCGATATCGCTGGGGGAAAGCCCAGCGTCCCGAATGGCTGCCGCAACGGCCTCGCTCGCCAAGGCCAATTCGGAACGTCCCGAATTCTTCGAATATTCGGTTTCGCCAATTCCAACGATGGCCGCTTCGTTTTTGAGGGTCGTCGGCATCTTTAGTCTCCCGCGGCAAGAATCACCTTCACCGAACCGGTGACGTGGTTCCCCCATGCATTTTTCACGGTCACATCCACGACCACGGCTTCCGCCGCATCATCCTTTTCTCTCACCGATCCGGTCAATGTCATCGTATCTCCGGGCAAATTGGGTGTGCCCAGCTTGACCGAGAGATGAGTCACGCGGGCGTCCGGGCCGGCCCAATCCGTAACGAATCGACTCACCAATCCGTTGGTCGTGAGAATATTCATGAAGACATCCTGCATGCCCGCGGCCTGCGCAGCCTTCTTATCGTGATGCACCGGTGTGTAGTCTTGAGACGCTACGGCTCCGGCAACGATCAAACTGGTCGTCAGCTCGATCGGGAGGGCCGGCAACGCGTCTCCAACCCCGACTTCTGCAAATCGTCTGGTCTCACCCATTGTTGATTCTCCTCCGTCTTTCGAATGCGGTTTAAACCGAGACCGGCCGAAAGACTGGCAACTTCAACTCATCATCCACAAGTTCGATGCTGGCCTGAACCGCCATGCCGATCGAGACATCGCCGGGATCAACATCGACCACATTGCCAACAAAACGCTCTCCCTCCGAGAGTTCGACCACCGCCACGACCAAGGGATAGGTGTAGCCGGGGACTTCCGGATAATGAATCACGACGAAGCTGACGACTTCACCCTCGCCAGTCGACCGAATAAAGTCCCAATCTGTCGACTGACATTCCCCGCACATCGGTCGCGGGGGGTGCCGCAAGACACCGCACTCTGCGCAGCGCTGAATCGGGAGCTCCCCGGTTTCGATAACGTCCCACCACCAGGCGTTGTCGTGGGCGAGGGCCGGCTTAATCCGCTGGGGGGGACCCGCAGGCGAGCCTTCACCGCTGTCCCCTGACGCCTCGGCGGGAACTTCCGCCCCTTCGAACTTCAGGACGCGAAAGGTCAGCGAGCCGACCTCGTCGTCATTCTGATCCTTGAAGACCGATCGAGTATTGATGAAGTATCCGATGCCAAGACCCGTCGCCTTCTGTTCTGAAATCGACTCGATCACCGTCCGAGCCCGCACCGTATCTCCCGGCTGCAGATACCTCAGATACTCCTGCTCGGTATTGGTCGCGACGACTCCGGTAAATCCGTGGGCATCGAAGAGACGATGCAGCTCTCTTTGTTTGTCGGCGGGGTCATCCTCGCCGGCGGCCATGGCCACCCCCCCCAGAATCCAAGCTTGCAGCATCGCGGGCGGAGCCACGATTCCGCCATGCGCCGAACCCGATGCCACTTCGGAGTCGAGATAAATGGGGTTTTCGTCGCCCATGGCCTCGCACCATTGCCGAATCATCGCCGCATTAATCGGGTTTCGGCTGTGATCCTCCACACCGATGTCGAGCCCCACGTAGGCTTCGAGCTTTTTCTCGAAGGCTTCACGCTCCTTGCCGGATATCGCCATGTCTAATCTCCTCGCTCCGCGTTGCCCTCGCCTTGGAGGACCAAAGACGCCAAAGAACCCATTTTTTCGAGCAGAACCGGCTGCGAATGCAAGCCACTCGCCCAGCCGACTAACAGAGAAAACCAGATGTGATTGAGCGCTTCGGCAACTCGCATCTCCGAGGCTAAGGCCGACGGATCGACCAATTGTCCCGACTCAATCGAAAGTTCGCCCCGGAGAGACATCACGATCATCCGCTCAATGTGTTCGTGATAAGCCGCCATTTTCTTAGACAGTCCCGGATCACCGGAGGCCCCTGCCTTAAGGAGCGCCCGCGCCAGATTGGGCCTTCGCAACATCGCGCGAGCGACCAACGCAAAGTAAGCGGAGACCCGTTCGAGTCGAGTCGACCCAGCCGGCGGGCGTTGGATGAAGCGAGACTCCAGATTGCGAGTCTCCATCGCGAGGGCCGCGACAAGCAGGTCTTCCTTGCTGTCAAAACGGCGATAGAGCGTGCCAAGCGCCACACCGGCATGACTTGCGACATCTCGAAGACGAACGGCTTCAAAACCGCCCTCCTCCGCCAACTCGACGGCGGTTTCGACAATCCTCTGAGCACGCGGCTCCATCTCCTCTGCCATGGGGCCGTATTGAAACACGTTTCACCTCGCTTCGAAACACATCAACTCGTGAAGGCCGGAGCCAAACAATCCAGGCCGGCACGGCCATCGCGAGAGGCCCAGAATGCGTCGGATGGCCTGAGCAGGGTCTGGGATCTACCTTTGGGTTCATGGCCGCTGAAGGGACCCTCCAAAATTTCTGCCTCCGCGTGCTCTCCTGCGGTGATCTCAACAGCAAGCTGGCTCCGCCCCGGGGCCAGGCAGGGCGGCCCTTGGTCGACGGCCCTCATGCACCTGTCCTCATCGATCGCCCCGCACGAGACGCAGCACTTCTGATGACCGGGGGCGCCGAACGGCTTCCGCACCCCCGCGATCTGGTAAAGCCCGCGGCCCGAGCAGAATGCCTCGCCCGCTTTGCCCATCATGAGCTGATGGCGGTCGAACTCTTTGCCTGGGCGCTTTTACGATGGCCGGATGCGCCCGCCGGACTGCGGCGCGGCCTCCTTTCGACCCTCGCCGATGAACAACGCCACTGCCGGCTTTACTTGGCCCGTCTCGACGCCCACGGAGAGGCCTTCGAGGGACGGTCTCATTCGGATTACTTCTGGCGGCAAGCACCGGCCATGGCCGAATCTCCAGCGGGAATGGGCGCCTTTCTTGCCGCGATGGGGCTCACCCTGGAGCAAGCCAACCTCGACTTCAGCCTCACCTATCGAGACGGCTTCCGAACCGCCGGAGATGAGCGCAGTGCTCAAGTCTGCCAAATCGTGCATGACGACGAGATCCGGCATGTTGCCTTGGCGGCCGAATGGCTTCCCCGGATCGCCCCCGTCGCGCCCGGGGCCGATGCTCTAAGCCAAACCGAAGCCTACCAAGCAACGGTCCCGTTTCCGCTGGCCGCCAACCGAGCCAAAGGACGCCGCTTCGATATCCCGGCCCGAGAAGCCGCGGGCCTCGACCGCCCCTTCATCGAATTCGTTCGCGAAGCACGCTCCAGTCAACAACTGGCTGGAAGCCGTCGACAGCCGAAATAGGAGCCCGTCCACGATGCCTGGCAAGAAGGCTCCTGGCCCTTGCGAAGACACTCCGCGCTGGATCCTCTATCCGAACTGCGGGGCCGAGGAAGGAGGGGATTGGAGCCGCTTCACTCGTTTTCCGGGCGTTTGGAATTGCCTGCAACTCTGGCGATCTCTCTTTCCGGCGGAGTCCGTGGGCTGGATTGGCCCGGTACCTCCCCCCGAAGCCTTCTGGGCACCGGAAACTGGAGAGCCCCCTGCCCGGGCGGCCTTCCAATGGATCGAGCAGCAACTCGGCCCCCACGCGTGGTGGGGCGACACGCACGCCCAGGCCGCATTCCAGCACGCAAGCCTCCCCTGGACGGGACCCCATCCCACTCGAACCGAACGCGTGCACGACAAGGCCTTCGCCCTCGAAACCAGTCGTCAACTGGGCTTTGAACCTCAGCCTCTACGAGGCCTGAGCGAGACTTTCTCGCCTGAAGACCTTGAGGATCCCGACGGTTTCCTGCGCTCGATCCAGCGCCAGCTCCAGGATTGGCCACCCGGGATGGACGCATTCACCCTGAAGCCCCGTCTGGGGAGCAGTGGGCGGGGCCGGATCGGTGGGGCCCGCTCTACCCTGAATCGAGATGCCCTGCGTGGCGCACTGCCGCGCCTAAGAGAACGCGGCGGGGCTGTCCTGGAACCCTGGCTGTCGCGCCGCCACGATCTAGCGGTGGCTCTCCACCTGGCTCCCAGAAGCCCTGGCGGTTCGGGCGCAGTGACGCTGCTGGGGAGCCTCGAAGCCATCGTGCACCCATCCGGCCTGCCCCTCGGTCATTTCGGTGAAATGGATTCTCGCGGCCGAGTTTTCAGTGGTAGCCCTTTCGACGAAGACATTCGTGAAGCGGCCGTGGCCCTCGCACAAGCCGCGCAGCGAGAGGGCTATGATGGTCCTTGCGGCGTGGACGCATTCACCTTCGACATGCTTGAGCAGGACCAGGCCCGCGAGACGCTGCGGCCCGTCGTCGAGTTCAATGCGCGCTACACCCTGGGGCTCGTCGCCGTCGGAGTGCTGCGGCGCCTTCTGACTTGGATCAAATCGACCCTCGAGCTTTCCCCAGGAGAACGGGTCGCCTTTTTTGTGGGCCTGCAACTCCCTGCGGGACTCGACTCATGGACAGCGTCCCTCGGCGGATTGTCCCCGAAAATCGTGGGCCTATCTCTCGCCCCGGCGGCGCCGGCCGAAGCGTTCTCCGGTCCCGGGGTCCTCCTCTGTCGGGACCGAGCGACCCTCGCCGCACTGGTCGGGGCTCCTTAGGTATCGGATTCGTCGGTCACGCTCTCTTCGGCGAGGTCCCCTCGTGATGATCCAATCCGGTCGAAACGGGGTGCGCGCTTGGCCAGAAAAGAATCGACACCCTCCCCGAAGTCTGGCCGTTCGAAACTTTCCTGCATTAATTGGAAGGACATTTGGTTGGCCTCGCCAAGCGGGGCCATGAGATCCCGATACAGCTGTTTTTTCATAATGGCCATGGAGGTCGGCGAGCATTGGGCGGCCATGTTCCGGGCGTACTCGGTCACATAAGGAATCAGTTCATCGTGGGGGAGAACCCGGTTCACCAAACCCATTCGCTCGGCCTCAAAAGCATCGACGCGCCGCCCTGAGAGCAGGAGGTCCATCGCGTGAGCGGGGCCGACCAAACGCCCCAGCGTCCAACTCACCCCCCACTCTGCGATCAACCCACGCTGCGAGAAAGCGGTGGTCATCACGGCGCGGTCTGACGCGAAACGCAAATCACAAAACAAGGCGATCGGCACGGCCATTCCGGCACAGGGCCCGTTGATCGCCGCAATGATCGGTTTACGGACCGACATCCAATACGCAAAACCCTCCCGAAACGACTCTCCCATTTCCGGGTCGCCCGGCTCTGCAATGAGGTCCTTGAAGCAATCCTCTTCGGCCTTCTCTCCCTGACTGAGACTCTGCAGCCCCTGCAAGTCGGCACCGGCGCAAAAGCCCCGGCCCTCCCCAGTCACAACAATGACCACGACGCGCTCATCGGCCTCGGCGGCGGCCAGGGCGTGCTTGACTTCGGAACCCATTCGCTCCGTCCAGGCGTTCAATTGCCCGGGGCGATTGAGTCGAATGGTGGCGACCGGATCTTCAACTGAGTAGATGATCTGCTGATAACGGACCGACAAAGGGGCTTCCTCCTCAAGCCCCCAGCGTAGCGACCGCGGAGCGCCCCGGGTCCAGCCCGCCTTTTTCGGGCTACGGTGTCGATGCATGCCGATCCGAATCATGACCCTCAACGCCTGGGGACTTCCCCTGGG
>JAQWNI010000226.1 GCA_029268645.1 Myxococcota bacterium
ACGTCGATCGCCTCTGGCCGGGCGCCTGGCAGCATCTGGACGAGAAAACCGGCGCCGACAACCGCCTTTTCCTCGGCGTCCGTCGCGACCCCGAGCCCCATGGCCGACGGGATCTGCTCGCTCTCTGCCAAGTACAGGGTGAGGTCTCGGGCGATTTCGCCGCTCACCAACGGCACAGTGCCCGAATACGGTTCTCGCCACCTCGGCCGATGTCGAACGACGGTCAAGGTCCCTAGGCCGATGGCCCGCGCGACGTCGGGGGTTCCATCTTGGAGCCGAACTTGCGCGCCCGGTTCCGAGACCGTCCCACGAACTCGCCCTTGCCAGTCCGATATGGCCACGGCACTGCCGAGAGGGCCGTCCCCCCGGATTTGGATTTGGACCGATTCATCCTCGCGTTCATCCCCGCTGCCGACCGCGAGCAATACCGCGCCCATCATGAGACGGCCCAGCGCGTTCGATGCCGTGGCGGACATTCGGCGAATCGACATGGCCTGGGCGATCAGGTTGCTTCCAATGATCGCGCGGACGGCGACATCGCCGTCTTCAGAAACCGTACGGACCAATTCGGCTGGACGCGGTGCAGGGCGCTGAGCATCGACGTTTTGATTCATGAACCGACAGTGTAGGGCCGCTCGATCCCGATGGTCGACCGGAAAAGCTCGCCCAGCCGGGTCGTTGCCGTTTCAGCTCTTGCGGGTTTCGGTGTATTGTGGGTCCTCTGATAGGAGGAATGCGTGACCGACGGATATCAAATCTGTCCCGAATGCAGTGACGAATACACCCTCACCGCCTCGACGTGTACGGAGTGCGGGGTGCCGCTGGTGGCCCCCGGTTCAGTCGAGGCCCCGCCTGAGCCCGAGGCTTTCCCCGAGATCGATGCCCTGGTTTGCGTGCGGGTGGGGCCCCTGCCTTGGACGCGGGCTCTTTCTGAAACCATGTCGGGTGCAGATTTGGAGCACAGAGTCGAGCAGGATGACCGGAAACCCGAAGAGGGGGGGGTCGACCCTGAGCGTTTCGGAGGCGAAACCCTCTACGGCACGTGGGTTCGGCCGGAGGATCATGAACGGGCGCTCGAAATCGATCGCAGCCTCTTCGCCCACTTCGAGCCCGAAGGCCAGGCCCCCGCGGCGGGTGAAGAAGTCTGCCCCGCCTGCGCTGACCCGATCGACGCCGAGGCACTCGAATGCGCGGGCTGCGGTCTTCACTTCGGCTGAGACCGTGCCGGAGTCAGGGCGTTGGCACTGAGTCAGAGTCGACGAGCGGCCGGATCCAGCGCTCGAAGGTGAAGGGGTGCGCGTGCCGTTCATCGGCGGGATGAAAGCTTTGATCGATGCACTGGAAGCCCAGGGCCTTAAGGCGTTCAGGCCCCGGGAAGCGGGTGTCCCCTTCGATTTCGGTATGGACCCGCGTGAGCTCGATTCGCTGGCTGTAGGGGAGCGCGAGTTGGTAGACCCGCTCGCCGCCGACAATCAAGGCACAGTCATCGATTCGGCCAGCCTCTTCCAGGGCGGAGTCAAAGGAAGAGACGACGAGGGCGCCCTCCACTTGGTAGTTGGCTTGATTGGAAAGAATGATCGTCTGGCGCCCTGGCAGTAAACGCCCGATCGACTCGTGGGTCAGGCGCCCCATCACAATGGGATGGCCCCAGGTCAGTGCCTTGAAGCGCTTTTGGTCATCGGGAAGCCTCCAGGGGATGTCCCCGTCAACTCCGATCACATCATTCTCAGCGGCGGCTACGATGATCGAAATGTCCACGGGTTAAACGGCGATCGGAGCCTTGATGGTCGGATGGGGAGAGTAGTCCTCGAGATGGAAGTGCTCAAAGCGGAAATCGAACACAGACTTAATCGAAGGGTCCAGCCGCATGGTGGGCTGTTCTCGCGGCGTTCGTTCGAGTTGGGTCCGAACCTGCTCGACGTGATTCGAGTAGATGTGCATGTCCCCCATCGAGATGACCAAATCTCCCGGCCGGAGGTCTGTTGCTTGAGCGACCATGAGAGTCAGCAGGGCGTAAGAGGCGATGTTGAAGGGAACCCCAAGGAATAGGTCGCAGCTGCGCTGGTACATGCCACAGGAGAGCCTTCCATCGGTGACATCAAACTGGTAAAGGAGATGGCACGGGGGCAGCTTCATCTCCGAAATTTCTCCTGCATTCCAGGCGCTGACGAGATGGCGTCGCGAGGACGGGTCACGACGAATCGATTCAATGGCGTCATTCAGTTGATCGATTTCGTTTCCTTCTGCAGTGCGCCATCGCCGCCACTGCTTGCCATAGACCGGGCCCAGCTCGCCTTCCTCGTCGGCCCACTCGTCCCAGATGGAGACGCCGTTTTCTTGGAGCGGCTTCACGTTGGTCGCGCCGGCGATAAACCACAGCAGCTCGTGGATCACGCTCTTCATATGAACGCGTTTGGTCGTGACCAGAGGGAAGCCTTGGGAGAGGTCGAAGCGGAGCTGACCTCCGAAGCGGCTGATGGTGCCGGTTCCGGTGCGATCTTCCTTGATGTGGCCTTCTTCGAGGACCGAATTCAAGAGGTCGAGGTACTGCCGCATTTGCCGTCACTCCTCCCCGCACCCCGAATTTTCCAACGAGGCTCGGCCGTGCCCCCGTCTTGTTTTTTTGTTCAGCTCCGCGGGAGCCTTCGCATCATATCACGCAGCCTCAACCCCGGCAGGCCGAACCACGCCGGAGCCGCTGCGTTCAGGGGTTGCCTTCGAGGAAGTAGTTGAAGTCTTCGCTGTCTTCGCCATGAAGGATTTCCCAAGCGTGAGCGGCGCTGGCGGCATTGAAGAGTTGTTCCTGAAAAGCGGGGTCGATTCCGATCGTTCGCGCCAGGGTCGCGAGGACCTGAAGGTGTCGGTCTCGCTCCTCAGGGGCTGTGCCCAGCAGTACGACGCAATGGACTGGACGTCCATCCGGGGTCTCAAAATCCAGTCCTTCTCGGGAGAGCGCCATCACGCCGAGCATGGGGTAGCCCTCGGGTAAGATGCCGTGGGGTACCGCGAGCCCGCCCCCGAGGCAGGTTGACGCTTGGGCTTCGCGTTCCAGCACGCTCTCGAGCAGGGCTTGGCGATCAGTGCCGGCGAGGCCATGGCTGCGGACCAATAAATCCACCAGCGCCGGGATGGCTTCGCTCTTGTCCTTCGCTCGAAAGCCGGTGCGAATGTTTTCTTCTTGGAGAAAATCGATCAAGCGCAGCCGATCTTGTCCCGACTCGCCAGATCGGTTCAACGCGTAACGGGTCAGGATCGGACCGATGATCTCGTTGACGGTCACAACGGACAGCACGATGGCGCTAAATAGACCCGAGATATCCGCATAGGCGGGATCCCCCTGGATAACAATCACCAGCCCCACAGCGACCCCGGCTTGGGGGACCAGTGCGAGGCCCAGGTTGCGTCGGACGCGCTGGGTTGCGCCGGCCAATCGCATCGCCCAATTCGCCGAGAGAATTTTGCCCGCAAAGCGCGCCCCAAAATAGGCCAGCCCGATGGCTCCAGTGGCTGCCAGGTGGGTGGTTTCAAGATGCAGTCCGGCCAACGTGAAAAAGATTGCGAGGATGGTGGGTTCGAAATCGGCAAACACCGAGTCGACCACATGGCTTCTGGTTCGAGCGACGTTGGTCTGGACAACGCCAAGCACCAGACAAGCCAGCAGGGAAGAGACGCCCAGACTGGTGGCGAGGCCCGAGGTGAAAATCAGGGCGAGCACGGCCCCGGTGGCGACCCGGTGCGGAAGGACGGCCCAGCGGGCGAACTGGTCCATCGCGATGGCGACGAACCCCCCGATCCCGGCGGCGAGGGCGAGTTCAAAGCCGGCTTCGGCGAATCCTCCCCCCCGTGGTCCTTCCGGCGAACCCCACCAAGTGGTCGCCAGTGCGCGCGCGACTTCAAAGATCACGATGCAGGCCATGTTGTTGAGGGCCACGGCGGCAATCAACGTCTTGACAAAGACGCCTTTGGCTCGCGCTTCGCGAACCACCGCCACAATGGTGGCCGGGGCGGTGGCAATCGAGACCGCCCCAAGGAGCCAGGCCAGGGTCGGCGGGCCTCCGTAGATGAATCCCGTGACCGCGAAGACCACCAAAGGGGTCACCGTCGATTCAAAAAGAAGCAACAGGGAAAGGCGTCGCCCCGCATTGCGCAAACGCCCGAGGTTGAGGTGTGCTCCCACTGTTACAGCGATCAGGCCGAGGGCCAAGTGGGTCAAGGGCTGGAGGTCGTGAAGGGCCTGCTCGTCGAAGAACTGAAAGCCCGCCTGCCCCATCACGACGCCGGCCAGGATTTGACCAGTGACTGCGGGGAGGCCAATTCGCCGAGTGATCGCGCCGCAGGAGACCCCAGCGAGAATGATGATCGCCAGCGTCAGGAGCGGCCCGGCGTCGTGCATCCAGTCGGTCAGCCCATCCATCCCGGGAAGCTAAGCCAAGCCGAGCCATAGGGCCCATGTGTGATTCAGCGCACAGCGTTGCCCAGGATCTCGATTCCGCCGACCCAGGTTCCGATGATACTGCCCACCGTGGTGAGGATAAAGACCAGCAGCACGCGCAGCAGTCGATTGCTCCACCAGCCTGTCCAGGTGGCAATCTTCTCACTCACCTGACGAATTTCCTGAACGGTTGGCGGTGCGTACCAAGCTTGCACGAAGGCCGCGACATAGCCTGCTCCGATGACCGGTGTCAGGCTGGTGAAGGGGGCACCGACAAAAGCGGCGAGGACGGTCAGCGGATGTGCGAGGGCGATCAAGGCCCCGGCGCCCGCCGGGATCGCATTGGCGAAAAACCAGAAGGCGGCGTTTTCGCCCGCCTCGGTGAAACCCTGACTCAATCCGATCCATACGATGGATCCCAGAATGACCGCGGGAATCCCCCAGCCGACCCACTTTAAGGCACTGGAAGAAGGAGGAATCTCCTCGATGGCGGCAAGATTAATTTCCTCATGGGCCTCGATGGCCCGGGTCATGCCCGCGACGTGTCCGGCGCCAACCACGGCGACGATGCGCCTGCCTTCCGTTTCGCGGATCTTTTGGGCCAGGTAGCCATCGCGTTCATCGATCAGAGCATGCTTGAGGTCGGGAAGATTCTCGCCGAGCTCCTTCATTAATTCTGTCAGGACGTCGGCTTCGCGAATGCGGGCGAGCTCTTCCTCGCTGATTTCGGGCGTTTCGAACGCGCTCGAGAAGACCCCAGAGAGCAGGCTGAGCTTTTTCCAGAAAGAGAGGGCGGCCCAGGCTCGTCGCAGAGTGATACGCACATCCCGATCGCAGAGAGCCACCGGGATGCCGAGGTCTTCAGCGGCGCGAGTGGCTTCGAGCAATTCGCTACCGGGGGTGACGCCAAGCTTCATGCCCAGACGTTTTTGGTAGGAGGAGAGAAGCAGATTGAGGAGCAACGTCGAGAGTTGCTTGTTTCGGATGATGGATCGAAGATCTTGGGCCTCGAAGTGGCGTTCTTCGGAGAGGGCTTCAAAGCGTTGCGCGTCGAGTTCAACGCAGACGGCGTCCGGCCGCTCGCGCTCGATGACCTCACGCACGAGGTTGACGGACTGCTGCGAGATGTGCGCTGTGCCCACGAGGATGAATTCGCGGTCGTCGACATGGATTCGAAGCACGTCACTCGAATCGGCCGAAGACTTGCTTTGAGGGTCGGAGCCGGCCTTCGGGCCGGATGCGTTGGGATCGTGCTCTTCGCTCACGGAGGCCTCTTTAGGCAGGACCCTCCTTTGGGTCCTGGTTTGGGCGCGGGATCGTCGCACAGGTTTTGGGCTTGCGCTCGGTGGGTGTGGGTCGACTTGGAATCCAGCGGCTCACCAGCAGCACCAGCGCGATCCCTCCATAAATGAGGGGTTCCGTGGGGTCCGCCTTGACGGACCATAGAAAGTGGAGGACTGCACCCAGGACGGCCGCGTACGCGAGTCTGTGAAGAGCCACCCAGCGGCGGCCCAGTCGGCGGATTGCGCGACGGGTGGACGTTAGGGCGAGGGGCGTGAGCATGAGCCAGGTCACGAAGCCGACGGCGATGTAGGGGTGATCAAGAATCGCAGGCCCAAGTTCCTCCCAGTCGAAATCGAGTTCGAAAACCAAATAGCTACTGAGGTGAAGGCTTGCGTAGAAATAAGCGAGCAGGCCGAAGGTCCGGCGGTGGGGGGCGAGGCCTGAAAGCCCAGTCCAGCGTCGCAGCGGGGTGATGGCGAGGGACAAGATCAAAGTTCGAAGGGCCCATTCGCCGGTCTCATGAAGAATCTTCTCCGGTGGATCGGCCCCGAGGCCCCCGGTCGCGGCACCGAAACACAGGGCGGCAAAAGGAATCAATCCGATTCCAGCGATGATCCAACGCGCGCCCGGACCGCCCAGCTTCATCTCAGAATTGCTTTCGAAGGTTCATGCCGGTGTAGAGCGACGCGACTTGCTCCTCGTAACCGTTAAAGGGCAGCGTGGGCCGCTTGCTCCAGCTTCCGATTCGGCGTTCCTTGGCTTGGCTCCAGCGAGGATGACTCACTTTGGGATTGACGTTGGCGTAAAAGCCGTACTCGTTGGGCGCCGATTCATTCCAACTAGTCATGGGTTCTGTTTCTTGGAGCCGGATGCGGACAATGGATTTGATGCTCTTAAAGCCGTACTTCCAGGGAACGACGAGGCGCAACGGGGCGCCATTTTGGGGGGGGAGGGTCTCGCCGTACATCCCGACCGCGAGCAAGCTCAAGGGATGCATGGCCTCGTCGATTCGAAGACCCTCACGGTAAGGCCAGTCG
>JAQWNI010000227.1 GCA_029268645.1 Myxococcota bacterium
CAGCAACAGATCGAACGCTCAGCGTCTATGGACGAACTCGGCGTGGTTCGGTGTCTGGAGCGGACCCTGCACGCGGACTGCACTCTATTTGTTTCGAGCAGTATGCCCATCCGTGATGTCGATGCGGTGCTGCCGGTGCGATTGGATCCCTTGCGGATTTTGGCCAACCGGGGCGCCAACGGGATCGATGGAGTGACCTCTACGGCTTTAGGTGCGGCGTTGGCGGATCGCGGACCGGTCGTGCTGCTACTCGGAGATTTGGCGCTGCTGCATGACCTCGGCGGTTTGCTGTCGGTCCGGAACCACACGGCGCCCCTTCTGATTGTGGTTCTGAATAACGACGGGGGTGGGATCTTCTCGTTCTTGCCGATTGCCCAGCAGGCGGGGGATCTTCCCTTTGAAACCTTGTTCCGCACGCCTCATGGGTTGTCGCTTGGCCGTGCGGCGGCACTTTTCGACTTGCCCTTCGACCAGGTTCATCACCAGGACTCGCTCGAAGAAACCGTGACGGCCTGGCTGGATTCTGATCCCATGGGGCCGCGGATCGTTGAGGTTCCGATCGATCGAGAGACTCACGTGGCACATTTTCGGAATTTGGTGGAAACAGCGGGACGTGTCGCCCAGGAAGGCCATGAGGCATGATGGCCGAGGGTCGTTCCGTCGACTGTCGTGATGCTCTCCGTCTGTGGGTCCGGGATGAGGGCCAGGGGCCGGCGACCCTGATCTTGCATGGCTTCACCGGTTCAGGCTTGGCCATGCAGGGGGTGGCTGACGCCCTCGCGTTCCAGCGTCGGGTCATTCGCCCGGATTTGCTTGGCCACGGCGCGAGTGATGCGCCCCCTGGAGCAGCCGCCTATCAGATGGATCGCTGCTTGGCGCGATTGCGAGATGTTCTCGATCAACTCGACGTGAAAACCTGCGATGTCATTGGATATTCGATGGGGGGAAGGGTGGCCCTTTCCCTGGGTCTGGCGTTTCCCGACAGAGTTCGGTCAATGGTCTTGATTGGCGCGAGTCCTGGCTTAGCGAAAGCTTCCGAAAGGGAGGCGCGTCGGGTGGCGGATGAGGCCTGGGCCGCAGGCTTGCTCACGAAGGGACTCGAATGGTTCGTTTCCGAGTGGATGGCTTTGCCTCTTTTTTCGACCCAAGCGCGTCTGAGTGAGGCCGCTCTCGCCGAAGCCAAACGGCAGCGCTTGGCCTGTCGAGCAGAGGGTCTTGCCGGGAGCCTTCGCGGGCTGGGTACTGGGTCCATGCCGCCCCTTCACGAAGGTCTGTCCGAGTTGACGCAACCGGTGCTTCTGGTGGTGGGCGGGGAGGACGAAAAATTTTCCGAGATTGCCAAAGAGATGCAGCAATCCCTTCGCCAGGCAGATCGCCTCGAAGTGCCCTCGTCTGGCCATGCGGTTCATCTCGAACAGCCTGCTTTTTTGACCCGCGCTTTGCGCGAATTTCTTGATCGAGTTTCTCCCGTGACTCGGGAGAAGGAGCCCTGATGACTGAGGCAAGCTCCATCACCCCATGGCAAGCGTGGTGGCTGGCGGCTAGGCCTCGCACTTTGCCGGTCTCCGCTGCCCCGGTGGTGGTCGGGACTGCAGTGGCTTGGGCAGCGGGGCGCGCGAGTTGGGGGCCTGCGCTCGGGGCTTTGCTGGGCGCGCTTTGCTTGCAGTTGGCTTCCAATTTTGCGAACGACCTTTTCGATTTTGAGAAGGGAGCGGACAACGAAGATCGGATCGGCCCGCCTCGGGCCAGTCAGTTGGGCTTGCTTTCCCCCATTGCGATGCGATGGGGCATTGGGGCTGCGGTGGCTGGGTCCGTTTTGTGCGGCATCTATCTCACCGTGCACGCGGGCTGGCTTGTCGTAGCAGTGGGGCTTGTGTCGATTGTTGCGGCGCTGGCTTATACGGGCGGCCCTTGGCCTTTTGGCTACAAGGGGCTGGGGGATCTGGCTGTTTTCGTCTTTTTTGGGCCGGTTGCGGTCGTTGGGACCGACTACGTACAGGGTCTCGAGTTTTCCTCGGAAGCGTTTTGGGCCTCGCTGCCCGTTGGGTTTCTGTCGACAGCCATTTTGGTGGTGAATAATGTCCGCGATATTGATTCGGATCGAGCCGCGGGAAAGCGGACACTGGCGGTTCGGTTGGGCCGGAGCGGTGGGCGCTTCGAATACTTGGCCTTGTTGGTAGCCTCCTTCGCTTTGCTGCCTTTTTTCTGGCTTTCCATGGGTCGAAGCGTATGGGTCCTCTTACCGTGGCTTTTCGTCTTTCGCGCCGCTGCTCTTGTCCGGACGCTCTATACAGTGACAGCCGGGCCGGCGCTGAATGCGGCTCTGGGTGGCACGGCGCAACTCCTGCTGGGGTTTGCAGTGCTTCTGGCCGCGGGTTGGGTGATGTGAAGGTTCTTTCTGCGCAGATTCATCCCTATCGATTGAGCTTGCGGTCTCCGATTGCGACATCGCATGGGTTGCTCACCGAGCGGCGGGGATTCCTTGTTGAATTGCTCGACGACGTAGGCAAGGTCGGCTGGGGGGATGCATGTCCCATTGACGGTTTTGGTTTGGAGGGGTTGTCGGCTTGCCAGAATGCGTTGAGCGCGGGATGCGCGGCCCTCGTACGTGGGCAACGGCCCGATTTTTCAGGCCTGGTCGGCGGCCACAGGCCCTCCGCTCGAGGGGCTCTCGAAGTCGCCTTCACCGACCTGTCTATGCGGCGGCAGGAGCAGGGCTTTGCTCAAGCCTTTGGCCTCCCCGTGCTCGATCCGCCGGTCGACCGTTTGCCGGTTTCGGGGCTGGTGGTCGGACGAGATCGACGAGAGATCCAAGCGTGTGCTCAAGGCCTCATGGATCGTGGACATCGGAGTCTCAAGCTAAAGGTGGCTGATCGGAGTTGGTCGGAAGACCGGATCCGCATTCAAGAACTCGTGGATGGGCTGAGAGTCGGTGTCCAAATTCGGTTAGATGCCAACGGGGGCTGGACGGAAGACGAAGCGATTCAAGCCCTGGGTGACCTCGCTGGTTGCCCCCTTGAATTGATCGAGCAACCGGTGGCAGCGGGTGAGGTCGAATCTATGGCGCGTTTACGGAGCATCGCCTCCTGCCCGATTGCAGCGGACGAGTCGGTGGTTCGACCGGCTGATCTTGAGCGGGTGATCGACTGTGGAGCCGCGGATATCGTGATCCTCAAGCCTTCAGCGCTCGGCGGCCCTTCGACTGCCTTCGATATGGCGTCCAGAGCGGCGCAAGCAGGGCTGACTGTGATTGTGACCTCACTGCTCGATTCAGCGATTGGCGTCGCAGCGGCATCCCATCTGGCAGCTCAGTTGCCTCGCCATCGTCCTGCCGATGGTCTCGCGACGGGTTCGATTTTCGAGCAAGACCTGGCTCCATCGATCCCCCTGATCGACGGACAGTTGTCTGTACCTACGGGAGTGGGTCTGGGGCTTCAGCCCGACCCGGACGCGTTGGAGGCTTTACGAACGGGGCCGATCCTCGAGTTTTCTCCATGAGCGAAGAGGCCCGAGACTGGTTGCCGGGCCGGGCCCGGCGGACCCCGGATGCGCAGGCGCTCGAATGGGGAGATGAGGCCATTTCTTATTCGGCGCTGCATCGCCGAGCGGAGAGCTTGTCCGCTTCTCTTGATGAGGTGGGCATAGGCCCAGGCGATGTCGTGGCGGGGCTGTTTGAGAACGGCCTGGAATTGCCGGTTTTATTTTGGGCTTTGCAAAGTCGAGGCGCGGTTTTCTTACCTCTGAACTGGCGCCTGACACCGCGTGAACTTTCTCACCCTTTGACCGATGCCCGGGCTCGCCTCGTCCTTCATGCCGACGGTCCTCTGGCCGAGGCCGCGCGCCGAGCAGCCCGGCAAAGCGGGGTGGACGGCGTGGGCGCGGTGACGGGCCAGGGCCAGCTGGCTTTGGAACGTCGTCCCGAGCCCCGTGCCGAGGCACCGATTTCGGATCTGCTCCAGGGCGCGATGGCGCTTTTGTATACCTCGGGGACCAGCGGTCAGCCCAAGGGGGCGATTCTCGGCCCTGAAGCCTTCCGGGCGAGCGCCGAGGGTTCTGCCGCTCTACTTGGGTCGAGTTCTCAGGATCGTTGGTTGGCCTGTATGCCGCTTTTTCATGTGGGGGGGCTCTCGATTTTAGTTCGGAGTTGCCTTTACGGAGGGACGGCAGTCCTCCACGCGGGTTTTGATGCGGAGCAGGTGGTTCGCGACCTCCAGCTCAAACACATCACCCACATTTCGCTGGTGGCCAGCATGTTGGACCGAATCTTGGCCGTTGATGAATTCTTTCGCGCGCCTTCGACTCTGCGCTGCGCTTTGCTCGGCGGCGGGCCCACGCCCGGCTCATTGATCGATCAAGCGGTGGGGCTGGGCTGGCCGATTGCCCCAACCTACGGATTGACCGAGGCGGCTTCGCAGGTGGCGACACGGCCGCCGGCTTTAAGTTCTTCAAGCCCCGAATCGGGATTGGTTCCCTTGCCTGGGACCCGCATCCGCATCCTGGATCCGCAGGGATTGGATTGCCCGGTTGGGCAGGCGGGTGAAATCTGGGTTGCGGGACCCACCCTGATGCGAGGCTATCTGGGTTCATCAGAGCAGGGCAAAGACCATTGGCTCGAAGAGGGATTTTGCACCGGGGACATGGGACGGCTCGATGAAGAGGGGGGGCTTGCGGTTTTGGACCGCCGGGATGACCTGATCGTCTCCGGAGGAGAAAATATTTATCCCGCCGAGGTGGAGGCTGTGTTGCTTCGTCATCCGGCGGTCGCCGAGGCGGGCGTGACGGCGATCCCAGACGACCGCTTTGGCGCGCGTCCCGTGGCGCATTGGGTCCCCTCGGAAAAAGATGATGAAGTGCCAGATTTGGCTGAGCACTGTCGTGCCTCGCTGGCGGGTTTTAAGGTGCCCGTGGCCTTCTATCGACGAGATACGCTGCCGCGGAGTGCATCGGGAAAATTGCTTCGTCGAGCCCTGAACGAAACGCTGCGGCAGCCAGTTTGTTGAGTCCGTCCCCTGTTGTCCCTCTTTGATGGAGAGCCGCCTTTTAAACCGTAGCCGCGGCGTTCTCGGCGGATGTCGTTTCATCCGTCGGTTCACCCAGCTCGGTCATGAGTGCCCGGCGAACCCGCAGGGCAAGGGCTTCGGCGTCATCTTGGCCGTACTGATCCGGTCGGATGGGTTCGAGCACATCGATAGAGATCGGATGCCGACCCTGGAGGACGAAACCGCGTTTTGGAAGGGCATTGCCGGTGCCCCGAATCGCGATCGGCTGAAGCGGGACTTGGTTGCGAAGGGCGAGTTCGAAGGCGCCGAGTTTGAAGCGTCTCATGCGACCGCTTGTCGATCTCGTGCCCTCCGGAAACATCATGATTGAATTCCCGTCGGCCAGCAGTTGGTCACAGCGTGCCATCATCTTGACGACGCTGTGCTTGTGGCCCCGGGTGAGAGGGACGTAGCCGTTTAGATACATATTCCATCCGATCAATGGAACCCTGAAGTTCTCGATCTTGGAGACCCACTTAAAATGGCTAAAGAGCCGAAAAAGAACCAAGATATCGACCAATGACAGGTGATTGGCCACGTAGACCCGAGCCTCGTTGGAATCGAGGCGATCACGGTGATGGACCGAAGTCGGCCAAGCTGGGTTAAGCCACGTGTAGAGAGAGGCCCAGAAGCACGTGACCCAATGAAGGGCTCGCTTGCGTCGGTCGAAGGGCGTCGTGGCGATCCAAGTTAAGAGAGCGATGGGAAATATCACCAGGGATGTGACCGCGATGAAGACCCAGAAGAGAGCGGAAAGAGGAGCCCTAAGCATCACGGCAGTTTACCCCCGCCGAGTCGCGGAAACGAGCGCCTCGATCAGGCCCTGACCCGCGACGACGCCAGGGAGTCTCTCTGGGTGCCATTGCACGCCCAGAACGAAGCGGTGATCAACTGATTCAATCGCCTCGATGACGCCGTCCGGTGCACGCGCACTGACTCTCATGCCCGGCCCCGGATCCGCAATCGCTTGGTGATGGAGACTGTTGACTGAAGTCGTGAGCGTTCCAACCACCTCGCTGAGTCGGCTTCTCGGCTCGATCTGCAGCGCATGCCGGCCTTCGGCTTCAGGGAGTTGGTGGGTGCTGGCGCCTGGGAGGTCGGTGGGAATATGGTGATGCAACTGTCCTGAGTGGTGGAGCGCCAAGAGTTGGGCGCCGTAGCAGACCCCCAGCACGGGCAGTTTTCGTCGAAGCGCAGCCTTGAGGAGAGCACGATCGAAGCGCAACTGGCTCTCCGGGGTAGGCGTGAATGAGACCGATTTGGGGTAGGGGGTTGAGGGCAGGAAATCATCTCCCCCGGGTATGAGAAGGGCGTCGATTCGATCCGCCCAAGCCGTTGGGTCTCCGTGAAGAGGGATGAGGGCCGGCAGTCCCCCCGCCTGTTCGACGGCCTGAGGGTAGAGTTCGTCCAGATAGAGATAGCGACGGCCGGCCCTCCAGCGTTCGCGGTCGTCCAGACTGAGGGGAATCCCGATCATGGGCGTCATTCTTTCAGTATACGCGGGGTGTCGGGAGTCGGGTGTTCTGGCATTCTTCCGGTTCCATGGCGAATGTTTTGATAGTTGGATGCGGATATGTCGGGCAGGCGCTGGGCAAGCGCCTGCATGAAAAGGGGCACTGCGTCTTCGGGATGCGCCGGGACCCCTCTTCGCTCCCCGAGTCTTTTGTGCCCCTGGCTGCGGACATCAGCCGTTCCGACGGCATCGGGGCACTGCCGGGTCGGGTCGATTTTGTCGTTTTTGCGGCCGGCGCGAAGTCTCGAGACGAATCGGCCTACCGATCCCTTTATTTGGATGGCATGGGGAATCTCCTGAGAGTCTTGAAGGACGAGGGGCAGCGCCCCGCCCGGGTGCTCTTTACTTCGAGTACGTCGGTCTATGGGCAGCGCCGAGGCGAATGGGTGGACGAGGACTCCCCGACCCACCCTCAGGATTTCTCAGGCGAAATCATGCTTTCGACCGAACGACTGCTGTTGGGCAGTTCCTTTCCCAGTACAGCGATTCGTTTGGGGGGCATCTACGGTCCGGACCGGACCTCGATGGTGAAACGAGTTCTCTCCGGGGATCCGATTCCCCTCTATCCGACCCCGCAGTACGGCAATCGAATTCATCGTGAGGACGCAGCCGGAGCCATCGAATACCTTCTCGGCCTGGACGCGCCGGCGCCAACCTATGTGGGAGTTGATGATGATCCCGCCGATCGGGCCGATGTGTTGAGATGGATGGCCTCTGAGTTGGGACGAGTGCTGCCGGTGCAGGATGCCTCGGTGCCGAGTCGCGGCAGTAAGCGGTGTCGGAACGCACGGCTAAGAAAGGATGGGTATGTATTTTCCCGGCCCACCTATCGAGAGGGTTACGCAGACCTCCTGCCGAGGCATTCTGATGGCGCAGCCTGAATTTGAACTCAAGCGTGCAGGCGAGGCGCTCTGATGAGGTCTTTGTGACCCGTCGCCCTGGTTTTGCACCGGAGGTGGCGGCGATGCCGGGGGCCGTTTATTCCCCTTTCGCCGATCGCGCACAGGAAAGAGAAGGATCGCTTTTTCCGCTGCATGTGGGAGACACCTGGCTCGAGCCGGTTGTGGGTGCTCGCATGGAAGATCTACGGACCGACGAAATAGAAGGTCTCCATCGCTATGCTGAAACCCGAGGTTTGCCCGCGCTGGTCGACGCGGTAGTTGAGAAGGTCCGTGATCGGAATGGCATCCCCTGCGAGCGGGAGTCGATCCTCATCACAGCTGGTGCGACGGCTGGCCTCGGTTGCGCATTGGGCGCGCTGCTTCAGCCCGGTGATGAAGTGTTGATCCTCGCGCCCTTTTGGCCGCTGATTCGAGGGATCGTCGAAAGTTGCGGCGGGACCCCCGTGGAGGTTCCCTTTTACGATCGGGTCGGTACCCCGGAAGCGGCGGTTGAAGCTGTCCGTGCCCGGGCCAGCGCTCGAACGGTCGCGCTGTATGTCTCGACCCCTTCGAACCCGACGGGCCGGGTGCTTGATGGAGAGACGCTGTCCGCCCTGGCTGATTGGGCGCGAAAAGAAGATGTCTGGCTTCTGGCGGACGAGGTCTACGAGGACTTCGTTTTCACCGGCGAGCATGTATCGATAGCGACGTTGGCTCCGGAGCGGACGCTCAGTGCCTACTCATTTTCCAAAGCGTATGGGATGGCGGGCAATCGGGTGGGGTATCTGGTCGGCCCTCCCGATTGGATCAATGAGGCGAGGAAGCTCGGCACGCATTCCTTTTACAATGCGCCGACAGCCGGCCAGCATGCGGCTTTGCGGGCCCTGAGCCGGGGGGCGGACTGGCAGGCCGAGGCGCGCAGAATTTACGCAGAGGTCGGCGCTCAGGCAGCTTCTCTGCTGGGTGTGACGGCACCAGAGGGATCGACTTTCTTGTTCCTCAATGTTCGTGAACGGCTCGACGACCGCGGCCTATCCGGGTTGCTTGAGGACTGCTTTGAACAGGGTGTGTTGGTGGCCCCGGGTGCCTCGAGTGGCCGGGATTACGCTGATTGGATTCGGCTTTGCTTTACGGTTTTGCCGCCGGATCAGGTTTTGGAGGCTGTCCGACGGATTGAACCTCTGCTGACGTGACGCAGCGAGCTCGCACGGAATTGAGTTCGGTTCTCCAAGTCTCGGGCAGATCATGAGCGCTTGCGCCATCGATCAGATAGTCGAGGTACCAATCGAAGGGGGCCTGCCGGCAGGCGGGCCCAGGGTAGACATAGGTAAAAGCTGAACGGGCCGGAAGGCTCGGGCCGGGGGCGACGGCGCACCCGAGTCTCTCATAGCCCGGCTCGAATCGATCTAAGGTGATCCAATCCTCAGCCTCGATCTGCCACATGACCCCCCAAACGATCTGGTCCGGTTGTCGCTGGATGTTCGCTTTTGCTGAACCGTCCCGAGAGGGTTTGTCGAAGGCCAGGCGCCAATCGAGGAGGCATGCCCGGCCCAGAGGAGTGATCCGCGGCAGGCGGGCCCTCAATCTCGAAGGGCTCATGTTGGACCCGTAGGCAAAGTAGACCGACTCCATGCGGTCATGATGCCCAATCTCTTCTGTTTCGTCGTGTCCTGTGATTGAACCGGTGGCGGGTGCGACGTATGGTGGGCCCGGGATGCAGCTGTATCGGAGCAATCGAGCTGAGGCACTGGTCGACGCGCTAGCGGGTGTCGTCGGCACTTCGGGAAACGACCCATTCGAGGAAGAGTGGGTGGTCGTTCAGGGGCGTGGGATCGAGCGATGGCTCTCCCTGGAGTTGGCTGAGCGGCTTGGCCTGTTTGCCCACGCGCGTTTTCCGTTCCCGCGACATTTCCTTGATCAGGCTCTGGCGGCTGTGCTGGGTGATGGGGGTGGAAAAGCGGCGGCCTGGGAGCCCGAATCGTTGATCTGGGCCATCGCAGAACAGTTACCCGCGCGGCTGATCGATCCGGCGTTTGCGCCCATTCGGAACTACTTGGCCGGGGCCGATGGGGATGGAAAACGCCTGGCGCTGGCCCGGCGGATCGCGGAGACCTTCGATCATTACGCCGTCTACCGTCCGGAAATGGTTTTGGCTTGGGAGCAAGGCAAGGCATTGGCCCCGCAAAAGACTTCCGCTGCCGAGTGGCAAGCCTTGCTTTGGCGCGACTTGGTGGACGCCTTGGGGGGCGGTCATGGTGCGGCCCGGGTGCGAGATTTTTTATCTGCGATTGAGGCGGGTGCGCGCCCCGGTGCGGGGTGGCCCGGGCGCGTCTCTTTGTTTGGCCTGTCGACTTTGCCGCCACTCTACGTTTCAGCTGTCGCTGGACTGGCTGATTTTATGGAGGTGCATGTCTTCTTGCTGAGTCCCTCCCGTGAGTACTGGGCCGGGCTCCAGACCGAACGTGAGAAAGGGCGTCTGCTGAAGGCCAGCCCGGATTCCACCGACGCGGAAGACTTGCACCTCGGCTCCTTGGGGCCGCCGCTGCTGGCTTCTCTGGGCCGGGTCGGGCGCGATTTTCAGGAGATTCTAGAAGAGAGGACTCAATACTCTGAAATTGATCATGATTTGTATGTCGACCCCTGTGGCGAGGAGCGCCAAGAGAACTCCCTCCTGCGAGCCCTGCAGTCGGACATGCTGGCCCTCCGCGGGCGGGGCGACCGGCCCGGGCAGACCGCCCGGATGTCCCTCGGTGGGGAAGACGATTCCCTTGCGATTCACGCCTGCCATGGCCCGATGCGCGAGGCAGAGGTCCTTCGCGATCAGCTGCTCGAGCTTTTTAACCGCCATGCCGACCTGACGCCCCGGGATGTCGTGGTGATGGCGCCCGATGCCTCCCGCTATGCACCGTTTGTCGAGGCTGCCTTTATGGGGTCTCAAGGAGGTGCTCCCGGTATTCCGGTGAGCGTGGCGGATCAGGGGGTGGGGCGGACGTTCCCGACTGTTGATGCCTTCCTTCGAGCGATCGGTCTTTTGGACGGCCGCTTGGAGGCGGGCCCTGTGCTGGAGTTGCTTGCTTCTGATCCGGTTCGGGCACGATTTGGTTTGACGAATGAGGATGAAGCGCTGCTGCGCGCATGGATCGAGCTGTCCGGTATCCGATGGGGGCGCAATGCCGAGCATCGCGCTCGAGAGGGCCAGCCGGAAACCGATGCGAACACCTGGCGTTTCGGCCTCGATCGGCTCCTGACCGGGCTCGCCATCGAAGACGGGCCGGATCGACTTTTTTCAGGGGTCGTGCCCCAAGCCGGTGTGGAGGGGGCGCAAGCTGCGGGCTTGGGTCGACTGGTCGAGTTGACTGATGCGGTGTTCGCCTTACACGCTCGGGCGACTGAGCCGCGGACGGTCATCGACTGGACAGAGTTTTTCATTGAGGTCCTAGACGCGTTGATCGAAGTGGATGCCGATTGTGCCCACGAACGGACGATCGTTGTCGAGGCCCTGGGGCAGCTCGCGGATTCGGCGCGAGTCGTGGGTTCGCGGACGCCCATCCAATTCTCGAGTGCGCGCGAGGCGATTGAGTCGCAACTGGCGCGGGGGACGGCGACCGGCGGCTTCGTCACGGGCGCCGTGACGGTTTGCGAGATGGTTCCAATGCGGAGCATCCCGTTTAGGGTGGTGGCGTTGATGGGAATGAACGATGGTGAGTTCCCGCGCAGCCGTCCCCGACCGAGCTTTGATCTCATCGGGGCTTCGGAGGAGCTCGGCGATCGCAGTGCCCGAGAAGACGATCGGCAGATGTTTCTCGAGGCACTGCTCTCCGCCCGAGACCATCTGCTGGTGACGTACGTCGGGCAGGGCATTCGGGATAATGAGCCCCGTCCTCCCTCGGTGATCGTCGAGGAACTCCTTGAGGCCGTCGCTCGCATGGTGATTCCCCCGGAATTGGAAGAGGCGGATGCCTCGCGATGGATTCGAGAGCGAATCGTCGTCCGACATCCACTCCAGCCTTGGAGCCCGAGATATTTCAGCCAAGAGACCGCTGACACCTCTTTGTTCTCTTATTCCTCAGTTTGGCGTGAAGCCTCAGCCATGATGGCCGGCCCCTCTTTACCCGCTGAGGATTTTCTGACGCAAGCCCTCCAAGACGACCTGAAGGAAATAGAGGTTCTCTCCATTGGGGACGTGTGTGCTTACTTTGCAAATCCGGCCCGAAGTCTCGCGATGGCGGAGTTAGGCCTGGTGCTTTCCGAGGCTGAAGAACTCGATGCGGATCGTGAACCCCTCGACGTGGATGGTCTTGAAGCTTTTCTGATCGGAGAGGAAATGCTGAATCGGGCGCTGTCAGGCGAGCCGCTCGAATCGATGCGCGAGCGCCTAGCAGGACAGGGTCGCCTCCCTTTGGGTCAAGCGGGTCGGGTGGTTTTTGAAGAATTGGCCGCAGAAGTGACTCAGATGACCCGGCAAATTGCGGCCTTGAGAGAGGGGCCGGTCCAGCCCGATCGGCGGCTGGAACTGCAGATTGATCCCGAAGCCGCTCCTCAGGACAATACGGTTCTCTTGTTCGGCCATCTGACGGGTTTTTATCCCGGGGGCCGAGTTGTTCAGCGTTTTGCCAAACCCGAGCGGCCTTCCGAGTTAACAGTGTGGATCGAGCACTTGCTTCTTTGCGCTTCGGGTCCGCCGGACCTGCCCCGTCGTAGCCATTTCGTTGGCCGACGAGGCAGCAAGGGAAAAGTCGCTTCGGAGGTGTGCTTTGAAGGGGTGGAGGATGCGCCGCGGCTCCTTGCGGATCTGGTTCGAATCTACCAAGCCGGTCGGAAGCGGCCGCTGCCGCTGTTCCCGAAGGCGTCTCGCAAGTTTGCGGAGAGAGTGGGGAAGAATCCGGGAGATCCGACGCTCCGCGAGAACGCCTGGCTCGATGCGCAAAATGCCTTTACTCAGTCTTCGCCGATCCGAGCTGAGCGGGACGAAGTCTATGTTCGACAGTTTTTTGGTCGCCGGGACCCCTTGGCACTGAATGATCGGGCCGCGGGTTTGGAACTCGACGCTGAGTACGGATTCAGCCGTTTGGCCGAGCGGGTCTTTGGTCCCTTATTTGCGCATCGGACGGTCACGCGATGAGTGCATTGGACCCGCTTGAGATTCCGCTGGACCGTCGGTGCTTAGTTGAAGCCAGCGCTGGGACGGGCAAGACCTTTACGATTGCCCTGCTGTATGTCCGCCTCGTGATGGAGCGAGGGTTGAGTGCCAGTGAAATCTTGGTGGTCACCTATACGAGAGCCGCCGCGGCGGAATTGCGCGAGCGAATTCGGGGCCGGCTCCAGGAAATGGAGAGGGCCCTCGACGCGCGATTGCAGTCCGAGGAGGCAACCCAGCGGGGGCCGCATTCAAAAGTGCTGTCGATGGTAGAGGCCAGCATGGCCCGTGGACGTCCCGCCGAGGAACTTAAGGATCTTCAGCAGGCCCTGCGCAGCTTCGACGAAGCGATGATCTCGACAATTCACGGTTTTTGTCAGCGGATGCTGGATGAAAACGCCTTTGAGAGTGGGGCCGCATTTGGAACTGAACTGGTGGCCTACCAGGGCGCCTTGATCGACCAGGTTGTCGCTGACTATTGGACGCGGAGCCTGTACTCCGCCGAACCCGAATTCATTCGCTGGCTTCGGGCCACTTCGAAGGGCGGAGAGAGGGTCAGACCCCAGTTGCTCGCTGGTTTGGCAGAGGTCGTGACGCGTTACCCAAGGATTGAGATTCGACCAAGCGAAGTCCAGTCGATCGAGTTTGATTTGGTTGCCCACGCGCAAGCCGTCGACGCTGTGCAGCGGATGTGGGTGGAGAGAGGCCCGGCCGCGCTTGAGAAATTGGAGGAGGCGGTCCGGCAAAAGAGGCTCAAGGGCAATATCTTCAGAAAGGGCCGAATTGCGACGGCCTGGCGTCATGAAATCGAAGGGGCGCTCGCCTATCCGAGGGTTGGTTTTACGGTGTCTTCACCCACCCAGGGACTGGCGCGGATCGGTCAGGGGCGGGTTTCGGAACATGCGAGCAAGGGGCAAGAGGCCACCACCGACCCGCTCTTCGAAACGATCGATCGCTTGCTTGAGTTAGACGCGCGGGGTCACGCGGCTTTTTCTAAGCGGCTGCTCGCTCTTGAGATGGAATTGGCCGCCTCCACTCCGCGTGAGCTGAGCCGTCGCCGACAGTCGACGGGTTCGCGTTCGTATGACGATCTAATGACGCTCCTTGCGGATGCTTTGGACGGCGAGGGCGGGAATCTTCTCGCTTCAACTTTGAGATCACGTTTTCCAGCGGCGTTGATCGATGAGTTTCAGGATACGGATCCGGTTCAGTACTCGATTTTTCAGAATATCTGGGGTGATGCGACGGGGAGCTTTTTTCTAATCGGAGATCCCAAGCAGGCGATTTATGGATTTCGAGGAGCGGACGTTTTTGCCTACGTGCAGGCCCGGAGGGACTCCGTCGGCGACATCGTTAGCCTCGACCGGAACTGGCGCTCGGACCCTTCGGTGATCGCCGGGGTCAACGCTCTGCTGGGTCAAGCCGATCAGCCTTTCCTCTTTGAGGAAATTCCGTTCTATCCTGCGGTGCCTGCTCCGAATGCGTCAGACCGCCTGGAAGCCCCAGGGCGTCCAGGCGGCTTGCGCTTGATGCTGATTCCTCGCACCGAGGTCGGCAAGCGGATGACGAAAGGTCGAGCGCAGCATGAAGCGGCTTCTTGGGTCGCTCAAGATATTGCCGAATTGCTTGACTCCGAGGCGTACATCGAAGCACGGCGTGTAGAAGCCTCCGATGTGGCGGTTCTGTGTCGAACCAATAGCCAAGTCGAAAAAATCCAAGAGGCATTACGCCGTCGGGGCATTCCGAGTGTGACCCAGACTCGTCGGAGTGTCTTCGAAACCGAAGAGGCTGCGGCCTTGGAGCGAATCCTCTCGGCGCTGGCTGATCCGGGCGATGCCCGTGCGGTCCGTGCGGCGATTTCGACCGAATGGGTGGGCGCAGACGCTTCCGAACTTGAGGCCCTGCAGGCGGATCCAGATCGACTTGACCCATGGCTCGAACGATTGGATTCATGGGGCGCCCGGTTGAAGTCTCAGGGTGTTCTGGCCTTCGTGGAGAGCCTGATTCATACCGCGAACACCCGGACTCGAATCATGGCTCAAGTCGATGGCGAGCGGCGGTTGACGAACTGGATGCACCTTGCCGAGTTGCTTCAGGCTCATTCTGGAGGCGGCGGCACGTCGGCTCGTGTTCTCGTGCGCTGGGTGGCTCGGATGCGAAGAGATGCAGCCGCCCGGGCGGACCAGGCCGGGGACGACGCAATCATTCGCTTAGAAAGTGATGCCCAAGCAGTTCAGATTGTGACCGTGCACAGCAGTAAGGGGCTGCAATATGGAATCGTTTACTGCCCCTTCTTATGGGAAGGCCGGACGCTCGGTGGCCGAGAGAAGGCCTGGCCGTACTTTCATGACCCAGACAGGGAGGATCGGCTCAGTCTGGATCTGGGTTCGGATGATCGGGATGAGCACGCCAGCCAAGCTGAGTTTGAGGTGTTCGCCGAAAGTATCCGGCTCCTTTACGTGGCGCTCACCCGCGCCCGTCATCAGGTTGCCGTGGCCTGGGGCGCGATTTCAGGCAGCGAATGCTCTCCACTCGCCCACCTTCTTCATCCCTTCCCTCTACCGGAGGGGGAAGCTTTGCATGGGCCCTCGTGGTTGACGGCATTGAGAAAATATTGCGGGGCCCTGGACGAAGAGGATGAACTCGCAGATTTGAATCAGCTTGCCGAGTCGTCGGGAGACACGATCGTTCTTGAGAGGATGCCCCTCAATCTTCAAACCGCTCAGCACTCAGCTGAAACGCCTGTTGTGGACCTGGCGGCGGCGCGCGTGACCCAGCGCCCCATTTTTCAGACTCGATTCGTCTCCAGTTTTTCACGTTTGGTCGCCGGATCCGGCGCTTCCCCGCAAAGGTTTCCTGAAGACCACCCGGTGTCTGCGGGTCGGGACTACGATCGAGAAGAGGGCGCGGTGCCTTGGCCCGAGCCTCTCCGCATCGAGGAAGATCGGAGTCCGGTCGTGCTGCACGATTTTCCAGCGGGAGCTGGGCCCGGAACATTGATTCATGGCGTGCTCGAGCGGCTCGACTTCCAAGACCCAGACCCGATGGCCTTGGACCGGCTCTGTTCCGAGGCGGTCGAGCGAGCCGGATGGGAGCCATCGCTCACGGCGCAGTTGGTCGTTGGGCTGGATCAGGCGCTGCGGACGCCGTTGGGTGGGGGGCTCGACGATTTTTCTCTCCGAGATTTACCGCGTGCGTCGAGAATCGACGAGATGGAGTTTACGTTGCCCGTCGCGCTCGATGCGACCCCCGCCCTGACGCCGCGGCGCCTGGCTGACGCATTCGCCCATCATGCTGAGCCTGTAGCAGTTCGCAATTATGCACCGCGCGTGGCGAACCTGACGTTCGGGTCCTTGGCGGGATATCTTCGAGGATTCGTTGATCTGATCTTTAGGCACGAAGGCCGCTACTACGTGGTCGATTACAAGTCGAATCGCCTGGGACCGTTTCCGGAAGATTACAAGTCCGAAGCCCTGGTCGGAGAGATGCAGCGCCACGATTATATCCTTCAGTACCATCTCTATTCCCTAGCCCTCCATCGAATGCTTTCGATGAAATTGCCTGGATATACGTCCACGGAGCATTTCGGTGGGGTCTACTATCTTTTTCTGCGCGGGCTGTCCCCCCACACCGGACCGGCTGCCGGGGTTTACCATGATCGCCCCTCCGATGAGTTGTTGACCGCTCTCTCGAATGCACTCGGTGAAGAGTTGGGTGTGCAGCCGGAGAAGGTGGACGCATGAGCGACATGCTATCGGGACTCTTGGACGGTGGCTGGGTTTCGGTTCTGGACGCACGAGCGGCGGAAACATGGGGGCGAATTGCTGGCGAGAGCCGCCCGGAAGTCTTGGTCCTCGCCGCGTTGGCCAGCCAGGCCGTCGAAGCGGGGCACGTCTGTCTGGATTTGAACCGTTTGGAATCTTGGCGCGACGTCAGCGACCGGCCGCTGCCGGAGGGGTTGGAGCGAAACGCCGAAGTCTGTTCGGCCTGGTTAGCAAGCAGCCCCTTGGTCGTGACCTCGGATGAGATCACTTCTGCCGAGGGCGCCGAGGTCCGACCGCTCGTTCTAGATGCTGAGAAGCGACTCTATTTGCGACGCTATTGGGATCACCAACAGCGTCTGGCCCTTGGTATTCAGAATCGTCTCTCCGCGAAGTTCCCAGTGCAAGTCGATGAGCATCGGTTGCAAGAGGGTTTAGACCGTTTGTTCGGGGCCGAAGAGGCCGGGCAAGAGCCAGACCTTCAGCGAGTGGCAGCGGCCGGTGCGGTTCGTTCTCGCTTTTTTGTCTTGTCTGGCGGGCCGGGAACCGGGAAAACCTCGACGGTGGCTCGGATTCTCGCACTTTTGATCGAGCAGTCGGAGCCGTCGACGGAGATCGGTCTGCGGATTCGACTGTTGGCGCCAACCGGCAAAGCGGCCGCGCATTTGGGTCAGTCGATTGCTCGAGCGGTTCAAAGTCTGGATTGTACTTCTGCGACGCGTCAGGCGATTCCGACGGAAGCTTCGACCGTACACCGGGCGCTGGGGGCGGGTGGGGCCCCCACTCGCTATCGCTACGACGCCAAAAACCCACTGCCGGTGGATGTCGTGCTCGTGGATGAAGCTTCGATGGTCGACCTGGCGCTGATGTCGAGGCTGGTCGCTGCGCTTCCGCCGGATGCGCGGTTGATCTTGTTGGGGGATCGCGATCAGCTGGCTTCGGTCGAAGCGGGGGCCGTGCTTGGCGATATCGCCGGTGCTCATGCTTTGACGGGAGATTCGAGCCGCCCCCCGGCGGTGATTCAATTGGTCCGGAGTCACCGATTCGTGCCTGGGAGTGGCCTCGGGGCCTTAGTCGCGGCGGTTCATGCGGGAGATGTCGATACGGTTCTGAATTTACTCGAAGACCCGGCCCAGCCCGATTTGCGACGAATTGACCCAGAGGATACCAATGGGCTCCTTTTAGAGCTGAAACGAGGGTATGAAGGCTTTGCCTCAGCGAGCGACGCGCCGGGGCGGTTGGCGGCCCTCGAGCACTATCGGGTGCTTTGTGCTCATCGCCTCGGTTCGGACGGGCTGATTGCGCTCAATGCTTTGTCCGAGTCGATTCTGTTCGATCAAGGTGCGATCGATCCAAGAGGAGAACCTTGGTACGACGGACGCCCGGTTCTGGTGGCGCAGAATGACTACGCGAGCGGGCTCTATAATGGGGATGTCGGCGTCGTGGGGCGGCCCGTTGCGGGGCAAAGTCTGGATGAACCGGATGGCCCCAATTTGCGGGTTCTTTTTGAAAGGCCAGAGGGCGGGGTGCGCTGGCTTGGGGTGCGTCGGTTGGGACCGGTGGAAACAGTTTTTGCGATGACGGTGCACAAGAGTCAAGGCTCTGAGTTTGATGAGGTTCTGCTCGTCTTGCCCAGGGAACCGTCACCTGTCGCCACGCGAGAACTGGTCTACACGGCGGTGAGTCGGGCACGGAGAGCGGTCTGCCTTAGGGCCGGGGTGGAGACCATCCGTTCGGCGCTCAGTCATCGGGTGGAGCGAATGTCAGGCCTCGCCGATGCCCTGCTGTCAGGTCCGACTTAGAGGCAGGGTTTGCCAGTGCGCCGCCGTTCGTCAAAGCGGGGGCTGCTACGATGCCGTCCTATGGAGCGAAAGACCGACGAGGTCATGCCCGAGAAGACTTGGCGGGTTGTTTCCCACTACGGCATCGAGGTGCTTCTGCGTTCGGCGGAGGGGGAAGAGAAACGCGCCCCGGTCGATCGTCGGGCGAGTCTGGTGGTGGGAGACGAGGTGGTCTGGCAGTCGAACGGTCTTCAGCAAAGACCCCGAGTGCGAGCCCTTCAGCGCCGAGATCGCCGTGGTCGGATTCGCACGGTGGCGTCCAATCTGAGCGCGATGGGAGTCGTGGTCGCGCCTCGGCCCCGCACTCCGGATGCTTTCATCGACCGCGCCATTGTCGGAGCCCGGGCGGTCGATATCGAGCCGTTCTTCGTGGCGAATAAAAGCGATCTCGGTGATGGAGTGGCTTTGATCGACCATCTGCGTGGCCAGTGGCCGGGAGTCGAACCCGTCCTGTCGGTTTCCGCAGTTGAAGGATACGGTCTCGATGCCTTTCGGAGATGGCTGGGAAACGGAGCCAGAGCGGTCTTTGTCGGCGTGTCCGGGGTGGGGAAGAGCTCGCTGATGAATGCGCTCCTAGGCGATCTCGAACTGGCGGTCGGCGAAATCAATCCCCAAACCGAGTTGGGCCGTCATGTGACCACGAATGCAACGTTGCATTGTCTACCCGAGGGCGGGGAGCTGATCGATACGCCGGGCTTTCGAGACTTTGGTCCCGTGGCGATCTCGGCGGGAGATTTGGCGGCGTACTTTCCGGGTTTTGAAGGGGCGTTGGCGGAGCGCTGTCATTATCGAGATTGTCGGCACCGCACGGAGCCCCACTGCTCGGTGTTGGAAGCCGTGAAAGCGGGGCAAATCAGAACGGACCGCCATGCAGCCTATATGGCGCTTCAGGACGAGTTGGCTCAGGTGGACCGCGAGCGGCGTTGACTGCCCACTGTCTCTCGGCTTCGGAAATCGCGATGCGGCGATGCTGGGGCTGTGTCATTGTCGAGTTGAAAGTTTTTCAAGAAAGTCAGGAGAGAAACGATGAGGCTTCTCTGTAATGCCAAGGCGGGTCTGAGGGTTCTCTCTTTCGCGGCTCGATGGTCAGTGCTGGTTGGGCTGGGTTTTGCTCTCGGGTGCGGGCCTTCTGACCTGCAATCCGGAGAGGCTTCTCCGCTGGGTTCTTCCGAGACGCGCGCAATCCCCGAACGATTGCTGCCCGTCGACGACAGCCTTGTCGAGTTTGCAGCGCCTGATCCTAATCCCGAGCGCGATGCATACTTTGGCGATCTTCATGTTCATACCACCTATTCGTTTGACGCCTATGCGTTTGGAACGACGGTGGGTCCGAGGGATGCCTACCGTTATGCCCTGGGTGAGACCATTCAGCACCCTGCCGGGTTTGATATGACGTTGCGCCAACCGCTGGATTTTTATGCGGTGACAGACCATGCCCTTTTTCTGGGCGTGGGGAAGGCGGCGGCGGACCCCACCACCGAGATCGGTCAACTTGAATTGGCCGAACCACTGCATGGGTTGAATGAGCCGGGCAATGAGGGGGTCTTGAGCATCCTGCCGCGGCTTGGTGTCTTTCAGACTTTCGTTCCGGATCTGGTGCAGTCCATTATGGATGGACAGGTGGACCCCGCTATGACGAGTGCTGTCAGCCGGGCGGCGTGGCTCGATATCATTCGTTCAGCCGAAGAGTTCAACGACCCGGGTCGCTTCACGACTTTTGTCGCCTACGAGTACACGACATCGTCGGATGATCGTGGGAATCTGCACCGCAACGTGATTTTTGATCAGGCGGATAGGCTCCCCGCAGAGCCTTTTTCCCGCTTTCACTCTCAGAACCCTGAAGATCTTTGGGACTGGATGGACGGTCTCCGTGCCCAGGGGATTGAGAGTCTGGCGATTCCCCATAACTCGAATGGCTCCAACGGCCAAATGTTCAAGCTGGTGGACTGGGCCGGGGATCCCATGGACGACGACTATACGAAGCAGCGTCTGCGCAACGAGCCCCTCGTGGAAATCACACAAGTGAAGGGTACCTCGGAGACCCACCCCGCGCTCTCCGACAACGATGAATGGGCTGGCTTTGAGATTATGCCGTACCGCGTGGGCGCGATGGAGCCAAGCGACCCCGACGGCAGCTACGTGAGGCAGGCCCTTCGTCGTGGCCTGGCCTTTGAAGAGGCTGGGATCACGAACCCCTATCAATTTGGCTTCGTGGCGGCGAGTGATACGCACACCGGGGCGATCTCCGATGATGAGTCGAACTTCTTTTCGAAAATCGGAATTCTCGATTCGACTCCGGAGCTACGCGGTTCGGTTCCCTTGCCTCTCTGGCAGGCGTTGACGTACCGGGTGGCGGCTCCGGCTTTGGTTCAGGACGTTGAGGGGACAGCCTATAGCCAGACGCCCACCACAACCTTTGGCGCATCGGGCGTTGCTGGAGTGTGGGCAGAAGCCAATACCCGAGAGTCGATCTACGACGCTTTTCGCAGAAAAGAAACCTTTGCCACCTCGGGGCCGCGGATCCGCATACGATTCTTCGCGGGCTATGGGCTGGAGGGTGAAATGTTGACCGAGCAGGGCGGAATCGGCCGAGCCTATGATCAAGGCGTGCCGATGGGGGGCGAATTGCCCGCTAAGGACAGCGGCTCGCCGGTTTTTTTGGCCTCGGCCCTCAGTGACCCGGCGAGTGCACCGCTCCAGCGTTTGCAGATCATCAAGGGATGGTCGGATGGCGAGTCCACCTTCGAGGAGGTGTACGATGTGGCCTGCTCGGGGGGAGCCGCGCCCGATCCAGAGACGCACCGCTGTCCTGACAACGGAGCACAGGTCGATTTGAGAGATTGTTCCATCGATGAAGCCAGCGGTCAGGCTTCCTTGGCCGCAGCCTGGTCCGATCCAGATTTTGATCCCGACGAGAGAGCGTTTTACTACGCCCGGGTGCTGGAAAACCCGACCTGCCGTTGGTCGACTTGGGATGCGCTTCGCGCGGGTGTGCCTCCGCGGCCTGATTTTCCCACAACCTTGCAGGAACGGGCCTGGTCCTCTCCGGTTTGGTTGATTCCGAATCGACAGGGCGGCGCCTCACTCGATGCGGCCTCTCGAGGGTCGGCGTTGGGGGCCGAAGCGGGTTGAGGAACGGGCCCGCCGTCCTGACCGACTTTCCGCGACGAGTTGGGCCCGGGTTTCCGTGGCCCCACCATCAAGAAAAGGATCACTCCATGTCTGAAACAACGCCGCTCTTGGTTGAGAAAGATCAGGGCATTCTGACCCTCACGAACAATGACGCCCCCATCAACCGTATGAGCTTCGAGTATATGGATGCGCTGGAAGAGGCGGTGGAACAGGCGGCTCAAGACCCAGAGGTCCGAGTGCTGGTCTTGACGGCGGCGGGGCAAAAAGATTTTTCCGTGGGGATGGATCTGAAGCAACTGCAATCCGGTGCGGAGGCCCGAGGCGGTTCGGAGGCGGTCTTCGATCAGCGCCTGCGTGTGCTGCGTCGGATCGAGTCCATGGAAAAACCTTCGATCGCGACGCTCTTCGGCTACTGCCTGGGCGGCGGACTTGAGTTGCCTCTGGCCTGTCATTTTCGACTGGCCGCTGCGGAAGGGGCAAAGATTGGCCTTCCGGAGCTGGACCTCGGCTCGGTGCCGGCTTGGGGGGGCACGGCTCGACTCACGCGATGCGTCGGGCGGGATGCGGCCCTCGATTTGATTCTTCGCGCCAAGAAGATCGATGGGCCGACGGCGCTGCGCCTTGGCTTGGTTCAAGAGGTGCATCCGCTGGCCGAACTCAAACAGGCCGCCCAAGCTTTGGCCCGAGAGCTGGCCGCAATGCCACCGGTGGCTGTTGCGGGCGTATTGCGCTGCGTCGTGGGGGCGGGTTCGGCTTCTCTTGATGAGGCTTTATCGGTCGAGCGCGAAGCCGTGCTTCGGTGTGGCCGCACACGGGATCAAATCGAGGGGATGCGGGCCTTCATGGAGAAGCGCCGGCCGATTTTTACGGGCGAATAAGCCTGCGAGGACCGACGAGTCAGTTTCTATTCCTCGCTGGATTCTCTTCGCAGTCGTCGGAAGAGCACAACATGGCCAAGCCAGGCTGAGGTCACCAGCACCGCGGGCAACCACACGAAGGGGAATCGGGCGACAAAGCTGTTCGCGGGATCCCCCATGATCTGTCGAAAGGGCGTCGGGGCGGACAGCATCGCGGAACCAACCGTGACGACCAGAATGCCCGCCATCGAGATGTTCCAAATTTGCAGGGTGCCGGGTTTGATCCGTTGCACAAAGGGGCAGAGCAGCAGGGCCGAAATGCCCGGAAGGATGTCCCAGTTGTTGCCCGTCCACGTCATGGTGGGATGAGCCACACCTTCCCGGACTGCGGCGTGAAGCAAGATTTCCACGACGATGCGAAAGCTCTGAAAGCCCACCAGCCACGCAAGCGGGAGGGTGCCGAGTCGCTCAGTCCACGGTTGCCGCGCGGCCCAGGCCAAAAAAACGAGGATCGCCGCGAAGACGAGGAACATGTGCGGGGGATTCCATTGATCGAGGAAGCCCAGGATCGCGAGGCCGCCCACCCAAGCCATCCAGGCGCTGAGGCCAATGGCGGCCCACAGCCCCGCGGTGGGTCCAGAGGTGCGACGGATGGCCCACACGACAAGACTGCCGACAATCAGCGGCAGCAGGAAGAATCCAACCGTCAGCGTGGGCGAAGGCGTCGCGTTCAGAGGGGTCACGGGGGTCTTCTTTCTCGCTCCGTCATGGCCGCTTGGGGATTGGAGCGGTCGGGCCGGATCGTAAATGGAGGCAGCGCCGTAATGCAAACGCATCTCCTCCGGACCCTCGGGGGCAGAGCTGGGGCGATGAGGGTTCGATTGACCTACTCAGGTCTCTCATTGACGCGCCGCCAAGAAAAAACTGTAGGCGAAGAGGCCCAAATGAAGGGCTTTGAGGCTGAGGGAGATGAGGCTCGATTCGCTCGTTCAGCGAAGGCCATCTAGAGGTCATTCGGGTCCAGCCGGGTTGACTCACCTGAAGCGTGCAATTGGCTCAAAAAGCTTGACCTGGAAGCCGTTTAAGCACTACAACAACAGGATGGGGGAGCGTGCGTTTCGTCTGAATTGCGAAGGCGAGTCAGGCCGAGATCGTTTCAGCGAATCAAGCCATCGGGCTTCGGTTCGATCCGGAAAGATCCGTGCCGCGCAGCCTATGGCCGATCGTCAGGTGGCCAGATTGGCCCCCGCTGTCCTCGAGCTTCGACGTGATCCCATGAGATGAACTGTTCCTTGCTCATACAATCGTCAAGAAAGCGAGTCAGATCCACATGATCGAACGTCTTGAAGGGGGGGGGACCCGGGCCATCGTCGTCTTTGTTGTGCTGTTGTGGGTTACGGGGGCGGGATTGCCCTCGATGGCTCGTGCCCAAGACGAATTGGATGCGCCCGCGATCGCCGAAGTTCAAACTACATCGGAACCCGAAAGCAACGAGGAAGAGGAAGACGGGGAAAGCATTGAGGAGTTGGACGCCCGAGCAGATCCGGATTTGATTCAGCCCAATACGCCCCCGGGCGAGGCGCCGAAGCCGGAGTACGGCGGGATCGAAGAGATCACCGTGACTGCAAAGAAGCGGTCGACGAATCTACAAGAAACCCCCACGGCCATCACAGCCCTGACCGGGGCGCAGCTTTTTGATCGGGGCATCTACGACGTTGAACAGCTCGCCACTCAGGTGCCGAACTTTCAATATGGAGAAACCTTTGGCATTTCTCGCATCACGATTCGCGGTGTCGGCAACCAGGGCTTTACCGATCCCTCCACAGCTTTCCATATAGATGGCGTCTATCAGAATAACCCGACGGCAGCGAGTTCACTCGCCTTCTATGATCTGAGCGGCATTGAAGTGCTTCGCGGACCCCAGGGTACCTTGTGGGGTCGCAATTCGACCGCAGGGGCCATCAATGTTTCCACGCGCCGGCCGATCCACGAATTCGAAGTTTTCGGTGACATGCTTTTCGGCTCCTATAACCAGTATTCGGGCCGGGGCGTGGTTAACGTTCCGGTCGTCGAGGATCGTGTCGCGTCCCGGGTGGCCTTCTACTTCGATAAGCGAGATGGCTTTCAGGAAAATCTCTTTTGGGAGGGGAATGGCCAGAACGCGGATGATGCGGACAATTGGGGCGTCCGGCCTCAGCTGTTGTTCGACATGACCGACAACACGCGCCTTGTGGTTCGCGGACTCTACAATCATCAGGGTGGAGTTGGCTTTGGGAATAAGATCGTGGGTTCCTACCCAGATACCTATTTGTTCACTCCGGATGGAATTCCGAATCCCTTCGGAGGCGATCCTTTTTGGGTTTTCGTGGATCCGTATACGGGGCCCCGTGACAACGTTGCCACCAATCCGGATGTGGAGCCCAATCCCACCAATCCGCGTCAGATTTTCCGTAATACTCGGCAGTTCCAAGATATTTCGACTTGGAGCATCAACGGGACGCTCGAATGGGACGGTGCGCTGCCAGGCTTAGGGGATGTTTTTTTTAGTGCGGTCGGCTCGTATCGCTCTGAAGATCGCCTTCAGAATTTTGATGGGGACCTGACCGAGCAAGACATTGTCGAGGCCAATATCCAAGGTCGTACGCGAGACGGCGTACTGGACATGTATTTGCGCGGCGCGGAAGACTCTTCGTTTCAATGGACTCTCGGCTTTTTCATGTTAAATGCCGATGGTTACCTGAATACTGGCCTTCCGAATTTGACGGGGGCTGCGAATATTTTCCCGGGTTCGGGAGGGAAGGTGTGCGAGTCGCTTTTTCAACCTCCTCCGGATTGTTTCACGCTGCCCTTAACGTTTACGACTTTCTTGGAGGGTTCAGTGGTTGGGGGCTCAAATGAGACGTTGTCCCTCGCGGGTTACGCAAATCTCGAACAAGCCCTATTCGATGACAGGTTGAAGGTCGAGCTGGGCATTCGTTACTCCTACGATAAATCCACGGCCAATCGTTACTCCACAGAGATCCGTTCTAATACTCCCTTCGGCATCGAATGCCTCCAGCCCGCCGTCGATACGGGTACTTTGTCGGAGGATTGGTCAGCCATCACCGGTACGCTCAAGGTGGATTATCAGATACGCGACCAGAATATGGTCTACGGGTCGATTTCGAAGGGTTACAAGCCGGGGTATATCAATGGCATCGCGGTAGGCTTGGGCTGTGACCCGCCGGAGACCCAGGAGCTCGGCAATGCTCAGCGTGAGACGATCTGGGCCTTCGAAGCGGGCTCGAAAAATCGCTTTTTGGATAACAACCTCCAGGCGAATGTGACGGGCTTCTATTACTTGTTCTCCAACTACCAGGTTCAGACACAAGCTCTCAATACAACGTTTATTCAAGGTGCCGATAGTGCGCGAATTTGGGGCCTTGAGTTTGAGGGCATCTGGATGCCCATCGACGATCTCTCGCTCAGTGTCGTCTATGGGTACTTGAACGCGCGTTACGTCAACTACGTGGGTTGGAATTTCGCGACCCAACAAATTGAGGACTTTTCAGGAAACCAGATGATTCGGGCGCCCGAAAATTCGGCGACCTTGGCGGCGGAGTACCTCTTGGGGATCGGACGGTTTGGTAATCTGATTCCGAGAATTCAGTACGTGATCTCCGATGGCATCTACTTCACGGCCGCCAACACGC